>JARGNC010000201.1 GCA_029212425.1 Phycisphaerales bacterium
GTATGACCGCGCGTTTGAATGCTTTGTTGCTGCGAACGGGGCGCACAATGCTGGTAAGACTGTGCACAGCGAATCTATGCAGAGCGCGTGGTCTTCGGAGGTGCTCGCGGGGATTCCCAAGTCGACGATTCATGACGAGCGTCCCGTGTTGATCGCGGGGATGCCTCGCTCTGGGACGACGCTGACGGAGCGGGTGATCAGCTCGCATCCGCGCGGGGCGAGTGTTGGGGAGTGTCCGCTGCTGCTGCAGATGGTGAATCGGACAATGGCGAGCAATCTGGATCAGGATCGGATTGATTCGTACGCGAAAGAATACCTCTCGTTGCTCGATGATCGTGTTGGGGTGGATGCGCTTCGGGTGGTCGATAAGCATATGGGGACGGAGAAGGACCTTGGTTTGGTGAGCAAGGTTTTGCCTGGGGTGAAGGTGATTCATGCGCTGCGTGATCCGCGGGATTGTTGCTTGAGCGCGTACTTCCAGAACTTTGGGTCCAATGTGTTGTTCTCGCGGGATCTGGGGTTGCTTGGGTCGCAGTATGTGCATCATCGGGAGATGATGGACTACTGGACGAAGCGGCTTGAGATTCCTGTGTTTACCAGTGTTTATGAAGAGTTTGTGAGCGAGCAGGAGCGGCACACGCGAGACCTGCTCGACTTTATCGGCATCGAGTTTGATGAAGCGTGTTTGCGGTTCCATGAGAGCGGGGGGCATGTGCATACCGCGAGCTCGATGCAGGTTCGTCAGCCGGTGTATCAATCGAGCAAGCAGCGGTGGAAAAACTATGAGCGGCATCTTGGTCCGCTGCTTGATGCGCTTGGGCCGTATGCCGATGGTGTGATGGCGAGCAGTGGTGTATCGGATGGGAGTCTTTGAAGATATGAGTTCCTTTCACAATCCAATGTCGAGTCATGCAGGGGTCATCGAGCGTGTCCGTTCGTTGCTCGCGGCGTCTGAGTATCCAACAGCGATCGCGATGCTGCGTGAGCAGCTTGAGAAGACGCCTCGTGATCCGCAGGTCTTGCGGATGCTTGGGTATTCGCTGATGTTGTTTGATCAGAGCTCTGAAGCGGTTCGGCACTTGGAGTTTGCAGACAAGCTCAATCCGGGTGATCCCGATACGCTGTGTGATCTTGCGATGTTGTATCGTCGTCTTGATCGGTTGGGTGATGCGCACAAGGCGCTCGATCAGATTCTGCGCGTGAGTCCGGGGAACGGCCGAGCTGTGGCGCTCAAGGCACGGGTGCTGCAGTCTCGTGGGCAATCGGAGAAAGCGATGGGGATTGTCGAGCAGGCGCTCGAAGTTTCTTCGCGCGATCCCGCGATTGTGATGATCTATGGAACGCTTGCTCGGGAGCTCAAACGGCAGGGGCCTGCGATTGATCTGATCCGTGCGACGCTTGAAGATTCGTCGATCGAGCGGGTCCGTCGCAGCGAGTTGTTGTTCTCGCTTGGGCATCTGCTCGATTCGGTGGGAGAGTACGACGATGCGTTCGCGGCGTTTGATACCGCGAACAAGATGACCGATCCGGGGAAAGCGGTGGACTTTGACATGCATCTTGGTCGTTGGTCCAAGGATGCGGTTGAGGGGCTTGCTGTGCAGCCGATTGATGGTTCGCGGTGTGTGTTGGTGGTGGGGATGCCTCGTTCTGGAACGACACTGACGGAGCAGGTGATCGGGGCGCATCCGCAAGCGGGCGGTGTTGGTGAGAGCCCAATCATGAACGAGATCTTTGGTTCGAAGGGGCCTGAAGATTTGAGCGATGAGATTCTTGCATCTGGTGGGAAGCGGTATCTTGCTTCGTTGAAGTCTGCGTATCCTGATCCCAAGATTTTGCGTGTGATTGATAAGATGCCTGAGAACTATTTGTTCCTTGGTCCGATCATGCGGATGCTCCCTGGGGCGAGCATTGTGCATTGCACGCGTGATGCTCGGGACACCTGTTTGTCGATCTATTTCCAGCGTTTTGGTCCAGGTTTGCGATACGCGAACGATCTTGCGACCTGCGCGGAGCAGTATCTCGGGTATCTGAAGACGATGGAGCATTGGGGCGAGGTACTCGATGCGCCGATCTTTGAGTCTCGCTACGAGGAGTTGACCGCTGATCCTGAGCCGAGGGTTCGGGCAATGCTTGACCATATCGGTCTTGATTTCAACAAGGCGTGTTTGGAGCATCACAAGAGCAAGTCTTCGGTGCACACTGCGAGTGCGGGGCAGGTGCGTCAGCCGTTGTACAAGACGAGCAGGCAGCGGTGGAAGAACTATGAAAAACACCTCGGGCCGATGCTCGAGGTGCTTGGGGATGTTGAATAAGTTGTGATTGACCTTGCGGTCGATTGATCCTCAGCGATTATTCGTCGGTGATCTCGGTCGCTGGGGTTGGATCGGTTTCTTCTGCTTGGTTTGCCGCGTCGAGTTCCGCTTTGAGCTGTTGTGCTTCTGTAGCTGCTGCGGCTTCCGCTTGCTCCGCTTCGATCTGAGCGGTGATCTCTTCGAGTGTTGGGAGTCCCATGTGGATGCGGACCGCGTCGGTGATGTCGACCGCTTCTGGTGGGGTGACGAGTGGGCGAGCGAGGATCTCTTGGGTCACGCCTGTGAGGGTTGAGGTCTGGACAAGGTCAGCTCCGCGACGGGTGGAGAGGACAAAGGTGTATCCCTCTTGTGCGGAGACTTCGTTGGTCGCGGCGTGGATGGTGACATATGCATCAGCGATCTGGTTCGCGAGGAGTTGTTGGTAGCCGTTGTTGATCTGGTTTGTTGCTTGCTGGATCTGCTGGTTGACCTGCTGGTATTCGCTGATGAGGCGAGCGGCTTGCGGGTCGTCTTGCGAGATGCCTTGCATTTGGGTTTGGATCCCGATGAGGCGTTGTTCGTACTGGGTGATTTGTGCGTTGCCGTCGGCTTCGAACTGTGCACGCTGGTCGCTCGCGTCATCGGACATGATGAGGATGTCCACGAGGTGGTAGATATCGACGACGCCGATCTCTCCCTGACCGATGGTGCGTGCTTTGGTGCCTGTCGCGGGTTGTGCGATGATCGCGCCAGCGATGACGAATGCGGCGATGAGGATCGCGATGGGGAATGAACGATTGGAAGTCATGTCGTGTGCTCCGTTTGGAGGGTTGTGTGTGTCTGAAATGAGTAGAAGTGTACGCATCGCGGGCCGAGGGGTTCGGGGATGACTACCCTTGATTTCTCGTAGGTTTGTTCTATTTGTTGATGATGAAGGATGTGATATGCGTGACCAACGGCTTGATAAGCTCGCAGAGGTGATTGTTCGGTATTCCACGAAGGTGAAGAAGGGCGATCTGGTCGCGATCGGTGCGGACCCAATCGCGCTGCCGATGATCGAGGCGGTGTACGCGGCGGTCCTCAAAGCGGGCGGTCATCCGTTCTGGTCGATGCGGAACTCCACCTTCGCGGATCTCTTGTATGAGCATGGGTCTGAGGAACAACTCAAGTTTCTCAATCCCGTCGAGATGTTCTTGACGGAGACGGTCGATGTGAGCATCGGATTGTGGGCGGATGTGAACACCAAGTCGCTCTCGCGCGTGGATTCCAAGAAGCTCGCGATGCACCGGGTTGCCAATGGTCCTCGGATGGATACCTTCTTGAAACGAGCCGCAGCTGGGAACCTGCGATGGTGCGGGACACAGTACCCGACACTCGCATCCGCGCAGGACGCGGAGATGTCGCTGGCGCAGTACGAGAAGTTCGTATTTGAAGCGGGACTCCTCCACCTCCCC
>JARGNC010000202.1 GCA_029212425.1 Phycisphaerales bacterium
GTCAACGCACCGATCACCATCGAGGGAACCATCGCGCCAGGATTCTCCACTGGTGAAATGGAGGCGAACCAACCCATCAACCTCACCAACACGAGCACCTACGAAGTTGAAGTCTCCAACATCGGAGTCAACGACACAATCGATTCCGCCTCAACATTCCATGCCGACGGCGTGCTCGACCTCTCGCTCATCGATGGATTCAATCCATCTACAGCATGGGTCGCGGTCATCGTGACCGCGGATGCTGGAGTCACCGGTTCATTCGATACCATCATCGCGCCGCCTGCTCCGCTCGATCCTCGTTTGAGCTTCAAGGTCGGATACTTCGAGAACGAGATCCGTGTGGGTGCCGTCTGTGACACCGACTTCGACTTCTCAGGGAGTCTCAACTTCCTCGATGTCTCGATGTTCCTCGCGCTCTACGGCGATATGGACCCGCTGGTTGACCTCAACAGCGATGGGAGCTTCAACTTCCTCGACATCTCCCTGTTCCTCAGCAGCTACGGCGAGAGCTGCCCATAAAGTACACAACCCCCTGAACGCAAAAGCCCCCAGCATCTACTGGGGGCTTTTTTATGCTCCGATCGCTCGGGAAACTCAATGCGGGTGACAGGAATCGAACCTGCACGGGCTATGCCCACCAGAACCTAAATCTGGCGCGTCTACCAGTTCCGCCACACCCGCGTCATTGACAAGATCCAAGACCAACACTTCTAGGCCCAAACCCATCAATCGGCATACTTTACCGCTCTAATAGAGGCCAAATCAGGATCGAATGGCCGATAGACCCGGTATATTGTCAAGTTGTGGGGAATGGTACACCACGCCAATCGCTGGTGCGCCTCAACCCCACCAAACATCACTCCGCTTCAGGAGAATCCCATGCGCTGCCGCGACCATATCGCCCTCACCCTCCCATCGTTCCTCCTGCGCCTCACCCTCGCACTGACTTTCCTCTGGGCAGGAACCGCAAAGCTCGTCGGGACCTCCACCACCGATGGGGACAACGCCGCTCGTCTTGCCAATCTTGGGGTCACCTTCATCCAAGAAAACCCGATCGTCCTGGAACCCGAAACCATCGACGAGCCAATCAATCCACTCCCCGATGCTGAACCGATCCTTGATGAGCTTGATGCACAGTCCGAATCCGAGATCCAAGCAGACGAACCTGCAGCAGACCCTTCAGACCCATCCGCATCACTGCCGATGGATCCAATGCTCGAACAACAAACCAACGCAAACTCCCACCAAGTCTCGTTCCGCAACATCGCCCAGACCACCGCTCCAGCTGTTGGTTCCGATTTCCCAGAGCCGGTCACCTACCGGAATCTCTACAACATCGCGCTCCTGCTCGATCGTGCATGCTCTCCGGGACTCACCGAGGACTCACAACCCATCACTCCGATCGTTCCGTCATGGATGGGACAAGGCAGAGTCCCGGTCATCGCAGCGTGGGCAACCGCGATCACTGAACTCGTCTGCGGCGCGTTCCTGCTGATCGGATTCCTCACCCGCTTTAGCGCCCTGTCGTTGTGCATTGTGATGCTCGTCGCGATGTGGACCACGCACATCGGTCCAGCCGCACTCCAATCCACCGATGCAATCCTCGGCTTTATTCCAAACACCCCAGATCCTTGGAACCCCGCTTCATACTCCATCCTGCTCTGGCAGCTTGCGATCGTCACCATGACGCTCAGCGTCGCGCTGCTCGGCGCGGGACCACTCTCGCTCGATCGCATGATCTTCCGTCCCGGCCGTCGTGATCCGTATGTCTCAGGCGAATCACGACCTGTACAACCCAAAGCACCCAAGCAGAAGCCCGAAGCACCTGCCAAACCCCACGAGCGAGGCGAGTTCGACCGTTCACCACCTCCGCAGCAAAATCCAACGCCGTAATGGGTTGTCTGCCAACTTCTGAACACCCACGCACCTGAGCCCGTAGAATCCAGCGTGACGACCCGAAAATCGATCCTGAGCTGGGCCCTCCCTCCAGGGGTCTCGTTGCTGATCCACGCGACGCTGGTCGGATTGCTGATCGTGGTTGGATCGCGCGCCGCGTCGCTCGCAAGTCCCCAGCCCAAATCCAAACGCATCCCACTCGCGGAGCTCGAGTTCACCGCGCCGCCTCCTGCACTGCAAACGCAAGAAGAAGATTCGGACTCAACCGATACACCCAAGCGGGATTCCGCTCCGACTCCGCAACCATCGCCGAGCGTGCTCGACCGCAGCGCCAAAGCACTCTCCGAACCAACCCCTGTTTCTACACAAGCGATGAGCGCCGCGACGCTCGAACAACTGGGCAACCAGTCGACATCACTCGCCGCGGAACCCAGCAACGCGCCCGCACCGATCAGCTTTGCGGGAGTTTCGACCGGCGCTGCTCGTTCGATCGTCTATGTGGTTGATGCGTCGGGCGCGACGCTGACTTCGTTCACCTACATCCGCGAACGATTGCTCCAGTCGATCGACCGCCTGAGCCCGACCCAGCGGTTCCAGGTCATCGCGTTCCGCAAGCTCGGTGATTCCACTTACATCTCCCCTTCGCTGGAAACAACCAAGAACAAGCTCCCACGCGCCACGCGCCACAACAAGCAGATCGTCGCGGACTGGATCACACAGATGCCCGCACAAGGTCGCTCAAATCCCGTCGATGGTCTCGAAGCGGCACTCAAGCTCAAACCCGACATGGTCCTGCTCATCTCAAGAGGCATCGAACGCACCGAAGCACCCTGGGCAGGTGGACTCAAGCATGTCCGTCAACAGCTCGATCAGCTCAACCCGCTTGATCCGATCTCAGGGACTCGGCCCGCTGTGATCAAAACCATCCAACTCCTCGACGAGGACCCAACCGGGATCATGCGCACCATCGGTGTCTTCCACGGCGACGGACACAACGACCACCAGATCATCACCTACAACCAGCTCTCCAAACCCGAACCCCCCAAAGTGAACACCGTAACGACCACCGCTGATGCACGCCTGAGTTCCGCCGAAGATCAGCTCGCGTCGCTCAAAGCATCCGGCGCCCTCTACCGCGCTGCCACTTCAATCCAAACGCGCGCCGACCGCTCCGCCATCGAAAGCGCGTTGAGCCGCATCGATGCGCTGTTGCAAGCCGCCGACCCTGAGGACCCCCGCACCGCCCTCCTTCAGGGCGAAGCCGAGCTCCTCCACTCGCACCAGTCCCAAGAAACCAGAACAGGTCTCGACCAGATCATCGATACCCTCGATGAATCCGTATTCGTCTCCCCCGACCTCGACGCCCGGCGGCGCATCGTTCTCGCCCAGCTCAACGCCAACACCAACCAGACCATGATCGCGATCGAAGATCTCAATCTGTTGATCGATGAACGCGCCCAGCTCAAACTCTCCGAGCTCACTGTCGCCCGCGCGATCCTCACCCTCGCGTCGATCTCATCAATCTCTTCGGACCTCACCAATCAACCCCCGTTCACAACCGACCCCGCCTGGGCGATCCTCCTCGCAGAATCAAGGTCGCTCCGAGCGATCAACTCATCAAGCCCCGACCCGCTCTATCCACTCCTGGCCCTCCGTGAATCGCTCACGACACACACCACCCAGATCGACGACTCCATTGCACGACTGTTCTTCTACGCCCACACCAACACCCCGATCGATACAACCCAGCTCCCACCACTCGCCCGGTTCATCGACGCCCGTACCCGAATCACTACCGGCGACGAAGATCAACGCCTGGACGCGATCAACACCCTGCTCTCGTTGG
>JARGNC010000203.1 GCA_029212425.1 Phycisphaerales bacterium
TCGCGTCATCGTGCTCAGTGAAACCCAAAGCACCCAAGATGCCGCGGCGCGCGCGTGCATCGGTCTCCCGAAAGATCATCCGCCGACCCTCGTCGTCGCGTCCAACCAAACAATGGGACGCGGACAGCGCGCCAACAACTGGTTCGATGCCTCTGGACGCACGCTCCCTTGCTCGCTCGCGATCGGTCCCGAGTTCCTCAAGCTCAACAATCCAAACCTCGCCGCACGCGCCGGACTCGCGGCTCTGGACGCAGTCCAACACTTTGCACCAACGACAAAGATCAAATGGCCCAACGACATCGTGGTCACGAAGGGGGACTCAGCACCACGCAAAATCGCGGGCGTTCTCGTCGAGCATTCGCGCGATTCCATCGTCATCGGGATCGGGATCAACTGCACGCAAACCGAATCCGATTTCCAACCAAGCATTCAGCACTCTGCGATCTCACTGCATCAGCTCGGATGCGATGTTGCGCGGATCGACCTCGCGTGCACGCTCATTGATTCGCTCCACCATTGGTTCGCTGTTGCATCCGAAAACGAAGTTCGCGACCATTGGAACGAAAACGATGCTCTGCTCGGCACCACGCAAAAATTCATTCACAACAACACCCCACACACCGGCAAAGTCCTGAGCATCGACCCACTCAAAAACATCCGGATGCAAACATCCCAAGGCAAGATCAATCTCCCCGTTGAGCAAACGCGATTGATTGCTGATTCAAACTGATATCCGGAATCAGTCAGAGCAATCGTTTGATCTGCTTGCCCAGCTCGAGAGCCGCTTCCTGTGAAAGCGATCCCGCGTTCCAGTCCACCAGCAATCCGATCCCATCGGGACGATCCACATAGCGAGGGATGATGTGAAAGTGCACATGATCCACAGCCTGCCCCGCCTGCGCCCCATTGTTCTGCAGGATGTTGAGTGCTGTCGCACCCGTAACCTTCTTAATCGCACGGACGATCCGTGGAAGCACCCGTCCGATTGCCGCTGAATGCTCATCGGAAAGCTCGTCAATCGTCGCAGCGGGTTCCTTGGGGATCACCAGTGCGTGTCCCTCAGACAACGGCCCAATATCAAGAATCGCGATGACGAAATCGTCCTCGTAGATCTTGTGTGCGTCGATTTCACCACGGATGATTTTGGAAAAAATGGAGTCACTCATGCTCACATCCTAGTGCATGATCCGCGAGCCCGCAGGAATCCACGCGTATGATCTTGTGTGACTGAAACGACCCTCGCCAAGCCGATCATCCGCCAACTCCCGCCGCTGTTGGTGAACCAAATCGCCGCGGGTGAAGTCATCGAGCGTCCTTCGTCAGTCCTCAAAGAACTCGTCGAAAACTCCATCGATGCAGGCGCGACAAAGATCACCGTCGAACTTGAGCAAGGCGGCATCGAACTCATCCGCATCACCGACAACGGACACGGCATCCACCCAGACCAAATCCAACTCTCCCTCGCGCCCCACGCAACCAGCAAAATCACAGAGTCCGACGACCTCGATCGGATCTCCACGATGGGATTCCGCGGCGAAGCCCTCGCGTCCATCGCATCAGTCGCACGCGTCACCATTCAGTCCAGAACCCGCGACCACGACGAAGGACGAGAGATCCACGCCGCCGGGGACTCGATCAACGATCCCAAACCAACCGGCTGTCCCGTCGGGACGAGCATCGAAGTCCGCAACCTGTTCTTCAACACCCCCGCACGCCGTAAGTTCCTCCGCACCCCAACCACCGAGCAAACCCGCTGCCTCGAATGGCTCCGCGACCTCGCGATGGCCAATCCCTCCATCGGGGTCCGCTGTCTAGGAGACGACAAGGTCAAGCTCGACCTCCCACCAAACCAATCTCCACGCGAGCGCGCCCTCGCAATCGTCGGCAAAGAACTCGAATCCCAGCTCGTAGAGGTCAATGTCGATCAGTTCGACAACGCGCGAGGCGTCCTCATGTGGGGACTCGTCGGACTCCCCTCCATCGCGCGTGCAACCTCCAAAGCACAACATGTCTTCCTCAATGGACGCACCATCCGCGACCGCACTGTCCAGCACGCGATCCGCGAAGCGTACCGCGGACTCATCGAACCGGGACGCCACCCAACCGCTGTGCTCATGATCGAGATGGCGCCGAGTGCTGTGGATGTCAATGTCCACCCTGCAAAGCTCGAAGTCCGCTTCCGCGACCAGTCCATGGTCCACCGAGCCGTGTATCACGGCGTTCGCGACGCGCTCATGCAAGCGGATGTCACCCCAACAGTCCTTTCGCGTCTCCCAAACGCGGGAGGTCCCTCCGCGATCATACCATCGGCGTATCAGCCAGTCCAGCAATCTGCCCTGCAACCAGTCGAGCAACAAGTCGATCGCATGGTTGAGTATCTCAGCACAAATCAAGCTGCAGCAAGCAACCCATCGGACTTGCGATCCAAGCTGACCGAGGTGCTCCGAACGCCTGATCTCCCAAGCTTCGATCCGCCGCGTCCTCCAGCGCAGCCGACCCAAGAAGAGCGCCTGCTCCCACCAATCGTCAACAGCGTCCAAGTCCTCCAGGTCCACTCGAGCTACCTCGTCTGCCAAGACGAGCATGGCATCCTCATCATCGACCAGCACGCGCTCCACGAACGCATGATGTTCAACACGCTCCTCTCCCGCGTCACTGGATCAGGTGTCCTCGAACAACAAGGACTCCTCACCCCGATCGTCGTCGAGGTTGCCCCCGCGATCATCGACCAGTTCGACGACCTCCAAGAACTCTTCGAACGCATCGGGATCAGCGCCGCACCGATGGGCCCCAGATCTGTAGGAGTTTCCAGCGTTCCAACCTTCCTTCTCTCCAGAAATGTCGATCCCGGCGCATTCCTCGACGAACTCTTCGAACGCGTCGAGCGCGAGGGCTTCGTCCCCACCAAGGAAGAAGCGCTGCACGAGATCCTCGACATGATGTCGTGCAAAGCCGCGATTAAAGCGGGGGACAAACTCAGCGAGACCGAACTCGCGGACATCATCGCGCTCCGCGACACCACCGAGCGAGCCGCCTCTTGCCCCCATGGTCGGCCTACAACCGTCCGTCTCACG
Organism: Phycisphaerales bacterium; assembly: GCA_029212425.1. Taxonomy (GTDB): domain Bacteria; phylum Planctomycetota; class Phycisphaerae; order Phycisphaerales; family UBA1924; genus UBA1924. The sequence goes on from JARGNC010000203.1 coordinate 3,075, forward strand.
ATCGACGAACTCGAACGCCTCTTCGATCGCAAATAGCCTACCAATACAGAAAACGATAAGATTCAGAACGATCGTTCAGAATGCGGGAATACACGCCAAGCATGATGGGTTCCCTCCCAGTCAACTCACGGAGACCAGACCATGAACACGCTCGATGCAATCAAAAACCGCCGATCGGTGCGGAGTTACGACACCTCAGCGCAGATCAGCGAAGAGGATCAACGAATCCTGTTCGAGCACGCCGTGCTCGCCCCGACATCCTTCAACATCCAGAACTGGCGATTCGTCGTCGTGAAAGACCCAGAACAACGCGCCAAGATCCGCGAGATCGGATGGGGTCAACCCCAGCTCACCGACGCATCCATGCTTGTCGTGCTCACCGCGGATCTCAAAGCGTGGAACAAGGACACTGAGCGGTACTGGGTCAACGCAGAAAAAGAAACCGCCGACATGCTGGTGGGATCCATCAAAAAATTCTACCACGACAGCCCTCAACTCGAACGCGATGAAGCGATGCGTTCGGTTGGTCTCGCAGGACAGACGCTCATGCTCGCCGCGACCTCGCTCGGATACGACACCTGCCCGATGGTCGGATACGACCCCGACGAACTCGCCAAAATCATCAACCTCCCGGACGATCATGT
>JARGNC010000204.1 GCA_029212425.1 Phycisphaerales bacterium
GTCATCTGACAGAGCGTGAAGCGCATCGCGTCGGCGCCGTGGGAGTGGATGATGTCGAGCGGATCGACGCCGTTGCCGAGCGACTTGGACATCTTGCGTCCCTCGCCGTCCTGGATCATCGCGTGGATGAACACATCCTTGAACGGCGCCTTGCCGGCATGATCGTCACCAAGGAAGTACCGATTAAACATGGTCATCCGCGAGACCCACAGCGTGATGATCTCGCGTGCAGTGGTCAATACGGATGAAGGATTGAACGCAGTGAGCATTGATTCAAAGTCCGCAACCCCCGACGAGTCCTTCGCCGCCAAAGCGTCCGGCCAACCCATCGTCGACAACGGCCAGAGCGCGGAGGAGAACCAGGTGTCGAGGACATCGGGGTCTTGGGTGAACACCAAGCCTGAACCGTTGTCTTTGCTCCAGTTCTCTTGTGCCTTATCAGAAATATCACACACGAAGAGATCAACTACACCTTCCCAACAGAATCCTCGTGTGCCATCATCATTCTTAGGGAAAATATGATCAAAACTCAGGGACTCGCCCGTGTTCGAATCAATCGCCACTGCGAAACATCCATTGCCAATGTGATGTCCCTCTAAGACATCATCCAAGCATTCCAAACACAAACCACCGGGAGCATTTTCATCAGTAAAATCAACTCGACAATGCCACACCGGAATCCGATGCCCCCACCAAAGCTGACGGCTGATACACCAATCCCGCAGGTTGTCGTGCCAGGTCTCGTAGGTCTTCGCGTAGCGCGTTGGGTAGAACGACATCGTGCCGTCGTTGGAACCCTCGGTCATCATCTTGGGACGCGACTCGACCCAGTCCTTGATCGACTGCTCCGTGCGTTGCTCTGGATTGAGCGCCCGCTGCGCGTTGCCGCGGAGCTTGTCGTCCGTCACCTTGCAGTACCACTGATCGCTCAGATACGGCTCAACCGGTACATGACTCCGATACGAATGCCCAACCGCGTGATTATGCGGCTTCTTCGCTTCCAGCAGGTTCGCATCACGGAACGCCTGCTCGATCGCGGCGCGTGCGTCCTCGCGGGACAACCCCACGAACTGCTCGCCGCCCTCGTTGTTCTCGGCGCGTTCCCATCCGTGCTGATCGGAGATCGACGCGTCGGGCGCCATGATGTTGATCATCTCCAGATCGTGCCGCTGTCCGATCATGTAGTCATTCGGATCATGCGCCGGCGTGACCTTGAGGAACCCCGACGCGTACTTTGCCTTCGAGTCCGAGCTTTCGGGGTCCGCCATGACCACATAATCATCCCCGATGATCGGGATGATGCGACCAACAAACGGCAGCTTCACACGCTTGCCAATAAACTTCGCGTGGTTCGGGTCCTTGGGATTCACCGCAACCCCGGTATCACCAAGATAAGTCTCCGGACGCGTCGTCGCGACGGTGACATGCTCGCCCGTCTCGTTTCCCGCGTCGTCCACAACCGGATAGCGCAGGTACCAGAAGAACCCATCGACATCGTTCATCTCGACTTCATCATCCGCGAGCGCCGTCTGCGTAACGGGGTCCCAGTTGACGAGGCGCTTGCCCCTGTAAATCAGCCCGTCTTTGAACAATCGGAAGAACGCCTCGCGCACGGCCCTCGCGCAGATGTCGTCCATCGTGAAGCGCTGACGCTCCCAATCGCACGAGCACCCCATCGTCTGGAGCTGATGCGTGATCCGCCCCTCGAACTCGTCCTTGAACTCCTGAACCAGTCCGATGAACTCGTCGCGTCCGTTCCCGCCTTCGAGTTCCTTCTTCTTGTACTCTGCGATCCCCGCTTTGCCCTCGCCTTTGAGCTTCTTGTCCACCATCGTTTGCGTCGCGATCCCCGCGTGGTCCGTTCCCGGCATCCAGAGGGTCTCGTAGCCCTTCATCCGATGGGCTCGGACGAGGATGTCCTGGATCGAGTTGTTGAGCGCGTGTCCGAGGTGCAGCGCCGCCGTGACATTGGGAGGCGGGATCAGGATGCAGTAGGGACGAGCATCGCCGCTGAGCACGCGATCGGGATCGGCGTGAAACGCACCGGAATCCATCCATTTGGACCACATCGCGGGTTCGGTTGCCGCGGGGTCGTACGCTTTGGACATCGGTTCAAGGGTCGTCGATGGTGGGTTGGTCATATCTCGTCCATTTCCGGCATATTCAGGCAAGCTGGGGCAAGTTCGTGGGGGATTCTCTGTGCCAACAGTGTACGCGGCGACGATAATGAGTGTGATGAGCAATCCCCAATCCACCCCAAAGTCTCGCATCAAATCCAGCCCCTTTCGAGCGTGCCGGATCGGTGCGATCGACTCTGGAATGCTGGGTCTGGTCGTCGCAGCAATAGTCTCGCTGGTGCTGATCTACTTTGCCGGCAGATCCCTGCTGATTGATCCCGATGCGGAGCGGAGCGACTCGAGCCCCTCCGAATCTGCGGAGACTCAGCCCCAAGCAGCAACAGAGGAGTCCGCTCCGACACAGACCATCGAGCAGGTGCTCGAATCGGTGCAGGTCTATGTCTCCGCGGAGGAGTTTGGTCCTGCGATGACGATTCTCAAAGGGGCGATCGCACAATACCCATCGGATGTTGATTTACGCTTTGCGATGGTTGATCTGTACATGATGACGCAGGACTTCCCCAACGCGTATGAGCAGATCGTTGCAGCAATTGATCACACCAGCGGCGTTGATCATGCGGCCCAGTTCCAAGCGGGGACCCTCGCGAACACGATTGGGGAGCCGGAGCTTGCTGAGTCGCATTATCGTGCGGCGATGGAAGCAGCTCCCAACAACGCAGACTACCCGCTGTACCTTGCCAATATCCAGTTTAAGCTCAACAAACTCGACCAAGCGAAAGCATCGCTCGCAATCGCCGCGCGTCTCGCGCCGGACCGCGCGATGATCTACGCGACATGGGCAAAGATCGCACTCCGTCAGAACAAGCTCACCATCGCACAGCAGCAGATCGAGAAGGCGCGGAAACTCGAACCCCATGTCGCCGCGTGGACAATCATTGAAGCAAGCATCCAGAAACGCGATGGGAACCCGGAGCGAGCGATCGAGCTGCTGACCGCGTTACCCCAATCCGCGATGGAAGACCCGGAAACCATGCGCTTGCTCGCAGAGAGCTACGGGATGATCGGTCGTCCCGCGGACGCAGCTTCGCGCATGGTCGACTTTGCGACCTTGCACAGTGACGATGAACTCGCTCCCCAAGCCGCGTTCGATGCCGCAGTGTGGTTAGAGCGTGCGGACCAAAGAGAGGATGCGGTGCTCTGGGGACGACGAGCGCGGGACCTGGGGCACAAACGAGCGCAGGGATGGCTCGACTCGCTCCCAAAGAAAGATTAGATGGATATGAGGGGACGCTGATTTAGAGGTCTTCGTCGAACTCGGAAGGGGCTTCGTCCATCCGACGAGCGGCTTCCGTCCATGCGTCCACGCTGATGTCCGTCGCGACTGGTTCGGTCCGCGAACGTTTGCGTCTGCTGCTCCGCATGACCATCCACATAGTGAGCATCGTGATGACGAGAACCCCCAGCAGGGAAACCAAGATAAGCAGGGAGAACCCTTCCTTCATCGCGTCTTCGCGGGTTCGGTGCGGAGTCGGAGCGGAGAGGGCGAGTTGGGAAGCGGTCAGGTTCACGGGCT
>JARGNC010000205.1:0-400 GCA_029212425.1 Phycisphaerales bacterium
GGCCGCCATCAAACGCGCCCTCCGCGCCCTCAACGAATACGAAGTCGGACCAATCAACACCACCATCCCCCTCCACGCCCAGCTCATGCAGAACTCAGACTTCAAAAAAGGCGGCGTAGACATCCACTACCTCGAACGACTGCTCAAAGGCTGATCGACCCATCAACCCGCCGCATCCGCACGCCAGGTACACCCTCGCCGTAGTAATCCGCAAGGTTCGCAAGCTTCACGAACCCAAGCGATTCGTACAGACCGATCGCCGTCTTGTTGTCCACACGAACCTCAAGATACACCCGCCCGATCCCAACAGTCGCCAGTGTCTCCAGACTCTCCTCAAGAAGCGAACGCCCGATCCCGCGGCCCATCATCGAAGGATCGACCGCAACCCCATAGATGCGCC
>JARGNC010000205.1:410-3556 GCA_029212425.1 Phycisphaerales bacterium
ACTTCCAACGACGATGTGTCCGGATCAAACTCACCACCCAACCAACCACCGTCCCGTTCCGCTGCGCGACGAGCACCACCGCGCGTGGATTCGCAATCAGCCGTTTGATCTGCTTGTGCGTGAACCGATCGTCTTCACCAAAGGTCAACGCCTCGACCACCGCGATCCCGATCGCATCATCACGCACAGCGCGCCGGATGCTCACCTCGATCCGCTCACCGCGCACTTCTCCCGCACCGCGCAACACAACCGTGCTCATCGGATGCGCCTCCAGTCTTCGCACCACCCCCGGATCCACAGCCGCCCCTTCAACAATCGGTTCACGCATCAACGCCGACTTGCTCATCATCCGCGACGGACGATAACTCATCTTCGTGTACCGCAAAGATTCGATTCCCCAATCGTCGCCCACATTGATCTCCTCAACCCCCTCAAAGCAACGCTCACAGAAATACGAAAAGATAAACTGAGGCGTTCCCGCCACCTCAGGGTCCGTCTTCTCCACATAAATCACGCCCTGCTCAGCGCCGCCCTTGCCAACCAGCCGCTCACCAATCGTGAACCCCACGAGCTTCCCATCCACACGCAGCGCGAGCGAATCCAACCCAAGCTCATCAAGATGCTCGAGCAAACACCGCGTAAACCGATCGTCCCGCTCGCGCAGCACATCAGTACCGATCAGCAACTCATTCGCTTCACCCTCGTGCCGCTCGTCAGACGCACGCCTCCAAAGCGACAACAGCGCGTAGCAATCATCGAGATCATCCGCGCCGATCGGAGCCGCAACCCATCCCGGATTCTCGCGCAAGAACTTGCTCCGCAGCTTTCGTTTCCCTTTGAGATCACCACCCGATAGCTCCACCATCGCCGAGCGTTTATACACATAATCGCCAGGCATCGCGCCCGCAGAAAGCACCGGCGCCGAGCTCTCGCGGATCCGATCAAGCATCTCATCCGACACATACTCAATCCGCGACCGCCTCGTCGGACACGAACCATTCTCCGCATCCATCAACGCAAAGCACCGCTCGATGCACACGCCGAGCCGGTCCTCCGCCCCCTCCTCCACCACCATCGGAGGCAGCATCATCGACAGATCACCATCCACGCTGCTAAACAAACACAAGTGCCCCTCGATCACCGCATATGTAAGCTCAAGCGACTCACCCCAACCAAAGCAGATCGCAAAGCTCGCATCGGAGATCGGCTCATCCATCGACGAGAACGCGCGTTCAAACAACCCTCGATCCGAAATCCCGATCGGCAATCGAACAACCGCCCGACCGCGTTCAAGACCATCACGGAACGACCCACCACCAACTTCATTGTGTGTATTCATCGGAAGGCGACGAACCAACCTCAACATCGGTACCACGGCACCGGACCGGCCCACCCTCACCCAGCGATCACGCCGAGCAGAGAACAAGCGCGCTAACTATCGCAACTCATCGATTCCAAGTCAAGACAAAACAACCCCCACCCAACTGAATTTCTTTCCCACCCTACTCCCCATCCCCAACCACCATCGGAAGCGTCCCCACACGAACACCCGATCCATCGACAATCACAAACCCCGGAACCCCATCCACCGTATTAAAGCCGTCAATCGACAACACCGAACCCTCCCCCGTTTCGAGCCCTTCCAGACTCGCATGCGCTTGACCAGGTCCCATCTGCAACCCAAGCGAAAGCAGCAACCCTGCCCCAAGCACGCACGAACACACACGCCATTGCATCGTCTCGTCGCTCGTGCGAGACATCACACCAACGCGACCAGAACCATCGCTGACTCCCCCAACTCCATTCTCTTTCGATCCAGACATACTCCAATCCTCCAAAGCGGACCAGCAGCCCGCTTCCCTCAGATCGACCACAAAAAACCAACGATCCACCCAGAACCCACCAAACCCAAAAAAACACATGCCCCTCCGTCGAGGGGCATGTGTTTTTGCTTTTTACGGCAAGAGAGAGAGAAAGAGAGAAATCAACTTACAGGCCGTTAAGCCCATCTCGTCGCTGTCTTGTTCGGTCATTTTCAGGCCGTCGTCAGGTTTGATGTCCCTCACACCCACAAAGTACATCAGGACCGAGAAGATGCCAGTTCATTGCACAACTTTTTTTATCGAACGGTCACAATTCGCCCCAAACACCCCAAAAACGCCCATATTTAGGCTAATTCCTACAAACATAATTATCGGCAAAATCCGAATCAACTGCATATCCTTCCCTGCTATAGACAGCAAAGTATGTCTCAGACCCCACACTCCACACACCGGCGCACATCGCCCCACCGGAGATCACAAACAATGACCACCGCAACCGCATCCGACCTCGCCATCAACGGCGGCACCCCAGTCTTCGAATCCAATGTCCCATTCATGGCCGTAGGACTCACCAAAAAAGACATCGCCGCCGCAAACGAAGTCCTCGAATCCGGAATGCTCAGAGCCGCCTCCAAATGCGCCGCACTCGAAGAACAGTTCGCCGCAAAATCAGACGCCAAAATCGGACTCACCTGCTCCAACGGCACCACCGCACTCCAACTCGCCTACGGCGCACTCCTCGAACGCGGTGACGAAGTCATCGCGCCAGCATGGACCTACATCGCCACCGTCTCCATGCTCGTCGCCGCCGGTGCCAAGGTCGTCTTCTGCGACTGCATCGAAGACTCCTACCAAGCCGACCCTGCAGACATCGAAAAGAAGATCACCCCAAACACCAAAGCGATCGCCGTCACCCATCTCTACGGCATCCCAGTAGACATCGACGCAATCCAAGCAATCGCCGACAAGCACAACCTCAAAGTCATCTACGACTCCGCACAAGCACACCTCGCTGAGTACAACAACAAAGGCATCGGCGCGTACGGCGACGCATGCACCTACTCCTTCTACGCCACCAAAAACCTCGGCACAGGTGAAGGCGGCATGGTCACCGTCAACGACCAAGAACTCGCAAGCACCATCAGCGCCCTCCGCTCCCACGGCGAAACCGACAAGTACCTCCACACCTCCATCGGTTTCAACTACCGCATGAACGACATCACCGGCGCGATCGGTCTGAGCAAGCTCGAAACCCTCGGCGCCGAAACCGACCGCCGCCGCGCCGTCGCCAACATCTACCACAACCGCATCGACTCCATCACA
>JARGNC010000206.1 GCA_029212425.1 Phycisphaerales bacterium
CTGGGAAGAGCGCGCCTTTGGGTTTCTCGTAGCGCGGGATGTAGACCTCGCGGAGTTCTTTGACCATCTCTGAGGTCAGGTAAGGCTCATCGCGGGTTTCGATGGTTGCGGAACCGGAGTTTTTGGTGATCCAGGGCATTGTCTATCCTCTTTGAACGCTCACGCGATTCGACCGATGATCCTAGGAGCGTCGATCAAGCGGGTCTTTTTCAATCCTTGAGCAGGCTGATCTCATAGGGCGCCCAGCTCGTCGAACTGCCCCGGCTGATTCTTGCGGTATAGGAACCACGCTTGATGACATATTGCTCCGGAGCGGAAATCGACGCCCCCGCGCCTCCGATGTACAACACGACACGCTCGAGCGGCGGGGATTCGACCGGTCCCAATGTACGCTCCTCACCCGCTTTGACCACGACTGATTCGAGCATGATCGCGGTGTCGAACTTCCGCTGGTGCTCGATGCGTGCGTTGATGTTGGTTGCCGAGTCGTTGATCACTCGGACGGTGTAGGTTGGGTTGACAGAGCATCCGCCGAGCGTGATGCCCGCGAGGATCAGCCCCACCATCATCGTGAACACAGAACGATTCATCGGTCGAGCTCACCCGCAACAATATTGAGGGAGCCGATGACCGCGACGGTGTCGGCGAGCATGTGTCCTTCGAGCATTTTCGCGACGAGCGAGTAGTTGATGAAGCTTGGCGGACGCGTCTTGGCGCGCCATGAGCATTTGCTTCCATCGCCGACGATGTAGTATCCGAGTTCGCCGTTGGCGGTTTCGTGGGCGCCGTAGACCTCGCCGATCGGTGCGTCCCAGCCGCGGTTGGTCATGATGAGCTCGAAGTGCTGAATCAATCCTTCGATGGAGCCGTAGACCTCGCCTTTGGGTGGCTTGGTCATTTTCTCGTCAGCAAAGACATCGGTCGGACCTTCTGGGATCTGGTCGATGAGTTGGTCGATGATGCGGATGGACTGCTTGATTTCTTCCACGCGGACGAGGAATCGGCAGTACGCATCGCCGTCTCTTGCGATGGGGACATCGAAATCGACTGCTTTGGCACCGTTCCCGTCCCAGTTGTCTGCGTAGCAGAGGTATGGCTCGTCCTTACGCAGGTCGCGGCGGACACCTGACCCACGCGCGACTGGTCCGGTTGCGGAGTACGCGATCGCTTCGTCGTGGGTGATGACCCCGATGCCTTGGGTGCGATCCATGAAGATGCGGTTGCGTTCGACGAGGTTCATCAGGTCGCCGATCGCTTCTTCGAGCACGCCGTGGAGGAATTTTTTGACCATGCGTACGAAGACTTCTTCGTCCGGGATTTCTTTGACGATGCCACCAACGCGGGACCAATCCGGGTGGAAGCGTTGTCCGGACGCATAATCCATGATGTCGTAGATGTGCTCGCGTGGGTTGAAGCAGTAGAGGAAGCCGGTGATTGCGCCAACATCAAGTCCCGCGGCTCCGACGCACAGCAGGTGGTCCTGGATGCGTCCGAGTTCTGCCATGATCGTGCGGAGGACTTTGCACTTGGTGGAGATTTCGATGCCGAAGAGTTTTTCGACGGTGTGGTGCCAGCAGATGCCGTTGGAGATCGAGGAGAGGTAGTTCATCCGCGAGACGATGGTGACATACTGGTTGTAGTCGAGGTGCTCAGCGAGTTTTTCGAATCCGGAGTGGAGGTACCCGATGTGGGGGGTGCAACGCGCGACGCGTTCGCCATCGAGTTCGAGGACGAGTCGGAGGGTGGTGTGTGTCGCGGGGTGCTGAGGACCGAAGTTGAGGACCCAGCGGTCGCCGGTATCCACATGGTCTTTGATGTAGTCGATGTTCTCGGCGTTGGCGTCGATGCCGGTATCGGGAGTCAGCGTGTATGGCATAATTGGTGTCCTCTAAGGGATTTGGAGGATGCTAGGGGGGTTCAGGACTCGGAATGCCCCTTTGAGGCCGATTAATTCCTTGTGTCCGGGAGTGGAATGCTAGTACAATTTAGCAAAAGGAGACTGCTATGAAGGAACGACTCAATGGACTCTTCGGACTCTTGACGATCTCGCTGTGCTGTGGATTGACCAATGCGGATGTGCTTGCTGATTCTGTTGAAGATTTCAGCGGTATACAAGGTCAGGACAACTGGTACTACGGCTACTACCGGGTCGATATTGGGGATACACCAACCAATCCCGCATCCTTTCACGAAGCCGAGAACTTCGATATGGACTTTGCGAACCTCTGGAGCCTGCAAGGGACCGGAGACTGGCTTGGGATCGGCGCCACGAACCAACACCCACACATTCCCGGCGCTGGACGGAACACTGTTGGAGAATACTGGGCAACTCGGCGCTGGGTCTCCGAGGTGGACGGAGAAATCCAGATCACCGGACTCCTCGACGAAGGGGATCTCGGAGGTGACGGCGTCATCGTCAGAATCCATATCGATGGCATCGAGATCGGCGAATGGGACCTGCTCTCAGTCACCCACAGCATGATCTCGCTGGATATCGATGCAACTGTCACAGTCGGTTCGACCGTCGATCTCTCCGTCGCACCAAAGACCACCATCAACTTTGACGGGACCATCGCGGAACTGCAGATCCTTGGTGACCCAGTATGCCCAGCGGATCTGAACGAAGACGGTGCACTCAACTTCTTGGATATCTCTGCGTATCTCAGCGCGTTTGGGAACATGGATCCAGTCGCGGATTTCACGGATGACGGGAGCTTTAACTTCTTGGATGTTTCCGCATATCTATCCGCGTTTTCAATGGGTTGCCCTTGAGATAACAATATCTACACGCTGTTGACCAACACCAACGCAGGAAAAACGACTGATTCACCATTTTCTATGGATCCGGAGTGCTTTCACTCCAGAATCTTCTTGTGTTATAGATCAAATTATTTAGAATATAGAAGACATGATACGATTCGATGTGATGAATACATAACACTTTATGTAACGAGAAGGACACCATGAACAATACGACTCTGATTGCTTGCTCTGCACTCTCGATTCTTGCTGGGACCACAGTCGCTGATATGCTCGTGTTTGAGAGCACCGGGATCATCACCGATTTCAGTCCAGGCTTTGACGGCGCGGACGAGTTTCCGTTTGTGGGACTTGATGCGGGAGACTCCCTGTTCTACCACTTTGAGTTCGAGAGCACCGCGACACCGATCTCGATGAGCGCGAATAACGCACTTTTTGAGCTTGATGGGGCAGGCTCGTACGCAATTCTTGGGAGCACCGTCGTCAACTTTGAGCGAATCCGGATCAGCGTCGGATCCAGTGATGGGGTCATCGGAGGCTACTTCAACATCGAAGGCTATGTCGACTCGCTCGGTATCAACGCTGGCATCGGCATGCAAGGCGGAGCATTCCTCACTCCCGAGCTCCCAAGCTCGATCGATGTCTCTCAGTTCAACTGGGCACGCAACGCGGGAGCGGACTCAGACCAGAACCAGATCCTCTTCCCGATTGTGCTGGGATCCGTGGACACCGCAACGCTCACCCCCGCTCCAGCGAGCTCCGCGCTGCTTCTGGCTGCGGCGG
>JARGNC010000006.1 GCA_029212425.1 Phycisphaerales bacterium
GCCGCGGATGAGCTCATCGATTGCCCAACCATCTTTGTCGAGTTTGATGTGTACGGTGTGCGCATCTCCGAAGAGGTTGTGGAGATCGCCGAGCGTTTCTTGGTACGCTCCTACGAGGAACGCTCCGATGTAGTAGATGTCGTCGGAGTTGAGCTTGTGGACCGGGAGGGTCGGAGCTAAGCCGCCTTCGGGATTGATGTAGTCGTTGATTTGACCATCTGAATCACAGGTGATGTCCGCAAGGATCGCTCGACGATCAGGCCTTTCGTTCAATCTGCTGATCGGCATCATCGGGAAGAACTGGTCGATCGCCCACGAGTCCGGGAGTGATTGGAAGATCGAGAAGTTGCAGAAGTACACCTCGCTCATGAGTTCTTCGATATCGCTCAGCTCATCGGGAATCACCTCGAGTCCGCGGCACGCAATCTGGATGTGCTGGCAGATCGTCCAGAACAACCGCTCAGCGAATGCCAACTCTTCAATCGTGAGGTATCCGAGCGAGAACAGCGTTGTCGCTTCATCCCTCGCACGCATCGCATCGTGGTAGCTCGCGACAAGGTGCGGAGCATCCCCTTGCACAATCTGGAGGGTCGCGTCAAGGTCTCGCACTGGTTGCGGAGCATCGTGCTGAATGGTTCCAACTTCGACAGGTGGGTTGATGATGTCGCTGGGTCCAGACGAACCCAATACATCGAACACCAACAACGACGAATACGCCGCCATCGCTCGTCCGCACTCTGTCACAATCGTCGGATGCTCCATATCAGCAGCATCGCAGACCGATCCCACGCGGTATACCACATCCGACGCGTACTCATCAAGCGTGTAGTTCATCGACGAAGCCGCATCGGCACGACCCCCCATGTAGTCCACACCCAGACCGCCTCCGATATCGAGGTAGGTCAGTTTCGCTCCGAGTTTGCGGAGTTGGACAAAGGTGTGCGTCAACTCGGTGACTGCAGATTTGATGGTCCCGATGTCTTGGTGCTGCGATCCCGAGTGGCAATGGATCAGGTCGAGACAATCCACCATGCCGTGCTCTCGGAGCGTTTCGACAGCACGGAGCAGTTCGGTGATGGTCATCCCGAACTTGCTCTTGGTTCCTGTTGAAGACCCCCACCGTCCTGATCCGGTGGTTGCGAGTTTGACGCGCGCACCGATGGTGGGTCGAACGCCGTAGCGTTCAGCGGTATCAATGATCCGGTCAAGCTCGCGCAGGTTTTCGATGACTGGAATGATACGACGACCAAGCTTGTGCGCGAGGATCACCGCTTCGATGTACTGCGCGTCTTTGAAACCATTGCACACAATGAGCTGGTTGGGGTTGGTTGTGGTCATTGCCATGACCGCGAGGAGTTCTGGTTTCGAACCGACTTCCATACCAAACCCAAGACTACGGCCGTAGTGAGCAATCTCGTTGACGATCTGGTGCTGCTGGTTCACCTTAATTGGGTACACCGCTTGGTAAGCACCTCTGTAATCATTGTCCTTGATCGCACTCTGGAACGCGCTGTTGATCGAGTTCAAACGATGCTCGATGATGTCGCTGAATCGGAGCAACACAGGGGTATTGATCCCACGCTCATAGAGTCCGCTCACGATCTCGTGCAGATCAACCTTCGGTCCCGATTCCCCGCCGGGCTGGAGTTGGAGGTGTCCAGCGTCGTTGACTCCGACATAACCGCCCCCCCACTGGGGAACGCGGTAGTAATCCGAGGCATCCTGAGCGGTCCACTCATCGGACGAATGCACAGAATCAGTCGGCAGGACAGCAGGGGTGGTTGGAGCGGCTTTGTTCATTGCGAAGTATAGATTCGGTCGGTGCCTGCTGTTCAAGGATCGGTCTAGACTACCCACCAAAATACTTTGATCTTGAGGACCCCACCGATGACCATTCGATCCTTCATGGAAGAGCATTACAGACACTTCAACGCCGCGGCGACCCTGGACAGCGCGCGTGGATTCGAAGCCCATCTCCAGAGCGGGGGCAAGATGCTCGTATCGCTCGCCGGCGCGATGAGCACCGCTGAACTCGGGCGCTCACTCGCGGAGATGATCCGACAAGACAAAGTCCACGCGATCTCCTGCACCGGCGCGAACCTCGAGGAGGATGTCTACAACCTCGTCGCCCACGACCACTACGAGCGGATCCCCAACTACCGCGACCTCACACCTGAAGACGAACAAAAACTGCTCGATCGAGGTCTCAACCGCGTGACAGATACCTGCATCCCGGAAGACGAGGCATTCCGTGTCATGGAGCGCACGCTGCTCCCACGCTGGATCGCGGATGCGAAATCAGGGAACCGGAAACTCCCCCACGAACATTTTTACGAGATGCTGCTCTCCGGCGAACTCAAGGATTCCTACCAAGCGGACCCAAAGAACTCTTGGCTCCTCGCTGCTGCGGAACGCAACCTCCCCATCGTCGTCCCAGGATGGGAAGATTCGACCTGCGGCAACATCTACGCATCCCATGTCGTCTCAGGCGATCTCCCAGACGCGACCGGGATCAAGTCAGGGATCGAGTACATGACCAGCTTCATTGACTGGTACAAGCAAGCGTCCGCGAAGTCGAGCATCGGATTCTTCCAGATCGGTGGCGGCATCGCGGGCGACTTCCCGATCTGTGCTGTGCCTTTGATCCGTCAGGACCTTCAGGAAGAGGTCCCGCTCTGGGGATACTTCTGCCAGATCTCAGATTCCACCACAAGCTACGGGTCCTACTCCGGAGCGGTCCCCAACGAGAAAATCACATGGGAGAAACTCGCGATCGACACCCCGAAGTTCGTGATCGAGTCCGACGCAACCATTGTCGCCCCGCTCATCTTCGGATATCTCCTGGGCTGGTGATCCGATCTTGAGTTGAACCTGAATCGCACAAAAAGAACAACGCCGCAACCGAATCGGTCTGCGGCGTTTTCATTGAATGGGCGTAATAGGACTCGAACCTACGACCTCTGCCATGTGACGGCAGCGCTCTAGCCAGCTGAGCTATACGCCCGAAGTAGCAAGCGTAGTCAAACTCAGACTGTTCATCAAGGGGGAAGATTGCTAATGAGGGCGTCTTATCGATTCATCTTGATACGGAGCCGCTTGCCGCTTGAATGCTCCATGATGATGTAGCGGTCTTGTCCCGCGATCTTCACGAGTTCCCAGTCCGCGACCACATAGTCCCCAACGCTGTAGGGTTTGCCGTTGACCACTGCAAATGATTTGTTTGCTGAAGGCAAGACCGCTGAGAGCACAAAGGTTGGGTCTGGGGTATCGATCTCACCTGACGGCGGAACATACTCAGGGAGTGTTGGCTCAACGACCTTGAGTTCTTCAAACCAGAATGGGGAAACAGTATTGCGTGCGGACAACGCGGTGTGGGTTGATTCAACCGTGTGCTCAGGTACAACCGGAAGCGCCCTGAAATCAATATCGTTGACTCCAGCATGGGCGCTTGCAGGTTCGCCTTGCACAAACTGGAATGCAACCACCGCGAGGATAGGGCACGCGACAGCACCAACTCGATATCCAAGAAACTGTGCTTTATTACTCATCGGTTGTTTCTCCGGTTTGATCGCTCGATGGGATTGAAGTCAGCATCACAGAGTTGATCTCCGCGTTGACACGAACACTCTCGTTCCCTGTAGGCAACAAGCGAAAACTTGAGAACTTCAGGGGAACCGATCCATGAGCGACATCATCCATAAACGAGAGCACCGATCCGTAGTCCCCTTCGAACTCGACGCGGATCAAGTGGTTGACACCCTCGACAACTTGATCGGTCCCAGCGACTCGTTCTGAAATCTTGCGATCCTTGACGGACTCAATGCGTGCGATTGAAACCCCATTCAAGTTTGCTGAGTTGTTGATGAGAGAGTGCAACGCCGTGCCCGAATCGCCTTCGCTGACGACTTCTGACATTGACGAGAGGATTGCTCCCAATCGGATTTGCACCTCCGCAGAATCTGCTGAACCAACATCACCAACTTTCTGCTGGTAGGTTTGAATCAGTTGCTCTTGCGATGAGAGTGTCTCCTTCAAGTCAGAGACATTCTGGATCGCGGGCTTGACCAAAAACATCCAAGCGATGCACGCGAGCCCAGAGACAATCACAATCTTCATAGTTGTCTGCTTCTTTGTTTCTGCATTCATATTCATGGCTGCACCAACTCTCCTGCATCACTCAAACGAGTGAGTTTGCTGAACTGCCCATCCTCTGGCTCGATCACCACCGACAGAACAAAGTTCACCCCCCAAGCCATGGTGTTGGTTCGGGATCGTGAAGTGCTGCCGATGCTGATGGATTGAACCTTTGGAATTTCCCGGAGTGTTTCGATGTACTTCGAGAGATTCTGGCTCGCATCCGATTCGTCTTCCAAACCAGCAACCGCCATTCCGGTAATGTTCATCACCGGCTCCTTGGAGTTCATACGGCATTGAAGTTCTGATATCCGGATGTTCGCGTGCTCTTCGGTCGCCATCGATGCAAGCACGCTAAACCAATCCACTTCCTTGCCCATCGATTCTTCGAACAGCAGCGCTGCCGAACCGATCGTGCCTGCCATAACGCTGATTGAATCTCGACGCTTTCCATCAAGCTCGATTTGGCTGATGGTCTCTGATTGATAATCTATCTCTTGCTTGATGGAGTTCGAGTTTTGTCTCGCGATCATGAACTGGCTACCCACGAACAACGCGACCGCACAAGCACCCACTTGTACAGATCTGCCGAGTATTGATCGAGCTTTGATCTCACGCGAGATCGAAGGCTGTAGTTCGATATTCAAGTGGCGTCTGCACGCGAGACTGTGCTCGCTTGTTCCATTGCCGAACAACTCGTCCGACTGGTACTCCTCAAATCGAGGATCAATGTCGACATGCAGATCCAGCCCCTGCGCAAGTGCGGCACCGATGTGTGGGATCGCGGAACCAGGGCCGCAAATCAACAGCTTTGATGGGATTCGATCAAGCGATCCCGCGAAGCGGAAGGTTTGCTTAATCTCGATACTCAAGCGCTGAAGGATCGGCGCCATCCCGGCCATGATCTGGCTCGACTCTTCTCTGTTGGCATTCTTGCCAATCGGAACCCCTTCAGACATCAATCGGTTCAGACTCTGCTGGGTGACTCCATGGTCGCTCTTTGGTGCAGCTGAACTCTTCCCATCGTAACCTTGGCTTTGATCACCACCGCTCAGCTCACTTGCGGCTTCTTCGATCAAGCGTGAAAAGACACCGACCAGTGTTTCGTATCCGAGATCTATCAAACGGAAGAGCTTGGGCACTCCATCTTCGACATAGGTAATCACACTTGAACGATCCGAAAGGTACAGCACTGCGGTGTCATCATCAACACTCGTCGCGTCATCAATCGCACTCTGAATGACACCAGTCTGACACGGGAGCATCCGATCCGCGATCACTTTGTTTCGATTCAACCATGCATAGAGCTTCTGGAGGTTCGATTCGGTATCAGCCACACCTACCGTGAGCGTGGCATTCTCGTTGGTGTACAACGCGATTGAATCTGCGGGATTGTTCCTCCCGACTGATTGAAGCAGTCCACTGAGCATCTTCGCAACGGAAGCTTGTTCACCGAATTCTGAAATATCGACACGACAATGCGATCCTGGACTCACATAGTACAGGTTTGCATGCCGAACCTGATTCGTCCCTCCAAAGCGTGCGAGAAGCTGGCGGAGTGGCTGGTCAAGCTTTCGCAAGCTGTCGTCCCATGTTTCTGCCCACGCCGATGAGTCCAGGCCAACGCGCTCTGCGTGCTGAATCTTTCCAGATCGAACACTTGCCATCGAAAGATGATCAGGCGTGATGATGATTGTGAGCTTGTCTTTCGGTTTGAACATAAATCCCCTCTTCTGTAGAATTTGGAGGCACGAGTTCGAATGAGTATCGACCCGTTTTATCAGTCACTTTTGTGCCATTCAGTATGTAGGTAGAACTATTGATCTGTTATCCGGACGGATCTTGCGATGCGTTACTCAAGAGCGAGTTCGATCCGCCGGATCGCGTCACCGCTCATCCCGTGAATCACTGCGGTGCCGCCCAGTTCTGGGATCTGTGTGAACTCGATCACTTGGTTCTCAATAACAACCTCACTGCCTTCGACAGGCATCTCGGTCGCTCCCATGTATCCCTGAATTGTGATCACAGTCCCGGACTCAGCAGCGTAAAACGCGCGGACCGTCTCAACACGCATCGCAGCAAGCGAGGATTCATCACGCATCGGACGAACTGAGCCCGCAACAATCAATCCCATCAAGGCAAGCACCACGACCAATACCGCAAGCACGGACCCCCGTCTTGATTCAGATTGAACTCGGTTCATGATTCGCCCCTCCCGATCCAAGATCGTGGAAGCGCATAGGCCTCCAGGACAACTGAGCCACTTTCTAAACGCATATTCACGCGATGGACCTGCGCGGGATTGACAATGGTCATCGCGTTCCCTGAATCATCAAAGTATGAGATCTGAACACGAGAGACATCATCGCACAGCAGCGATGCCTGCCCCCCCGGCTTGAGCAACTCAAACTCGGTTCTGCTCAAACGAAAGCCGCTGCCATCCGTCAGAATGAACTGGGTTGAACTCGCTGTTTGTACCGAGAGTCCAGACTCGTCAGAAGCGAACGGCGTCTCGCGAACAATCCGCGCCGCCCGTTCGAGTGCATACAGCACACGGTCGGTATCTGAGCGTGTATCACGCGCAGCCGCGTAAGCATCGGTCGAAGACATGATGACAGGCATCACCACCACAGAAATGATCGACATGACAATGGTCGCAACAAGCAACTCAAGGAGCGAGAACCCCCTGCGATTCATCGCGAGCTTCTTTGTACCATTTGTAGATGGTTGGTTCTTTGGGTTTGCTGCATTCATAAATTGGACACCATGAGAGAAACCGGTAGTCTGTAGGCAAGCCCATCAGCGGACGGGTACTCGACAACCACCGTTATGGTCCTGAAAATATTGTCATCAGAATCCATCGAGACTGTTCCATCAGTTGAAACCAGTTCACTGATCTCAACGCTGTAGCTCAGTCCAAGATCCGTATACGAGATGGTTGCGATCGAAATCCGATCATAAAACCCAGTTGTGGGTGTATTCAGATATGCATTGGAATCCGCGAGAGCATCAAATCCCAAACTCGGATCATTCGATGAAACATCCGCAAGAACACCCTCGAGGATATTGCTCGCGAGCATTGTCGCTCTACCAGTGTTGATCACGTTGGCACGAGCTGCGGAGTTGGACATCAAAATCTCAAGTGTCGGAGGAACAGCGATCGCTAAAACCAACACCATGGTCACGACTTCGATCAGTGTGAATCCACGATTCAATCTTGCACCACGATACTTGAGACAGCTCATTTTCATTGCTGCACCACCAGTCCGGACCCAGCATGCACGACGATCTGCGCATCAGTGCTGAGCGTGATGGTCGCGTTCTGCGTAAACACCGAATCAAATGCCCCAGACACTTCATCACGCGTGTGCGGCTCTGCACGAAAATCGAACCAAATTGTTCCGTTGCCCCCGACCCCGTCACCGTTGGTCATGGAAGTGATCGAGACCCCAGAGAACATCATTCCCAGGTTTGACACCTTGTCTTGACCATCCAACTGATCAACAACACTGACGACCTCGTCATCCGCATCAACAGTCACAAGACTCAAAGAGCTGTTACTTGTATCGACAACAACTCCCACAGGCATCCCGCTCGCGAGTGCTCTGCTGCGTGCAAACTCAAGGAGGCGAACCACCTCGTCTTGCGAAGCCGCTTGACGGGCTTGTGTGCTCTGATTCATAACAGGAATTGCGGTCGTCGCCACAATTCCCATAATCACGACGATGACCATCAGTTCAAGAATCGTGAAACCACCGCGCCCAGGTCTTTCTCGCCTGCCGCATGGAGAGCCGGAATGAGGACACACTGGTCTCACAGCTCGTTAGCTCCCAGTACACCGCCGCTGCCATTCTCTACCGCGCTCGCTTCATCACAGTTCGAATAGAAAATTGCGACCGGCGGCGTCGCGGTATTGTCTACAAAGTAGTTCCATCCCGCAGAAGACTCACCAACCACCGATCGGTTCTGCGCTTGCGAGCTGCTGACAGATTGCACGCCGGAAACCCCGGTGTATGGGTTGGGAGGAATATCGAACTTCACGACCGTCCCGCCCGTCAACACATTGACATCGGGAAACGGATCTTCCCCGCTGATAACCGCGTTCATCCGGTAGGTCGCGATCGCTGAGCGCACCCCCGCGAGCGTGCTCTGGGTTGATGCGGATCGCGCATCGTCAGTCGCGCTGCTAAAGCGGGGGACCGCGATTGCTGCGAGGATGCTCAGCATCACAACCACGACCAACAACTCAACAAGTGTGAATGCTCTTTTGCCCATTTGTATCCCTTTATTTGTTGATGCTGATCATCTGCCACATCGGCAAGAAGACCGACAACGCGATCAGAAGCACGATCCCCGCCATCGCGATCGTGATCATCGGCTCGATGATGGTGTTGATGTTTTTCGTGAGATGATCACTCATCCGGTCATAGTGGCGAGCGATAATCCGCCCCGCTTTCGCCAGTTCGTCCGAGTCCTTTCCCGAACCGAGGAGTCTTCTTGCGAAGTTTGGGAGGACTTTCGAATCGTTGATGATGTCCTCGATGGATCCGCCGTTGCGCATCTCGATACACATATCGGTACACTCGCGCTGAAAGACCGGACGCCCTGTCGACATCCCTGCAATCTCCATCGATTCGATGACCTCGATCCCGGATTCAAGTCCAATGCTGAGCACGCTTGAAAATCGAGCGGTTGTTACAGCGGTCAAGACCTTTCCGATGTAAGGAAGTTTATGAAGAATCAACTCCATTCGATACCGACCTGCTGTGCTCTTCCAGCTTTTGATAAACGCCGTCACCGCACACAAAGCCGCGAGCAAATACACCCACCAGTGTTGCATGACCGATATCCCGATCTCATTGACAATAAATGTCGTAAGCGGAAGTTCCACACCGTTGCTTTCAAAGATCGTTGCAAACCGTGGAACCACAAAGACCACAATCACGCCGAGCGCCAAACCGACGAAACTGATCACAATGAGCGGGTACGACATCGCTCGACGGACCATCTGACGCAGTTCGACATTCCGCTCGAGCATGTCCGCGAGGTGTGCGGTGACCGATGCCATTTTCCCCGATTTTTCAGCAGATTTGAGTGTTTCTACAAAAACCTCACCGAATACATCCTGGTATTTCCCAAACGCGTGGGTGATCTTCTCCCCCGCTTCGATCATTGATGCGATATCAATCACCATGTCACGGAGCTTCTTGTTTTTCTCGTGCTCACCGATCGACAACAACCCACGCGAGAGCGGGATATTCGCTTCAAGCAACGCATTCATCTCTCGGGTAAGAAGAGCGATATCGAGCTGCGTGATCCGATCATTCGAGGAGAACAATCCAATTTTGGTGACGACTTCTTTCATCTCAAGCACTGTGAGATTTTGCTCTGCGAGCATCCCAAACGCAGCATTCTCGCTGTGCGCATTGATGGTTGAACGAACAGTCGTCCCTTCAGCATCGATCGCTTTGTAGTTGAATTTCTTGACACTCATGGTTCACACTCCAACTACGCACTCATTTTCAATGTGTCCGAATCGATATCCTTGATATCCACAGCAGTCGCATGCAGCTTGCCGACTTCCTCGATCGAAGTGATCCCGAGCTTCGCGTTCTCGATCCCACACTCGAGCATGGAACGCATGCCATCGCGTCGCGCAGAGTCCATCAGATCCTTAAAAGAAGATCCGATCTCGATCAGATTCCGAGCTTCCGAGGTCGCTTTAAACAGCTCGTAGACCCCCACTCGTCCTTTGTATCCAGTGCTCAAACACTTCGGACACCCTTTGCCGGTCATGAACTGATCTCCACCATCGGGATCAATCCCCAAGGCGCGGAGTTCAAAGTCAGCAGGTGTATCCTTCACCGCACACTCAGTGCAAATTTTACGAACCAATCGCTGTGCCATGACCCCCAGCAACGCATTATTGATCGCAAACGCAGGAACCCCAAACTCACGCAAGCGCGGGATCGCCCCCACAGCATCGTTTGTGTGCAGCGTGGAGAACACCAAGTGACCGGTCAACGCAGCTTGCGTAGCAATCTTCGCGGTCTCGCTGTCACGGATTTCACCAACCAGAATCACATCGGGGTCCTGACGGAGCATCGAGCGGAGCGCTGATGAGAAGTCGAGCCCGATCGCGCTGTTCGCTTGGACCTGTCGAATCATCGGGAGACGAATTTCAACCGGGTCTTCGATCGTCATGATGTTCCGCTCAGGCGTGTTAATTTGATTGAGAGCGGTGTAGAGCGTGGTCGTCTTCCCTGAACCAGTCGGTCCGGTCACCAAGATCATGCCGTGCGGTTTATGAATCATTTCCTCAAACGATTCAACAATCTGCTGAGGCATACCAAGATCCGAAATCTGTCCGATCTTCGCGGCACTGCTCAAAAGGCGGAGCACCGCATTCTCACCATAAATCGTAGGAATCAGCGAGAGACGCACATCCACAGGCTTCCCACCGAAGATAAAGCGGAACTTCCCGTCCTGAGGTCGACGCGTCTGGGCAACATCTAAGTGTGCCATCACCTTAAGACGCTGGATAATCCCCTCGTGGAGCGAAATCGCAGGCCCTCTATAAGTAGTAAGCACCCCGTCCACGCGATAACGAAGGTGCAAGACCTTGTCATCCGGATTGACATGAATATCAGATGCATTCATTTCTGCCGCTGAGAACAGAATCTGATTCACCGCGGCAACGACCGGCTCTTGTTCAATCGAAACTGTGAGCTCATCTGTTTCATCGATCTCATGCTCGATACTCATATCAAGCGAGTATGCACGTGTGATCAGCGATGTCAGTTTCTGCAAATCGACCACGACCGGATCGATCTGCATCCGAAGGGTCTGGCGAAGTTCGTCAAGCGATTGCAAGTCCAACGGCTCATGCATCGCGACCGTCGCAACCTCACCAGTCACAAACAACGGAAACGCGCTGTTTCGCTCCGCCATGCTCTTGGGCATCAAACGGGAGTTTGTGATATCAATGTCAAACATCTCAAGATCGACAAACGGGTATTCGCACACCGTTGCCTTTGCCATCGCGAGATCTCTCCCCGAAAGCTTCCCGAGTTTGAGTGCGGCTTCATCGATTCCCGCACTGTTTTCATCTGCGTAGCTGCGGATTTCCTGGACATCCTGGTCATCCAGCTTGCCCTCTTCGATCAATGATTGCAGGATAAACTCATTTGCTTCAAGCATGATCACCTCCCTCACCTTTAAACCTGTTCATGAGGGTTTCGATCTGTGCTTGTAGGCGTTCACCAGCATCAACAAAAGCGCCACCGATCAGATACGCTGGACGCCGATCGGTCATTTGGACCCGCATCACGCGCATCTCGCACTTGATCATCGCTTCCTTGGAGACATCTTCGACATCAGGAACTACAAGCTCGATAACTGATCCGCGAGGGAAAAAGACAGTTGAGACAAAGCCAACCCCAGCATTTGAGAAGTCAATCAGATGGACATCAATCCATCCTTCATGCGCCCCAGCAGCCTTACTCATTTTCACCAGTTCGGCATGCGAAAACGCGATCCTGGCTTTTGCCGGAAGCGAGATTTCATGCCTCTCGTTCGTCCGTATGATCAATCCGCTCTTACTCATTTCCTGTCTCCCGAACGCTCCTATAAAGAGCGCATCAGGACCGTCATCGTCTAAAATGACCACTGACTGAGCCCAAACTCCGAGAACTCTGAGCCCAAATGGGTAAAACTACTAACCCGTCGAATAAGGGGCGGTTTTCGAGTAAAAAATCCATCAATATTCGCCCGATCGGATATGCCCTAACCCAAACAGGTATCTATACTTCAGACCCGGCATGATCGGTGCCGGGCACAGTTTGAACAGTTTGTAACAATCCGAACCGCACAAGCGGCTCACTATCTGTCACTGAAGCGCCCTCTCGCGGTCCGATCACCGCCGGTGTCGCTGAAAAAGAAACGGATCAATATCATGGCCAACACACTCGTCCAAGACCTCATCGAATCAGGTATTCACTTCGGACAACGCTCCTCAGGATGGAACCCAAAGATGGGTCCATACATCTACGGCAAGCGCAACGGCATCCACATCATCGATATCAAGGAAACCGTCAAGGGGCTCCTTCTTGCTCGCAAGCTCGTCCAGAACATCGTCGCTGGCGGCAAAGATGTCTGCTTCGTCGGGACCAAGCGCCAAGCAAAGGATGTCATCATCCAACGCGTCTCCGATGTCGAGATGCACTATGTCACCGAACGCTGGCTCGGCGGCACCCTCACCAACTTCCGCACCATCCGCAGCCGCCTCTCGCGCCTCGAAGAACTCGAAGCGATCCAAGAGGCTGATAACTTCGAGAGCTACTCCAAGAAAATGGAATCACAGCTCCGTCGCGAAATGAAGAAGATTTCTCGTAACCTTGGCGGCGTCCGCAAAATGAGCAAGCTCCCAGGAGTCATCGTCGCGATCGATGTCAAGCGTGAAACCACCGCACTCCGCGAAGCACGCAAGCTCGGAATTCCAACTGTGTGTCTTATCGACACCGATGGTGATCCAGACATGGCAGACATCGCAATCCCAGGCAACGACGACTCGATGCGTTCGATCGATGTGGTCATCCGCGAACTCTGCAAAGCAATCGCTGACGGCAAGCAATCACGAGTGGTCACCACCAACGACAAGGAAGAAGGCTCCGCAGACGGCGCTCAGAAGCGTTCACGCAGAGCTCAGTACTCCGCAGACGCTCCAGCAGAAGCACCAGCAACGGCCAACGATCCTGCTGCAGCATCAGCAGAATCCTGATCCAACACAGAACAACAGGTTCCAACCAGGAACTTGAATCGTCACCATAACCACCACACGCTCGCCCAATCAGGGGCAGCGCCACCCAAACGCAATACGCCGGAGTAAAGACATGGCGGGAATCACAGCTAAAGAAGTTATGAGCCTTCGCAACAAGACCGGGCTCGCAATGATGGAATGCAAAAAAGCCCTCACCGAAGCAGGTGGAGACATTGAGAAAGCAGAGGAACTCCTCCGCAAAAAACTCAAGGGCAAAATGGAAACCAAATCCGATCGCATCGCTGGCGAAGGCCGCATCGGGATCGCTGTTTCAGACGACGGTTCAACTGCATGCATCGTCGAAATCAAGGCAGAGACCGACTTCACAGCAAAGAACGAGAACTTCATCAAATCAACCGATGAACTCGCTCAACTCGCGCTCAATCTCGATGCAGGCTCAATGGAGCCAAACGATGAGATGAAAGCAATCATCGACAACCTCCGCATCTCGACAGGTGAGAACATCTCCATCGGACGCATTGAACTGCTCTCAGGTGACGCAGGCTCAACCACCTACGGCCAATATGTCCACCACGACGGTAAGACCGGCGTGCTCATCCAAGCACAAGGTGAACTCGCAGACGACACCATCCGCCAGATCGCGATGCACGTCGCTGCAGCAATGCCACGCCCGCTCGGACTCAGCGCAGACGACATCCCAGCAGATCTCGTTGCGAAGGAAAAGAAGTTCCGTATCGAGCAAGCAATCGAATCGGGTAAACCAGAATCCATCGCTGAAAAAATCGTTGAAGGCGGCATGCGGAAGTTCTTCGAAGAGGTCGCACTCCTCGAACAAGACTTCGTGATGGACAGCTCCAAGAAAATCAAAGACCTCGTCGGATCAGGTTCGACCCTCAGCAACTTCAAACGCTGGCAGGTCGGCGAAGCAGAATAAACTGCATCCAATACCGAACCCTCCAAAGCCGGACCACATTGGTCCGGCTTTTTCGTATACTGTTTCACCCGTTCGTCCACCAACTCAGAAGGATCGCCATGCCAATCAAAGCAAAGCCAGGTGAGCAGTACACCGTTCGCCGGAAAGTCCTCAAACTCTTTGGCGCCGCGTTCCATATCTACGACGAGCATGGTTCGGTCGTCGGATACTGCAAACAAAAAGCATTCAAACTCAAAGAAGACATCCGACTCTATACCGGCGAGTCCATGTCTGAACCACTCCTCACGCTCGCGGCACGCTCGATCCTCGACTTTGGTGCCACCTACGACATCACGATGCCCGATGGGACACAGATCGGATCACTCCGACGCAAAGGTCTTAAGTCAACATTCCTCCGCGATGAATGGCTCATCTTCGATGACCAAGGCAATGAAATTGGGACACTCAAAGAGAAAAATCTGATGATGGCGATACTCAGAAGAGGCGACTTTGCCGTCCTCTTTCCTCAACGATACGAGTTCTTTCGCAGCGGATCAGATGAGCCGGTCGCAATGATCCGCCAACACTTCAACCTCTTCGTCTATCGCCTCGGCTTGTCCGTCCTCAGAGACGACAATGAACTCGACGAGCTGATGCTTCTTGGCGCCACTTGTCTTATCGCTGCGATCGAGGGGCGTCAGTCCTAGAGTGTGGAATAGTCCGACGCTGAGAGTGTTTGCATCTATAGAACAGGAGATCATCATGAACACCGATATCACCCGCCGCCAAGCCATCACCTCTATGACCGCGACCGCCGCTGGAGTTGCAGGACTCTCATCGATCGCGCCGGCTTCGACACTCTCCACGCTCGATCTTGGATTTGACGAAAAGACCAAGGAGTACACCCTCCCGGATCTCCCCTACGACTACGACGCGCTCGCGCCGCACATCGATGTCATCACGATGACCATCCACCACACCAAGCACCACGCTGGGTATGTCAAAGGCCTTAACAACGCTCTCCAGAAACTCGAATCAATCCGGAACGGTGCGGATGCAAGCACGCTCCAGCACTGGCAGCGCCAGCTCTCCTTCCACGCCGGCGGACACATCAACCACTCGCTCTTCTGGACCGGGATGGCACCAAGCAATAACGGCGGCGGTGGCACTCCCTCAGGCACACTTGCCAAAGCGATTGAACGCGACTTCGGTTCGTTCGACAGCTTCTCCAGCCAGTTCAAGAACGCCGCCAAGTCCGTCGAGGGTTCAGGATGGGGCTGGCTCATCTACGAACCGATGTCCAATCGCCTGCTCATCACCCAGATGCAAAACCAGCAGGACATGATGTTTGCTGGAGCGATCCCGCTCCTTGGGGTTGATGTCTGGGAACACGCATATTACCTGACCTACCAGAACCGCCGTGCGGATTACATCGCGGAGTTCATGAAGGTCATCAACTGGAAAGAAATCCAGCGTCGGTATGACGCAGCAATAGGATAAGCAGCCGTTTCGAGCTCATGGAATGGCAATAGTGCACCGAAAGCTGCAGGGATTCAATCCTTGCGTGCTTCGTTTGATCTACGGAATCGAGCAAACACCGCGCCGGTCTTCCGGACTGGTGTGGCTTTTTTCCCAGGAGCAACCGGCGTGATCGGCTTCAGCTCCGCCAGGCGGGCAATCTGCTCCGCGTCTGTTGGCATCGTGTCGATCGCTTGGAGTGAAGTCTCAAACCCGTTGACCGGATCTAGAGCGAGCGCGAACCACGCGTCCCAGAGCCGCTCATTGCGTTTGGTCAGTTTCGAAGATGGCGATGCTTCTCCGATCGATACACCATCAGAATACGGCGCGCCGGTCGCAAGCAAATATCCGATCTCGATGATCGAGCGAGTCTGCTCAGAGCGTGCATCCTGCACAGAGTATTGATTATGCAATGCTTGTTGAAGACCAAAGAGCTCAACAAGTGTGCAGCCGTGACGATCAACGAGCAGTTCGTTCATCGTAAATGGTCCGTGGTAGATTCCTTGCTCCGACGCGTGGACACATGAATCCAAGAGCTGTCCCATTAAGCGGATCGCTTCGCTGAACTCCAACCGACCACCACGAGCTTCGAGAAGATCGCCGAGCGTGACGAGCCCTTCTTGATTTCCAGGATAGCTGGTGATTACACACAGCCGCCCAGTATCGTCGTATCCAACATTCTCAACTTTGAGAATGTGTGCATGATCAAGGTGAGCGGTTTTCAGAAACCGATCAAAGACGCGTCGGCGTGCAACCGAATCTGTCAGATGACCGAATCGGTACAACAAGTGGTTCGTCCGCTTTCGCTCATGGAGCATAATCAGACGATCGCACTGATGCACACCCGCGAGTTGGCGCACAGACACATACGGCCCAAATCGGATCGTTGCAACAGAGTCAGAGTTCGGTTGGTTTTTAAACGCGTTGTTGAACAATGTCTTGAGTTCTCTTCTGCTTCGCACCGGGAGTCCCCGCGGGTCCAGTGGAAGCTCAATCGCTTCAGTATACAGATTATACGCACACCTATTCGCATCGGCGCGTATTTCCATATTCGGACTTCAAGCAGAGTTCACTTCACAAAACCACCCCAATCCCCCTTTGTAAGCGGGCACAAACCCATTTCCCCACAGGTCCGATATCAATGTCGCTCGGAGCATAAATCCTCGATTCGGCTGATATTATCTCGATAGCTGATGCGTCTATGAGCGAATTAGAATCGCTGAGCTCACCAGCAGATTTTTTCATGGCACCTCCCGCCGGGACTCGTTCCTGAGCACGCCGGACGGGAAGAACGAGGTTGACTTTCGATGCCGTATTACATGTCGATGGGGAAGTTCCCAAAGAAACGCCACACACAGTTCCGTCGTCCCGATGGCGCGCTCTATTCCGAAGAACTCTTCGGCACCGAGGGCTTCGTCGGACCCAGCAGCATCATGTACCACATCCATCCACCGACACAGGTCACCGGATGGAAGCCGCTGTACTCCACCAAGCAGGAGTATGTCAATGTCAACACAATGCGCATGCACCATGTGATGACCCAGAAATCCAAAGGCGGGGGCGATCCAGTCAAAGGCCGAGTGGTCCTCTTTGGGAACAGCGATGTTGAGATGTCCGTCTGCCAACCCCACGAACAGATGAACTACCACTTCAAAAACGGGCAAGGCGACGAGTGCCTCTTCGTCCACTTCGGATCAGGCACCCTCTACACCATGTTCGGCACACTCAAGTTCGGTCCCAAAGACTACATCGTGATTCCCAAAGGTGTCATCTACAAGATGGTCTTCAACGATCGTCCATACGACGGCTCTGACAATGATGACTTTGGTGGTCATACCCAAGACGAGATGCCGTTCGGGAAGTTCATCGCATTTGAGACTTGCAACGCGAGTCACATCATGCCACCTCCCGGATACATCTCCAAGAAAACATCACAGTTCCTCGAGCATGCGCCATACTGCGAACGCGACCTCCGAGTCCCGTTCGAAGACGAAGACCACCCGCTCGCGTACGACGAGAAAGGCGAGTTCGAAGTCCGCATCAAAGCACGCGACACAGTCCACTCGTACACCTATCCATACCACCCGCTCGAAGTCGTCGGATGGGACGGATGCTACTACCCCTACTGCTTCAACATCCACGACTTCGCGCCGATCACAGGGATGCTCCATATGCCTCCTCCGATCCACCAGACATTCGAGGGACACAACTTTGTGATCTGCTCGTTCTGTCCTCGCGCACTCGATTTCCATCCAGACGCGATCCCGGTCCCATACAACCACTCGAACATCGACTCCGACGAGATCATGTACTATGTGGAAGGGAACTACAAAGCACGACGCGGGATCTCGCAAGGTTCGATCTCCGTTCACCCACAAGGGATCCCCCACGGCCCGCACCCAGGGACTGTTGAAGCGTCACTCGGCAAAAAATGGACCGACGAGATGGCGGTCATGTGCGATACATTCCGCCCCATGTTCCCCACCAAAGCGTGCATGGAACTCGACGACCCAAGCTACCCCGAATCATGGCGCCAAGACCACTTTGCTCCTGATGAGGTCCGCGGCGCGAACTCCGAGGAAACCGGATCTGACGACGGCACAATCAACACCTGGGACTGAGCCCATCGCCGAGCCGCTTTGACCGGAAAAATCTGTGTAAGTTCGGCGGCCCGCTCCATGAGTGGGCCGCCTTTCTATCCCAACCGATCAGACCCAAGCAGCCTCAGACCCTACACTTCTCTCATGAAAACGATCATCGAACCTTTCCGCATCAAGTCCGTCGAACCAATCCGTATGACCACCATCGACGAGCGGCAAAACGCACTCAAAAAAGCACACTACAACCTCTTTGCGATCCCATCAGAAGATGTGATGATCGATCTCTTGACCGACTCCGGAACCGGCGCGATGAGCAGCGAGCAATGGGCCGGGATCATGCGTGGAGACGAGTCTTACGCAGGCGCACCAAGCTGGTACCGCTTCCGCGATGTCGTCGAGAACATCACAGGTATGAGCAACATTCTCCCAACGCACCAAGGCCGAGCGTCCGAACGACTACTCGTCGAAGTGATGATCGGACACGGCGGAGCGGGCAAAGGAAAGATTGTTCCCAACAACGCACACTTCGACACCACCCGCGCCAACATCGAACACTCTGGGTGCGCCACCATCGACCTGCTCACGCCTGAAGGTCAGGATCCAAACTCAGACGCACCGTTCAAAGGCAACATGGACCTCGATGCTCTGGAAAACCTTCTGAGCGAACGAGCCGCGGATGTCCCTTTCGTGATGATCACCATCACCTGCAACTCGATTGGCGGCCAACCAGTCTCGCTGGAGAACATGAAAGCGGTCCGCAAGATCTGCGACAAGTACAACAAACCATTCATACTAGATGCATGCCGATTCGCTGAAAACGCATGGTTCATCAAGCAACGCGAACCAGGACAACAAGATCGTTCCGTCGAAGACATCGCACGCGAGCAGTTCGACCTCTGCGACGGCTCAACCATCAGCGCCAAAAAGGACGGCATGGTCAACATCGGTGGTGTGCTCCTGTTCCGCGATCAGGAACAGTTTGTCGCCGCGAGCAACCTGCTCATCCTCACCGAAGGGTTCATGACTTACGGCGGACTCGCCGGACGCGACCTCGAAGCAATGGCGGTTGGGTTCCAAGAAGTCCTCTCAGAAGACTACCTCCGCTACCGAATCCGATCGACGGAATACCTCGGAGAGAAACTGCTCGAAGCGGGTATCCAGATCGTCCGTCCAGCCGGCGGTCACGCGATCTATATTGATGCGGCACACTTCTGTCCGCATATCCCACCGAATGAGTTCCCAGGACAAACCCTTGCCGTCGCCCTGTATGAAGCAGGGGGCATCCGCAGCTGCGAAATCGGCTCGGTCATGATGGGCGAGCACGCACACATGGAACTCGTCCGCCTCGCGATCCCGCGTCGGACCTACACCCAGTCGCACATCGACTATGTCATCGAGATCATCAAAGAGGTCAAAGCAAACGCTTCGTCACTCCCTGGATATCGCATCTCAGAAGAACCAGCGGCCCTCCGCCACTTCACCGCGAAGTTCGAGCAGGTTGTGCACGCGAACGCATAACTCGATGCCCCAAACCCCTTTACGGTTGCCCAGGCTCTCAAAAAGAGCGAAACTGTTTATTTTTTCTAACTTTTCAGCCCATTCTGCTGGTTTTATATTTACCAGCATCTGCGTAACTGTTACATTATGGTGAACCGATGCCTGAGAAGCATTGGACGGTATTTTCGAGGTCGTTCTCAAAATACAACAGAGCAACGCTCAAAGAGAAATAGAGGAACACCACAATGAACACATCAAAATTCACAGCTCTTGTCGCCGTTTCCGCATTCGGAATCGCATCAACCGCATCCGCAAACATCGTCTCAAATGGCGGCTTTGAAGCCGGCACAAGTTTCGATGCCGACAACTGGGGCGAGTTGAGCGGACCGTCTGGATTCGTTGGCCGCAGCGACTCAATGCCATTTAGCGGCAGCTACGCAGCGTACATGGCATTCGATCACATCAACAACCCCGCCGCGGGCGCCGCATACTTCATGGAGCAAAGCCAACCAGTCGGCACCATCGTTTCAGGTGAGAGCTACGACCTTTCGTTCCAAGCAAAGGTTGACTCCACAAGCTTCGTT
This sequence comes from Phycisphaerales bacterium, assembly GCA_029212425.1. GTDB lineage: Bacteria > Planctomycetota > Phycisphaerae > Phycisphaerales > UBA1924 > UBA1924. Next base: position 20,026 of record JARGNC010000006.1, read on the forward strand.
GGCATGGACACCTTCGTCCAAATCCTCTGGCTCGACCAAGACGGCAGTGACGGCGGTGGTGTACGAGGCGAAATGCTGACCTCGCTCATCGGACTCGGTATCAACGACAGCTACCAAGAGTTCAGCATGGAAGGACTCGTCGCTGCGGACGGCGCTGACTCATTCTTGCTCCGCTTCCAAATCTCAGCAGGCGCTGTATCTGGAATTGCAAATGGCTTGTCGGTTGACGATGTCTCATTCACTCAAGTTCCAGCACCTGCTTCAGCAGCTCTGTTCGGGCTTACAGGCCTCTTTGCGAATCGCCGCCGCCGCTAATCAGCAGACCCGAACGATCGTTTCGATCAATATGTGGACACCAACTCAAGACACAGCACCCCCAAGAGGTGCTGTGTTTTTTATTATCATTCTTTTCAAGAACCGCAATTCCCCACATCTCAATAAAGGGAACACTAACAAAGCCCTATCCGGCGATCTTCCTCGCGTGTGTCTCGAAACCTATACAAGAGATATCTAGACGGGCTTTCTGTTTCTGTCGTGAATATTCGTTTGTTTTATAGGACCCAGATCCAGATTCGCGCAATATCAGTGCAATCTATTTCTTGTCAAGCAGTTCCGGTAATCAAATTAGGAATTTTACTTGCATTTTCAAAAAGTTTCCATTAATCTCGGGAATCTTGTCGGCGGGTCGTATCCGTTTCGACTTTCGGTAAAAGAGTGACCCCGAAACGGGTCAGAAAGAGAGAATCCCATGTCAGCAATCAAAATGGCAGTGCTCGCTTCGGCAGCAATCGTAACAACCGGCGCACAGGCAGATGACCTTCTCCTCATCGACCTCTCAGTCGTCAACCAAATCACCATCACCGCAACCGCAGGTGTTTCCGCAGCAACCGTTTCCGGTAGCTCATTCACCGGCGTCCTCCTTGCAGATTTCTACGCAGGCGCTGGCTCAGCTCTGACTGCAACACTCGACGCAGGTGACCTCACCACTGCTGCAAACGCATCAGACGGCTCACCAGCTCTCTTCCGCGGTGGCGCAGGCTCGAACGTCGGCCTCAACATCTGGAGCTACGCTTCAGACGGTGGTTCAGACTTCACCGCTGGCTCACTCGCATTCACCGGCTCAGCAACTTGGAACATCGACGCTGCAATGTACGCTGACATGCTCGCAGGCGCAGGCTCAGGTGACATCTACGCACCAGCTGACACCGACGATGACATCCCATCAGCAGTCGTGATCGGCACCTACAACGTCGTTCCTGCTCCATCCGCTATGGCTGTTCTCGGCCTCGGTGGTTTGGTTGCTGGCCGTCGTCGCCGCTAATCGAAGACCTCGATTCGAAACCAAAAGCCCCATCGCAAGATGGGGTTTTTTATGCGCCCACACAATCTACAAATCCACCACCCGCGAAGTCCAGCTCTTACGCCTTCTTCACAAACTCTGATTTGAGTTGCATCGCTCCAATTCCTGGAATCTTACAGTCGATGTCATGGTCGCCATCAACCAAGCGGATGTTCTTCACTTTGGTCCCACCCTTCACCACGAGTGATGATCCCTTCACTTTCAAATCCTTGATGACCACAACCGTATCACCTGATTCAAGGACATTCCCGTTCGCATCTCGAACGGACGCATCTGCATCTGAGCCAGTCGTTGAGACCTCTCCCCCACCATCAATAGGCCATTCATGCGCGCACATGGGACACACATACATTTCACGGTCTTGATAGGAGTATTCCGCTCCGCACTCAGGACACATCGGTGAATCAGGCATCTTCAACACTCCAAAAAAGCACAATGACCACACTGAACCCCAAACAGGTTCGTGTGAACAAGATCAAAAATTCAGTTCTATCTTAGAGAGGATTGACGAACTCTGGAACTGTTGTGTACACATTGTCCTCAATAGTTGAGGGGTCGCCATCAGGACCAGCTGAATAAAAATATGGCCTCTGTGATGGGCAAAGTCCGCCATCGGAGTCCGCTTCGATTCCGAGGAACCCCGCACGATCAGATGCGAGAATCTTGTTTCGCCGGACTTCTGTGAAGGGGATCAGTGACAGATCTGTTGGGAGCATTTCTTCGGTGAAAAACCCGGTCATAGGATCCATCACATCCAAAAACATGCCTGGATCCGCAGCAACCCGCCTTCCATCCTCGACAATCCCGTCAAACTTTGGGTGGACATACCGGATCGGGTTTCCCCATGCATCGAAGATGGTTGTCATCCCAGGCTGCAGATCCATTGGATAGTCGTAGTTCTTCACAAACTTCGAATCAACATTCTCCAGAATCGATGGCACATCTGAAGATGTCGAAATGGAATGCAGGAACAATCCGATCGAGTTGATCTGGTAGTGCCGCTCCGGAGCGCTCGGATTGTCGCTCGGAATGACAGAGTTGAAGACCCCATCGATTGCTGGGTAATACACCGTGTCTCCGCGTGAGTTGGAATCAATATCCTGCTCAAGCTTGATCGCGACCAACGATGGAGGCACAGCACCTGTCGTATTAATAAAATCGTCGAGCGCTTGATCCAAGACCTGCAGCACCGACTCGGTTGCACGCTTCCGGCCCGAGTCAGCCATGGACGAACCGACTGTGATCGAAATCGCGGCAATCAGTGAAATAATCGCAACAACGAGCACGATCTCGACAAGCGTAAAGCCCCTAGCTGGAGGCGTCGGATGATTCATTTGATGTCTGGTCATGAAAGGCTCCGGTGCGAGCGAGTGCCTGGGAGGGGCGGACGCGCGTGCATCCAAGATACACGATATGCGTCACGGATGTCCCGATTGATATACGCTCGCTGGAATACACGGATCCCTATTTGAGCCTTGAAACGCGGATTCAACCCTGTTCGTTCTCATTTCCGGCGTCGCTTTGAGTGTCCGATTCCGGCTTCTGAGCCGGTTTCGGAGGGGTGTACAACGCACCACCAGAGAATCCGGGTCCCATGATCGAAGATCCCATGATATTTCCGCTTCCAGCAGGTGCAGCCTGCGGCCTTCTCTGCTGTTGTGGTTGTTGCTGAGGTGGACGCTGAGCTGGTGCTTGTCGTGGAGCAGGAACCGACAATCTCGCTTTGAAGATATAACCAGTGACCTTCTCGCGGATATCTCGCATCATGCCTTGGAACATCCGTTGGCCTTCTCGCTTGTACTCGATTTTCGGATCGGTCTGCGCGATCGCACGGAATCCGATCGTGTCGCGAAGTTGGTCCATCGAGTACAAGTGATCCTTCCATGAAGTATCGAGCGTCTCGATCAGGATCATCTGCTCGAACTGGATCAGTTCAGGACGCGCGAGTGTCTCCACGCGAGCACGGATCGCTTTGTCCCGATCTTCCGCATCGAGGAATCGCATGCGTTCGGTGATGCCCTCTCCGTAGCGTTCTGTGAGGACCGCATCGAGTTCATCGTCGTTCTCGCAAGCGAGTGCTCTTTCGAGCATCGCTTCAAGATCTTTCGTCTTGAGGGATTCCTTCGTTGCTTCGACCAGTCGTTCTCGGATCTTCGCTGGAGGCGTTGTCTTGATCTCGTCAGGAGTCAGTTCCAGGCCTACACGGTCCTTCGCCCACTTCTCAAGATTCTCAAACGCCGCACTTGCATCCTGCCTTGCGATCATCATCGTACGCTGCATGATGAAGTCCGCTGGGAACTCCGCTTCACGCTTCTCGTACAGTTCACGCGCGGTCTGGATGATTAGATCACGGACTTCAACTTGTTCATCCTTATGCGCCTTGATGATTTCATCTGGATCAATTTCCTTGGTGAACTTGTCCTTGACCCAGATCGCGAGCTGCTCAGCGCCGTATCGCGGATCCGCAAAGCTCGCGATCATTTCGAGCGGCTCCGCATCGATCTTCGCGTATGCCGCTTCTTCGAGCAACTCTTGGACCGCGCGTCGTTCGGATGCACCACCTTCACGCAGCGATCCTGTATCGAGTTCCAATCCAAAGCGATTCTTCGCCCAACGGTGCAGCCCCGCTGAATCGAAGTCAATCGAAACCTCCGACCCCTCGATTGGCATGTACTCACCCAGCGTCATCACGATTGACGCGGTGATATCTTCCTTCGCGAGTCTGCGGATCGCGATATCCATCTCAACCGCATCTTTCCCCTTGAGCCGCTCAGGGAGGATCGAGCAATCCAGCTCCTTGCGTGCGTAATCCGCGGCACAAGACGCGGCGTAATCATCGTCAAGGTACTCCGCGATCGCATCGTCCACCACATCCTCGATGTATTCGAACACAAGATCGTTGACCGCGCGTCCTTCGAGAATCCGCTGACGCAAGCCGTAGAACCGCTGGCGTTGGTGCTCCATAACCTCGTCGTATTCGAGGATGTTCTTGCGGATCTGGAAGTTGCGTTCTTCAACCTTCTTCTGCGCTCGCTCCACATTCTTGGACAACCATGGATGCTCGATCGCATCGCCTTCTTTCATCCCGAGCCGGGAGAGAAGCTTCATGGTCGTTTCGCCTGCGAACATCTTCATCAGGTCGTCTTCGAGCGATACGAAGAACCGCGAAGAACCGTTGTCGCCCTGTCGGCCTGACCGACCACGGAGCTGGTTGTCAATACGGCGAGACTCGTGCCGTTCGGTGCCAATCACATGGAGCCCCCCCATGTCCTCGATGTTCTCGAACCAACGAACACGATGCATGATGCACCGGCCGTTCTTGTCGAGCTCCTCACGGAGTTCATCAGCACTCGCACTCTCAATTCCCTTGGCACTCATCCAAGTGTACTGACCGGCCCAGTGGCGCAGAAGCTGGAGTTCAAGCTCACCAAAGTCCATGACCTCTGCGTCGCGCTTCTTCATCCCCTCCGCTTTGAGTTCGACCGATGCGATCTTTCGATACACATTCTCACGGAGCTCCAAATCAGACATCTCTGCCGTGAGTCCGCGCGATGCGATGCCCCGCTTGAGCAGGTGCTCAATGAACTCGTTGCGATCCAGCTTCCCGAGTTTGATGTCCGTACCACGCCCCGCCATATTGGTCGCGATCATCACCGCACCGAGATGCCCCGCGTCCTCAACCACATTCGCTTCGCGTTCGTGCTGCTTCGCGTTGAGCACAGAGTGCTGGATCTGGTACTTCTTAGTCAGCATCTGCGAGATCATCTCGGAACGATCGACCGAGGTCGTGCCCACAAGAATCGGACGCCCGGCATCGTGGAATGCCTTAATTTCGTCGACAATCGCTTCCCACTTGTCCTTCGCACGCAGATACATCAAGTCGTCATGGTCATGACGCGCGATCGGTTTATTCGTCGGGATCGAGATCACATCGAGATGGTAAATGTCGTGGAACTCTTGCGCCTCGGTATCCGCGGTACCGGTCATACCCGAGAGCTGCTTGTACATCTTAAAGAAGTTCTGGACCGTCACCGACGCAACAGTCTGCGTCTCAGCTTTGATCGGAACCCCCTCTTTACACTCGATCGCTTGGTGCAAACCATCGGACCACTGACGACCGATCATCGGACGGCCTGTATTTGTGTCCACAATCACAATGTTTGGCTCGCTCTTGCCCGTCATGCGATCGGGAACATCCATCACGATGTAATCCTTGTCTCGCTGATACACCGCATACGCGCGGAGTGCTTGCTCGAGCAAGTGCGGGATGTCCATATTCTCATCAACATAGAACGATCCGACCCCAGCGAGTTTCTGCGCGTGCGCGATGCCGTCGTGGGTGAGATGCGCGGATTTGCGATCCATCTCGATCTCGTAGTACTGCGAGAACTGATCCCTCTGATGTTCGAGATCAGGCAATCGTTTGGTTTCCTCATCAAGACGCTTCTGGAGTTCAGGGACCACCGCTGAATCACGCGTCTGACGGATGTCACCTTCCAAGCCTTTGATGGTTTCTTTCGTCCGCTGAACCTCGTCTTCTTTTTCTTGCCATGGGCGTTGAAGGTCAACAAGCTGTTTCGCAAGACCCGTCGCGAGTTCATATCGTGGTTGATCGTCGTGCGCTGGACCTGAGATAATCAGAGGTGTCCGCGCCTCGTCGATCAATGTCGAGTCCACTTCGTCAACAATCGCAAACTGCCGCTTGCGCTGCACCTGCTCATCCACATTCCGCTTCATATTGTCTCGGAGGTAGTCGAATCCGAACTCAGAAGTGGTGCCGTAGACGACATCACAGCGGTACATCTCCCGCTTGGTCGCTTCGGGCTGCATGTGCATCGGATGGATCGCACCGACCGTCAGCCCTACTTTCGCAAAGAACGGGAAGGTCCAGTCGCGGTCACGCTGGACAAGATAATCGTTGACCGTGACGACATGCACCTGCTGGCGCGTCACCGAAGCCATGTAGGTCGCGAGCGGCGCGACGATGGTCTTCCCTTCACCCGTCTTCATTTCCGCGATCTTGCCCTGCCCCAGCACCATGCCACCGATTAACTGGACATCAAACGGACGAGCACGGAACGGCGGACGTGATTCTGAGTAGATCTCCCGCACCGCATGATAAATCTCGTTTGGAATATCGACCTGGATATACGCCGGGACCGGTTCTGCACACCCAAGGTACTCCCCCACTGGTTCCGCAGGCTCAAGCGCATCAACCTCTGCCTTCACGCGGTCGTACGCCTCGCGTGCTGAGCCACTCAGAAGTGATGGATCAAACCCGTGCTCAGGATTGAAGATGTTGCGGATTCCCACCGAACGGTCCATCGCCTCGCGCCCAACCGCGAAGACCTCGACCAGCAAATCGTTCGAGGTCTCTCCAGCATCGTACCGCTCTCGGAACTCCTCGGTTTTGGCGCGAAGCTCAGCGTCTGTCAACGCACGCATCTGTGGTTCAAGCTCCGCGATCGCATCGACACGCGTCGTGTATCGCTTGACCACACGCTCATTGCGCGAACCAAAGAGCTTGGAAAGGATGGAACCGATCACAGGAATTTCTGAACTGGACATGGTGTATCTCGTGTGTTGCGCAGGACTGATTCAACAATCCAGCGTGTGAGCCGAGGATCAAAGTGCCGGTCATAACCGACCACCGGATCAACAGCTGATTAATTGTGTTGTATGCGACTGGTACTGAACATGAATGCGACAGGTCACATCCACGCAGGCGGAGGCAAATCATGCATCCAGGAGACCAGCATCCCCCCGGGTTCCATACAACCAGAATCAGCCACCAGTGCAGCAGCGAGTGGTTCGGAATCCCGTTCGATCACAACCATCGCGGTCGATTCCGCGGCATGATCCACAAGCTCGCGGATCACCTGCGCGACACAACTCGAAAGACGAGTCACGCGTGTCCGCTCGATCGTCCCGCTGCAGCTTGTTGCCGCAGTCGCGACTGAGGTCACCAGAAGATGGACTGTGAGTGCAGCGACAACCCACCCCATCGCTTTGGATGGTCGGCTCATCGGACTGGCAAGCTCGGATTCTGGTGTGGAGATCGTCATGGTCTGTTCTCTAAGTATCGGCATTGCCAAGCCATGGAGCAAGTTTCAGAGTCGATCTGGGACCCAATTTATACCACCTGAACCAGAAACCACCCCAACCTTGCACCTTCGGCCCTACACAGCTTGGCAATCCGCTGTGATCCCGCCCAATCTCAAAGGAATCCCAACCCAAGGTCCGATATGATCCATGTCCCAGTTCAAGGATGACCTCTGGGACCACACTCAGTACCAACGATCGACCCAATAATCGACGAGGATGCACCGATGCTCGCAACGCGCCAAGCCCTGACCCCTACACGAAAATCCCTCACACACAAGTTTGAGATCGGACGCCACGAGGGATATCTGACCATCGGTCTCTATGCCGACGGCACGCCGGGGGAGATCTTCATTAAGATCGCCAAAGAAGGCTCAGCAATCTCAGGGATGTGCCAAGCATTCTGCCGAGCGTTTTCCATCGCATTGCAGTACGGTCTACCAGTCGATGAAGCGGTCAAACGATTCAAAGGCATGCGGTTTGAGCCTCACGGCCCAACCGGGAATCCGGACATCCCACAAGCTGATTCCATCATCGATTATGTCGCACGATACCTAGAACTCGAGTTCGGCGAAGCAAATCGTCGCGATTCATAACCCACGCCCACCACTCATCTAAACCACGCGTGTCAACGGCTCGTTCCCCTCGAACACCGCTCGGATATTCGTCTGCACCATCTCCGTCATCGCTTCGCGCCAACGCTGCTCCGCGCTCCCGATATGCGGCGTCAAAACCGCTCGATCACTCGCGATCAACCCGGCATGAACCGTCGGTTCCTGCTCGTATACATCCAATCCAGCACCCCAGAGATGACCTGATTCCAACGCATCGACCAATGCCGATTCGTCCACCACCGGCCCACGCGAGGTGTTGACGAGAATCGAGTCCATCTTCATCATCGCGAGCCGATCCGCATTGATGAGATGCTTTGTCTGTGATGTCAACGGCGTGTGGATGCTCACCACATTTGCGTCTCGCAACCCTGATTCAAGATCGACCCGCCTCGCACCAAGTGGTGCCATTTCGAAGTCGAGGTGCCTCGTCCGAGCGACATATGCGATCCGCATCCCGAGTGATTTGGCGCGGAGTGCCATCGCGTATCCAATCCGTCCCGCCCCGACAATTAGGAGTTCCTTACCGCATAGATCCAGTCCCATGAAGTCGGCCATCCCGAGCTGACCGTTCGCTGGGTACGCATCGGATCGAGTGTACCGGTCTGCTTGAATCAGCCGACGCGCGACGCTAAGCATCAGAAGAAACGCGATGTTCGCGGTCCCCTCCGTCACCGCATCAGGAGTATTGCAGACCACGATCCCCCTGCTTTTGCAGGCTTCAAGATCAATATTGTCATACCCCACCGCAAAGTTATTCACAATTCGAAGACCATCTCCAGCGGCATCAAGCAACGCTTCATCAACACGATCTGTGTACATGGTGACCAACGCATCGGCACCCGAAACGAAGGCCTGGATCGCTTCGCTGCTCGATAGGTCATCGCTCAGTACTCGAACGCAAGCGTTTGGTAAATCGAGCTTTCCGGGGATCGCCCGTGTGATTCGGACTTGTTTTTCAGGGGTTTGCATGCGTGACGATAGGATCGAATCCAGGGACAGCTTTGTTCAATTCCCACTTGGATTTCATTGCCACCCAACTCGATAAAGAGAAAAATATCTCAAAAACCCTATGAAAACAGGGGGAAAGAGTGGTATTCTGCCGATAGAAGTCCGGTAAAAACAACCGTAGGTGTGGGTGGAAGCCGCACACGAATTCACAACTTTGCATAATGGAGATTGCAAATGGCTAAGAAAACAAAGAAAAAAGCAGCCCGTAAACCAGCAGCCAAGAAAACTGCAGCACGCAAGCCAGCCAAGAAGGCACCAGCGAAGAAGACCGCTGCAAAGAAGGCACCAGCTGCCAAGAAGCCAGCACGGATCACCGCTGCGAAGGACAAGCCACGCACCAAGTCAGAAGTCCTCACAGTCATCGCTGACCATGTAGGCATCTCCAAGAAGGAAGCCGCACAAGTCTTCGATGTCATGGGTGACATGATTCAAGTCGACCTCAAGAAGGGCTCATGCGGCGCATTCAATGTCCCAGGCATGATGAAGGTCAGCGTTCAACGCAAGCCAGCTACCAAAGCACGCAAGGGCGTCAACCCATTCACCAAGGAAGAAATGGTCTTCAAAGCGAAGCCAGCACGTAATGTTGTCAAGGTTCGCCCACTCAAGGCGCTCAAGGACCGCGTCTAATACTTTCAGACTCTCGAATACAAAAACCCCTCGCAAGCGCGAGGGGTTTTTTCGTCGTTCAGAGTCTTTCAGACAAATG
>JARGNC010000007.1 GCA_029212425.1 Phycisphaerales bacterium
TGCTCGTTGAGCACCATCACGAACTGACCTGCCGCGACATCTTCGGGTGCCAAGACCCTTGCCAATGAGTTTTCAACTGCTGTGGATTCCTGAACCATGACAATACTCCAGCGCATGTAATAACCGCACTCGTGCATACGAGTGTAAAATGAATGTTGAGCAATGTTCACCTCGCGCATGCAAAGCGTGAGCATGAGACAGTTGCCTTTGCCGGGACTAGATGTATTCTGTGATCGCGGGCTAACGAGCCCGGCTCGTGGTCAACCCTTGCGATTGAGCTGTTCAAAGCCACACCAGCGGATATCGCTCGTGGCTCTCAGCATCAAAGTAGAATGTTGTTTGTCCAACATCATCGCGGGGACTCCTGCTCTGCGCACCATGCACAAAGTCGTGGGGGAGTTGTTGGCGCAGCCAACAGAGAAGTCAATGCAATATTGCAAAAACTATTCCAAGTAATTGAAATGTTTGCGGATCAAGATCAGAAACTGAGCGTCAACCGATTTTGGTTTGCCCGTTCATGTATGGACGCAGCGCTTCGGGGATCGTGATTGAGCCGTCTTCGTTTTGGTACATCTCGAGGATCGGGATCAGGATGCGGGGGGACGCGGCGACGGTGTTGTTGAGGGAATGGCAGAAGGTGGTCGCGCCCTTGCCTCCTTCTCCGCCTTGTCGGTAACGCATGTTGAGGCGTCGGCACTGGAAATCGTACAGGCGGCTCGCGGAGTGGGTTTCTCCGAACTCGCCGCTGGCAACTCCATCGTCGTTGACATCGCCGCGGGAGGGCATCCAGCATTCGATGTCGATCATGTCCGCGTTTTTCACGCCCAGATCACCGGTGCAGCATTGGAGCAAGCGGTGGGGGAGTCCCAAGGATTTGAGGAGTGCTTCGACGAACCCCATCATGTCCTTGTGGTGCTTGCGGGAGTTTGCTACATCAGCAACATCGATCACAACTTGCTCGACCTTGTCGAACTGGTGGATGCGGTACAGACCAGCCGTGTCTTTGCCCGCGGCGCCTGCTTCTCTTCTGAAGCAGGTTGAGACGGTGACATACTTGAGGGGGAGTTTGGATTCATCGAGGATCTCGTCTTGGTGGAGTCCCATGAGACCGACTTCACCGGTCCCTGTGAGGTAGAGGTCTTGTCCGCCGCCTCGTGCTTCTTCGTTGACTTGGTAGGATTGGTCTTTGCCGCCTGGGAAAAACCCGGTACCGATCATTGCCTGTTCGCGGACGAGGACAGGGATGGTCATTGGGGAGAACCCGTTTTCGTTGACCATCGTGTCGATCGCGTAGCGAAGGATCGCGTTGTGAAGTCTTGCGCCGTCCCCTGTCAGGACATACGAACGCGAGCCGGCGATTTTGACGCCACGCGGGAAATCAACGAGGTTGTGCATCTCGCAAAGTTCGATGTGGGACTTGGGTTTGAACCCTTTGTTCTGTTCGAAGGTTTTGTCGTAGTCCCATCCATCCGGCGCCCAGCGGGAGATCTCGATGTTGTCGTCGCTGGTTTTGCCGACAGGCACATCGTCGTCTGGTGGGAGCGGGATCGAGAGGAGGAGGTCGTTGAGTTCGGGATCGATTTTCGCGACATCTTCATCGAGCGCGGTGATCTGTTCTTTGAGCTTTGCGGGTGCTTCTTTGATCTCATCGATCTGTGCTTGGATCGCTGCTTTATCGGAATCACTCGCGGATTTGAGCTGACCTGAGAGTTGTCCGATCTTGGGTCCGGTCTCTTTGGAGAGCTTCTTTTGCTCGGCGCGGAGGGCTTCTTGTTCGCTCAGGAGCGAGCGTCTTTGCTCGTCGAGCGTCAGAAGGCGGTCGATATCGACGGCGTAGTTTTTCTTGGTGCAGCCGTCTTTGAATCGTTGTGGGTTGTCACGGAGTGCTTTGAGGTCGATCATGGTCCGAGAGTGTAGCTCTTGGGGCGGCAATTGGTGATTTTGGAGGCACACTTCGCACAATCGAAGTATGATTGGGGTATGGAATATGGTCCGATCGCACCATCATGGTTTGTGCTCCCCCTCGCGATGCTCGCGTTGCTGGTGGTTGCGTCGCACCTGATTGTCCTGCGAGAGCACGCGATTGGGAAGATGCCCGAGTCCCGGCGTCAGATCCGGATGGTGACGGGGTGGGTGATGATGTTCACGATCCCGCTTGTTGCGTATGGGTTCGGGATTGTGTCGCCGACAGACGAAGAACGGTTCTTGCTCGCGTGGACCTGCATTGTTGGGTTGCTCGCTGGGATCGTACTGATGGCGTGTGTGGATGCGATCAACTCGATTCGGTTGGCTCGGAAAGAAAGCCGAGAGATGCGTGCGGAACTGCGTGATCTGCTGGTCCAGTCGTACACTCAGACGAGTACACAGACGGAGCGGAACGGATGATTCCTGAGCATCGCCCGACCCGGCTGCCTGTGTTCTTGGCAACTGCACTCTCCAAACTGTATTCAATCGGGATCAACCACCAGAACCGAAAGTTCGATCGTGGTGATGGTGTCACAACGCTGGATCGTCCTGTCATCTCGATCGGGAATCTCTCGACTGGGGGGACAGGCAAGACGCCGTTGGTTCAGCATGTGGTCCGGTTGCTGATCGAAGCGGGGCATCATCCCGCGATCGCGATGCGAGGGTATAAGGCAAAGCCAGGCGAGATTGGCGATGAGCAGCGCGAGCATATGGATGCGTTACCAGGAGTCCCCATCGTTGCTCAACCCGATCGGATCGCGGGGCTACTCAAGTTGTTTGCAACCGACGAAGGCAAGCGTGTTGATTGTGTCGTGTTGGATGATGGGTTCCAGCATCGGAAGATTGCGCGAGACTTGGAGATTGTGGTCATTGATGCATCGCGTCCGCCGTTTGGAGATGCGTTGCTGCCGTTGGGGTTCTTGCGTGAATCAGCAGAGTCTCTGGAGCGTGCGGATGTCGTGGTGATTTCGCATGCGGAGATGGTCGAGCAAGAAGCACTTGGGGAGTTGCGGAACTGGGTAGCAAAGCGAGTCCGAGCGGAGACTGTCGTTTCGGTCGTGACTCATCGTTGGGATCGGATTGTCGAGTACAACTGCGATGGAGAGCGAGTTGCTGAGCATCCTGTTGAGCGGGTGCTCAATGAGCAGGTTGCTGTGCTGACTGGGATTGGTCATCCAGAAGCGTTTGTTTCGATGGCGGTTGCGGAAGGTGCAAAAATTTCGCATCGCAGTGACCGTCCGGATCACGATGATTTTTCGTGCTCTGTCGTGGATGAGTTCCTCGATCACGCACGAGCTGCAGGTGCATCTGCGATCTTGATCACCAACAAGGATTGGACGAAGCTGAAATCTCGCGTGAAACGGGAGAATTCGGGTGGTGTAGAACTCGATGCTTTGCCCGTGCTGGTTCCTGATTTGGGACTCGGTTTTCAGAGTGGGGAGTCAGATTTGAAATCTGCGTGTATGCGTGTGTTTGAATCTTAAGAATATTGATTTTTCGATCAGTATTGGTGTTCTTGGCATACTCGAAGTGGGGAAAATGCTCATATCACGCCTAGAGTTGGGTCTGTTAATCTCGCACCCCCGCGGAGGGCGTTCCGCACAGGACAACTGTCCTTCAACTTAAGCATGGAGCTCGAGGAATGAATAACAAGAAACGCATGAAGTCAGCAATCACGATTGCAGCGAGCATCGGTCTCGCAGCATCGTTGATGGGATGTACTTCTTCAACACGAACTGAACGAGTTGACGATCATCACGGGAGCTTGAAGCTCGGTGTTGCAAACGAAAACGCTGGTTCGAATGAAACTGCAGCACCTGCAGCACCACGCAAGAACACTTGGGGTGTCTACTCGCCATCACTCGGTGATGGCGAAACCATGGCACGCATGGCATTCCCAACCGGTGATATCCGCACAAGCGCGATTCTCCTTCACCAGGTCATGCCGGGCGAAGTGACCCGTGGCGCGGACTTCGATTTCTCGTACCATGTCACCAACCTGACTGAATCACCACTGCAGAATGTTCTCGTCGCTCTCAACTCCAAGAGCAACCTCGAGATCACCAGCTCCGAGCCACGCGCCAACACAGGTGGCGGCGATATGGTCTGGGCACTCGGCGATTTCGCACCAAAGGAAACCAAAGTGATCCGCATGGTCGGAAACGCTGGTAAGGTCGGACAAGCTTCGGACTGTATCACTGTTTCGTACAACAACTACCTCTGTGCAACACTCAATGTTGTTGAGCCAGCACTCGCACTGACCAAGACCGCGACTGAGCGCACGCTCAAGTGTGACGAGATCGTCATTCGCTATGTGGTCAAGAACACCGGTACCGGCTCAGCTGGTGGCGTGACCATCAGCGATACCCTCCCAGAAGGTCTCGCGATGGCAAACGGCAGCCGCAATGTGAGCATCCCAGTTGGGGCCCTCGCATCGGGTGAGTCCAAGACCTACGAGGTCAAGGCAACCGCTTCCAAGACTGGTACATTCAAGAGCCCAGCATCAGCTTCGGCTGACAACGGTCTTGAAGCAGCTGCTTCAGCAACCACCACCGTCGTTGTTGCTCCAGAGCTCGCGATCACTTCCAAGTGTTCAGAAGAGCAGTTCCTCGGTCGCAACATGACCTTCGGCTACACCCTGACCAACTCAGGTACCGGCGAAGCTCAGTCAACCACTGCATCGGCAACGATCCCAGCTGGTTCGACCCTCGTCCGCGCTTCTGAGGGTGGCCGTGTTCAAGGCAACCGCGTTGTCTGGGACTTCGGTACACTCGCGAAGGGTGCTGATCGTGACTTCTCGATCACCGTCAAGGCTTCAGAAACCGGTAGCTACAGCTCATCGGCAACTGCAAACGCTTCCTGTGCAGAGTCGGTCTCCGATACCTGTACTTCAGGCGTCAAGGGTATCCCAGCGGTCCTCCTCGAAGTGGTCGATATCACTGACCCAGTCGAAGTCGGCGGCCAAACCACCTACGTCATCACTGTGACCAACCAAGGTTCGGCGAAGGACACCAATGTCCGCATCGTCGCGACCCTCCCAGGCGAGCAGGCATATGTCGGCTCAACCGGTACCACCGCAGCGACCGTTGCTGGTCAGAAGATCAGCTTCAGCCCTGTCGGTACCCTCGCGGTTGGTGCTCAGGCATCATGGCGCATCACCGTCCGTGCCGATGGCGCTGGCGATGTTCGCTTCCGTCTGGAAATGACTTCGGATAACCTCACCAGCCCGGTGATCGAAACCGAAGCAACCAACCTGTACGAATAAGCCCTCGGGTTTATCCAGCCGGTTGAACATTTCAATCTTGGTCGTATGACCATCAACACCCCGCTTCGGCGGGGTGTTTTTTTATCAATATTCTGACAGAATCCACATCGAACATGAACCAAACGCATCTCGATTTGGTATACATTGGTTGCAAGATGAACTCGATGATTGATCAATCCCAGACATCCGATGAGCAACGCGGGCAGCTGCCAATTGTGGTGCTTGCGAGTTCATCGCCGCGCAGACAGGAGATGCTCAGCGACGCGGGAATCAACCATCGTGTGCAACCTGCAGGTATTGATGATGGGGAACTTGTTGCTGGATCGCTGAGCAGCGCCGATCACTGGGTCGTCTCGCTCGCGTACCTGAAGGCGACATCAAGCTCGCGGATGTTGAGCAGCTCGGAACTCGGGTTGGATCTCGCACAAGGCGAATCAGTCGTGGTGGTCGGTGCGGATACGGTCTGTGTCCACGAGGGGAAGATCATTGGTCAGCCTGAAGATCGTGACCATGCACGCGAGATCATCATGGAGATGCGTGATGCGACGCATGAAGTATTGACAGGGGTCGCGTTGCTGGACCCATTCAGCGATCGGCGTGAGCTCTTTGTCGATCGATCGGTGGTGACAGTTGGCGATATCGCGGATGATGAGATCGAAGCGTACCTCGACTCAGGTCTGTGGAAAGGCAAAGCAGGCGCATACAACATCACCGAACGACTCGCCGCTGGATGGCCGATCGAGTTTAGCGGGGATGAGTCCTCGATCGTGGGACTCCCACTGGCGCGTGTGATGGACCGGCTTGCTGCGTTCTATCTCGATTGAGCAAGATCACAACTCCTCGACCAATCAACAACGCCTGGCTCAAAAAAACGCCCGGCACAAGAAGTAGCCGGGCGATTGTCTGATGTTGTGGGTTCAGTCTTATCGGCGACGGCGTGATGCCATCAGCAGTCCTGCTGAGGAGATCAGCATGGTGCTTGGGACTGGTACGGTGTTGGCGCGGATTGCGAATGCACCACCGAAGGGGACATCTGGGCCGTCCATGCGGGTGTGGTAGCCTGCGTTTGGAAGATCGCCGTAGCTGCCGTAGTAGAACCACGAGCGGTCTGCACGACCATCTGTGTCGTAGCGAGCTGGGCTCGAGTACCCAGGTTGACCCTCGTCGTCGTAGACGAGTTCAGCGAGGTGGCTGACGGTGACGAAGAAGCCGCCGGAGACTTCGAGGTTTGCGATGTCAACGATGTTGAGCTCGCCTCCGCCGGTCATCGGGTTGTCGATGACTGTTGAGTAGATGTTGGTAGCGTTTGTTGGGTCGAAGTCATTGTCGCTGTCTTGGTAGATGCGGACGGTGACCTGATTGTTTTCTGAGAGTCGGCCGAGCTCGAAGGAAATGCTGGTGATTTCTTCGGTCGCGTCTTGTGTCTGGAAATAGTTTCCCCAGAGCATGTCGATATCACCGTACTGCTCGAACGAGCGGGGTGGTCCGAGGGTGACATGCGAGCCGCCGTCGTCGTAGCTGTAGACATTGGCGAGTGCGCTGGTGGATGCGAATGCGAGTGCGCTCAACACGAGCGTTCCTTGAATCATTGTCTTTCTCATCGTGAACTCCTTATCGATGGGGGAGTGCGATGGTACTGGGTTTTTGCCTTCAACTCAAGGGTTTTCAAATGTGCATGCTGAAATGAGGAACATAACCCAGTTGAAAGACAACTTGTATGCGATGTTCTATGGGTAAAAAACCGGATCACGCAGCTTTGCGGGCAGACTGGTCTTCTGTTTCGATGAGCCTCCAAGCGTTTCGGCTTGGGACCAAGAGTTCTGCGGGAACGGTTGATTCGTCGCGGAGCATGGTGACTTTGGCGAAGCTGATGAGCGTTGCGTATTTGGAGTTGGATTTGGACTCCCAGTACTGGTCGCCTCCCATGATTCGATCGTCGTAACAATCGCGGAGGTTCTCGATATCCTCAGGTGTGAGGTCTTCGTACTCGTCAACCTGATGGACAATCGCTTTGGCAACGACGCGTTTGCCAGTTGGTTTGATGTAGATGGTGTCGCCTGGGTTGACCTTCCCGAAAGGGGCGCGTCGGTCTTGACCGAGCCGAGACTCAAGGGATTTGGTCCCGCTGAGCAGCGGCGCGATGTAGCGAGGGTGGACGATCATCAGGTGGGTCGTGGGCATACCGATATATCGGACGATTCAGGCAGGGGCTTTGGTCTGTATTGGCAAGTTTTGGCAGGACTCGAAACTGAGCTCCGCTGCCTTCAACCCTCGCGTAAACACTCAGGATTGCTTCATACGCTCAATTGTGGAGGTGCTGGAGAGCCCGTCGATCAGATCGAGGAGTTCGACGCGTCCGCCTTGCGAAAGCACAAAGTCCGCTCCGACAACGGTTTCGACGCTGTAGTCGCCGCCTTTGACAAGGATATCTGGATTGATCGATTCGATGAGTTTGATCGGGGTCTCATCATTGAACAGCACGACCGCATCGACGCATTCCAGAGCTCCGAGCACTCTGGCGCGATTCTCTTGGTCGTTGACCGGACGGGTCGGGCCTTTGAGTCCTCGCACGGAGTGGTCGTCGTTCATCGCGACGATGAGGACATCTCCCAAAGCCGCGGCTCGTTGCAGGAGCGAGATGTGTCCGGCGTGGATGACATCGAAGCAGCCGTTGGTAAAGACGACAGTCTTCCCGGTGTTCTTCGCGGCTTTGGTCATCACAACCGCTTCGTTGAGCGTGCGTGTTCTGCCGTTCGCTTGGGCGCTGAGCGAAAGCAGTTCATGGTGGATCTGCTCGATGGGGATCGGCGCGACTCCGAAGATTTCAACCTCGAGTCCCGCGGCGGCGTTGGCGAGTTTGACCGAATCGACCCAGTCGAGTCCGTTTGCACGAGCTGCGGCGAGTCCAGCAAGCATCATGTCTCCCGCACCGGTGACATCGTACACGGCACGCGCCTGCGTAGGGATCGATACCGCTTCATTCACATCGGAGCGGTCAAGGATCGCTCCGTGCTTATCGAGGGTCAGAACCACGGCGTCAAAGTCGAAACGGGTGAGCAAGTCGCGTGCGATTGCTGCGTTGTTGATGTTGCCATCATCGTTCTGATCCAACTCGGTTGCGAGTTCGCCCTCGGTGCGGTTGGGCGTGATCGCGGTCGCGCCGGCGTACTTGCTGTAGTCCTTGATCGGCGCGGGATCGACATACACCGGTTTCCCGGCGGCTTTCGCACGCTTGATGATCGCTTGGCACAATGCTGGAGTGCATACGCCTTTGTTGTAATCTTCGATGCACACGAAGTCCGCATCAGCAAGACATGCATCGAGTTGCTTGAGGAGTAGGTCTTCGATGGTTTTTGCGATGGGTGCGGAAGACTCGAAATCGACACGGAACATCTTTTGTGCGTGACGACCTTGCGCCAGACCGATGAGGTTGCGTTTGACAGTGGTGGGGCGAGAAGGATCTTGGACGATTGAACTTGAGCGGACACCCTGCTCGGTGAGTGCGTTGGTGAGAATGGACGCTTCTTGATCGTCGCCGACGACCCCGATTGCGGTGACATTGCCGTGCATCGCGTGGAGGTCAAGACACAGGTTCGCGGCACCGCCCGGTTGGTTCTCTTGTTTGGTCACATGGAGGACGGGGACTGGCGCATCTGGGGAGAGGCGATTGGCATTGCCGTACAGTTGTTGATCGAGCATGAAGTCGCCGACAACGATTGCGTTGAACGGTTTCCAGTCGGCGAGGGTGGTGAGGAGTGCTTCCATAAGTATCCATAAGGATACGCGCAAGGCATGAAAAAACCCGCTCAAGAGCGGGCATGTGAATCAGGAATCATGCTGTAGGCAGATTATGCGGAGCATTTGGCACACTTTGTGCCGTCCTTGCATCCTTGGCATGCCATTGCGTGTGCATCGGCTTTGCAGTCCGGGCATGCGGCTGCGTCCTTGGCGGCGCAGTCAGCACAGCAGTGCTTGCCGTCCTTGCAGTTTGGGCACGAGAATGTGGAGTTTGGATGAGCGCATGCTTGCTTCTCAGCACAGCATTGTTTGGTGCAGCCGTCTTTGCAGACCTTGGCGTCTTTCCCTTCGCACTTTCCATCACAAGCGCCGTCGCATTGACCTTCGCATTGCGAGGTTGAGCATGCCATTGTGTCGCAGTCGCGTTGTTGTGTGCTTTCGCAACCGACCATGACGCATGAGAGAATTGCTGCGCCGAGCAATGCTTTAAGTCCGTTATTCATCGAAAATCTCCAAAACCTTCTGAGTGAGTATTGAGTTGTCCCAGCCCTCTTGAGCCTACATCGGCAGTTGGGATTACAGATCATCGCATAGATTGGACTCGGAGTCAACCGATTCCGGATGATCTTGGGTGATTAGATCAGGTCTTCGAGCTTTGGTTCTTTGGAGTCGTTGATCCAAGCGCCAGCGTGCGACCGCGTTGTGATCTCCGCCGACGAGTACTTCGGGGATTTCCATGCCTTCCCAGTTTCTTGGGCGTGTGTAGTGTGGGCAATCGAGGAGTTTCGATCCTGCAGGAATATCGAGTCCTTTCAATGCTCTGGGGTCGATTGTTGATCCATCTGGATTGGTGGTGTTCGCATTTGAAAATGAATCTTCGAGTGCGGAATCTTCATGTCCAAGCACGCCTGGGAGGGTTCTTGTGATGGCGTCGATGACGACCATTGCTGCGAGTTCACCTCCGGAGAGAATGTAGTCTCCGATCGAGATTTCGATTGGATCAAGTCGTTCGATGACACGCTCGTCGATCCCCTCGTAGTGGCCTGCGATCATGAGCAGGCGGGGTTTCGCGGCGAGTGTCTCGACCAGTTCTTGCGTGAGTGGCTGTCCCTGCGGGGTCATGTAGATCCGGGTTGCTGGTCTGGGATCGCTCGCTTCGACGGCGGTGACCGCATCCCAGACGGGCTGGCACATCATGACCATCCCTGGACCTCCGCCGTACGGGCGATCGTCGGTTTTGCGGTGTTTGTCGTCGGTGTAATCACGGATATTCGTTGCTGAGAGCTCAAGCAACCCCATTTTTTGAGCCCTGGCTGGGATTGAGACACCCATCGCGCCGGGAGGGGTGTGGTCAAACATCTCGGGGAAGGTTGTCAGGACATCAATCCGCATGGATGATGATAGTGGGGCTGGATCGAAGATAGCGGTAATATTCGGCTTCCATATCCGATCCAGGAATGGACTTTGGGGGATATGAGGTCAACGATTCTTTTCCCAGCAGACGCAGACAGCACCAACGGTTGGCGCAGTCGAGGGATTAAACCGGTTCTGAGTGATCAGGATTTGGTACTGCTGGGATTGGACTCCCGTCGTCAGAACGGGCTTTGAAAGGATACCACTATGGTTCGTCTCCGTATGCAGCGCTTTGGCCGCACTCACCGCCCGTTCTACCGCATCAACGCGATTGATCAGCAGACTCGTCGCAATGGTCGTGTTCTTGAGAACCTCGGTCACTACGACCCGATGTCCAAGGATGAAGACAAGCAAATCGTGCTCAAGGTCGAAGAGATCAAAGCATGGCTCGCAAAGGGTGCTCAACCTTCCGATACGGTCCGTGACATGCTCGGCAAAGCTGACCTTCTTGAAGGTGATATGAAGGCGAAATGGCTTTCAGATCGTGAAACCAACATGAATCGTGGAGAGTGTAAAAAAGCACTCAAAGAAATCGAGGGCATCGTCGCATCGCTCGACAAGATGGCTGAAGATTCTGAAGCTGATCTGACTCCATTTGCAAACAGCGCGAAGAAAGCTCGCAATGTTGCGAAGGGTACCTTGTCGCTCGCGAAGGCAGATGTTGCTGCCAAGTGTCTCGCAGATGCGAAGGACGCGATGTCCAAAGCGGAAGCAGCGAAACCAGCACCTGCTCCGGAACCGGAACCAGAAGCTGAAGCCGCTGAAGAATCTGCTGAGTAATCAGCTGTTGATTCAGAAGATATAGTACTTTCAAAAAGCCCGTTCAACGGGCTTTTTTTATTGCCTGCGCACCATCGGAGTTTCTGTTTGTGATACGCTGGAGACGATTTTGTGAACAACATTGAACCCCACACGGAGGTGGATGACATGATTCGGAATGGGATGCTTCTTTTGGCGATGGTCGCGGGTCTGGCTTTTGCAGAACCGATTACTTATCAAGGGCAGATGTTCTTCGCGGGTGAACCGGCTTCGGGATTGTTCGATCTTGAGTGCCGAGTGTTTGACTCTGCAATCGATGGATTACAGCTGGGTGAAACTGTTGTCGTTGAAGACCACCTGATACCAGATGGGGCATTGAATGTCGTTCTTGATTTCGGCGATGTGTTTGATGCGGGTGATGCATATATCGAGTTCTCAATTCGTGCCGGAGAGAGCGAAGATATGTACAACACGCTCTTCCCAAGGCAGCGAGTCACCGCGACACCGAAAGCGGTACACGCGTTGACGGCGGATGCGATTTCTGGAGTTGGTTGGCATCTGGGGACGAATCCGTTTGGGCAGAATGAAGTGCTCAAGTTTGGAGATGGGAATGATCGCGTGGTGATCAATCGGGACGCACCGATTTTGCCTTTTGAATATCTGGGTGTGCATCTCGACAACATCCAGACAGGAGGGATTGTGATCTCCAACGAAGATCCGATGCGAAGCACGATTTTCGCGCATGTGACCGGAGGCGTGGTCGGTGCTTCACAGTCGTTCAACGGCGAGACTTCGAAATGGACACTGCAGATCAGTGGAGCGAACTCGATTACCGCTGGTTCTGGGGGGGTAGAAATCGCAACTGCTGTGACAGCTCCGTCCTATTCATTTACTGAACCCAAGCTGCAAGCGGAAACTGTTGCGGGGGATGTCTTTCACAGCGCGTTGGGGACACCGTTTCGCGCCTCTTTCTTTGGGGGCGGTGCGTATCTGAGCACGCCTGGCGATAATGCTCCGTTGGTCGCGCCGATTGCGTTGCCACATGGTGCGACCATTACCAAACTCACTGCACGATACGAGGACAATGCAGCTTCGGATCTTGCGGTATCCTTGAACAGCGCGCGATCAGATGGATCGATGGCAACAATCGCAGGGGTATCAACGATGGGGATCGCGCCAGTTGCGGGGATTCGTTCACTGGAAACAGTCGAGATTACCAAGGGGAGCGAAGTCGTGGATGCGTTTTCAACGGGGTATTACCTGCGTGTGTTCAGTTCGTCTTGGCCTGGCGACAGCAGCATGCGGATCTGGTCGGTCACGGTGCAATACACCGTCGATGCGCCCAACTGAGCTGTCATGCGAGTGACTCTGGTTATCGCCAATCGATGACGATCTTTCCGAACTGTTCCGCGGCTTCGAGACGTTCGTATGCTTGCCGGCATTCGTCAGGTTTAAACACCTTGTCAATGACAGGTCCGATTGCGCCTCGATTGAAGAGCGAAGCGACTTCTTTGAACTCGTTGTTGGACCCCATGGTTGAGCCGAGGATTCGGAGTTGGTTCCAAAAGATTCGTGCGAGGTCGGTGGTTGCGTCGGGACCTGTGGTGCAACCCGGAGTGACATACGCGCCGCCTCGTGCGAGTGCTTTGATGCAGTTGAGGTGTGCTGCTTTCCCAACGGAGTCTACTGCCATGTCGACGCCTCGTTTGTTGGTCCATGCTCGGACATCGCGGGACCAGTCTTGTCCCTCGTCCAAAATCGCTTGATCGGCTCCGAGTTGGATCGCATTGTCGAGTTTCCATTGATGTCGTGAGGTGACGATGACTTTGCAACCGAAATGTTTCGCGATGGAAAGGGCTGAGGTCGCGACTCCGCCACCGATGCCTGTGATGAGGATGGATTGTCCTGGGCGCAGATCCGCTTTGGTGACCATCATGGAGTACGCGGTAAGCGCACAGAGTCCGAAGGCGGCGGCATGGACTGGGTCGGTGTCGTCGGTAATCGCTGCGAGGTTGTCTGCGGGGCACGAGAACATCTCAGCATGGGCGCCGTAATGGTGCTCTCCGATCAGTTCATAGTTCGGGCACATCGTCGATGCGGGTGGATCATCTGGGCTCACTCGATCAGGGACATTGATCGCGGCGTTGTAGATCACGCGTTTGCCAATCCAAGATTCATCGACCCCTTCTCCGACGCTGATGACTTCGCCGCAGCCGTCACATCCGGAGACTCTTGGGTAATCGAGTTTGAGTCCTGGGACACCCTTTCCGACCCAAAGGTCCATATGATTGAACGCGGAGCAAAGGGTCTTGACGATGACCTGCCCCTTTCCAGGCTTAGCCGGATCTGGCCAATCGGAGTTGAGGGAGATGTTCGGGGCGACGGGGTTGGCTTGTTTTTGGACGACGATGGCTCTCATGGTGGAGTTTAGGGTCAAAAAAACGCCTGTGAGGGTCTTTGAGAAGCGAGAATCACGATTCTTGCTCGACTCTGGATCAAGACCCGCCTACCCTTGCCTCCCGCTTGCAAGTGCAGGCGCATCAGAGGATTGACTTATGGACACTCAGAAAATCATCGATTCCGTGAACGCTGAAGCACTCAAAACGGATATTCCACGCTTTGACATTGGCGACAGCATCAATGTCCATGTCCGGATCGTTGAAGGTCAAAAGGAACGCGTTCAGGTTTTCTCAGGCACCCTGATCTCCCGCAAGGGCAGCGGTATCAATGAGATGATCACTGTTCGTCGCATCGTAGGCGAAGTCGGTGTTGAGCGTACATGGCCTTTGAACTCACCGATGATCGCAAAGTTTGAGGTGACCCGTCGTGCAGATGCTCGTCGTGCGAAACTTTACTTCTTGCGTGACCGCGTTGGTAAGTCGCGTCGTCTTCGTGACCGCCGTCGCGGGATGAAGCATGTCGAAGGCATGCCGGTTGTCAACAAGTAAGTTGTCAACAAGTAAGCCGCAGCATTGCGGATGATTGAGCTCTCAAACACCTGTCCATGACGGGTGTTTTTTTGTTCATTCAGCTTTGGTATCGAGTGATCGGATCTTGATGTCGTTGATCGCGGGAAACTGGGATCTCCATTGGTGTACGACATCGGGATCGATTTCGACACTCAGCACACTCTCTTGGTTTTCGAGTTCGCCGAGGATGTCACCCTTCGGGCTGATCGCGATGGTGCCACCGTTGTATTGCAGGTATGGATCCAAACCGCAACGGTTGATGCCGAGGACGAACGCTTGGTTTTCGATCGCGCGTGCGATCAAGAGTGCACGCCAGTGGTGCTGTCGAGGGCTTGGCCAATTGGCGCCGAGGACAAACATCTCCGCGCCATCGATTGCGCCTTTGCGGAACAGTTCGGGAAAGCGGAGGTCATAGCAAATTGCGGGGCAGACTTTGATCGCGTGCGGGGCTTCGCCCCATGTGTATTGCTCGAGTATGTGTCCGCCTTGGAAGGATTGTGGTTCGTTTCCCATGGAGAAAGGATGGATCTTGTGGTACTCACACAATGGAGTTCCAGATTCTGGTGAGAGAATCGTGGCGCAGTTGAATGCGAGTTGATCTTTTGCTGGGACGATCGTGCGGGAGCCTTGAATGATGCAGTTGTACTCGGTTGCGAGGGCTCGTAGGAAGTTGAGAGTTTTGTTATCACTGTCTTGTGTGGTGTCGATGTTGAGTGAGAAACCAGAGTCGAAGAGTTCGGGAAGCGCGATGAGATCGCCTGGGGTTGGCGAAACCGATTCGATGAGTGATCGGACCTTTGTGAAGTTTGCTTCCGGAGATTCCCACTGGATGTCGAGTTGAACGAGGTGTGCTTTCATCATGGTTCTCCGGATGACTATAGATCGACGATTCCTGGTGTCGCGGTGAAGACGATGGAGACACGGACCTTGGATTCGTCGGTGTGGTACATCTTTGCCGCGGCTTGTCTGTAGAGAACCATTTGGGTTTGGTGTTTATTCGCAAACTCGATCAGCTCAGAATCGCTTAGCCCCTTTGCAGCACGATCTGTTTTGAAATCGACGATGTGGATAGTGGTGACTTTACCATGTTTGTCTCTACCGAGAACCAAGCGATCGAATCTTCCTTGCACAAGCCGGTCTTCACTTTGATGGCCAAGCCGAACTGCGAATGCTTGTTCATGCGCAACGCTTGCGGAGGTTGTATCCGGAGAGTTGTTTATCCAAACGGCTTGATCAAACACGATCTGTGTAGGTGCAGAGAGTGTGGAATTGATTTCGTGAATGACCGAGTCCACCATGCTTTGTGGATACCCGATTTGAAGAAGCTCGCTTTGAATCTCGGATAGGTCGAAGTCTTGTGAATCAAGCCAATCGATTTGCTCGAATCCTTGGTGGAGACACTCGCCGTATTGCCGCGCGGTGGAACCGAATCCGGAATGCTCCAGCAGGGATGAAGCGTTGATCGATGTGGATCCGTGTTGCTTCGATGGTGTCAGCGATTTGAGATGGCCTGCATCAACTGATTTGGGGGGCTGAATTCGCAGTTCGATTGGTTGGGTTGGCTGCTTCGATGGAGTTTCGGGTTTGTTGGTGATTGGTGTTGACCAGTCGATCTGTGTAGATCTCTCGTAGAGGATTGATCCCGGCATGCAAGGAGAGTCCGGCGCCAGCGCCGCGCGGATGACATGAGCGGGGTAGAGCTTGAAAGATTTGGCGGGGTCGTTCATTCGTCCAGCTTTGTCTGAGGGGACGATCATCTGGAGCGATGATTTGGCGCGTGTCATCGCTACATACAGACAGCAGAGCTCTTCGTTGATCTGTGTAAGCAGCGTGTGGTTGTGTAGGGTTTTGAGTTCTGGATGGATGATTTGAAGACCGCTCTTGGGGTACCGAGATACTTGAGTGATTGGACCGAGCGGATGATCCCTGCTTGCGGGTATCGAATCTGGTCGGACCCTCCATGAGTCTCCCAAGAGCGGGAGGACAACGACATCAAACTCGAGTCCCTTTGATTTGTGGATTGTCAGGACGCGTACTGGAGTATGTCCGGGTTCGTCGATCTTCCGTGTTTCCGCGATTCTTGCGAGCGTGGCGGCATCTCGCTTTCCTTCGTCTTGGAGCTTGCCTGCGAGTTCGATGAGTTGGTTGAAACGGATGCAGCTTCGCTTGTCCATGTGCTGAGAACAGGCGCTGAGCCACTGCGTGAGCATCGGAACACAGCCCTCTCGAACGATACGGCTTCGGAGGTTTGATGCAAGAGCATGCACGAGGCTTGGGGATTGGAGTTGAAGATAGTCACCCAGAGGGGTGGAGCGGACATGGTGCAGAGCAGCGGTATCTGATGGGTGGTCGATGAGCTTGAGCATCGACACTGCGACAGCGACGCTTGGAGAATCGACGAGCGGATTCCCGCGATCTTCGCATGCTTCAACCCCAAGCTTCGCGAGTCTGGTAAGCAGCGGATAGATGTGCTTGCTCTGTCGAACCAGAATCGCGATTGATGCGTTGGGTGCTTGTTTTTTCGCTTCTTGTACGCTGTTTGCACACGCCCACAAAACTTCTTCGACTGTTTCCTTATTGTTGATTTCCTCGTCGCCCTCAGCGACTTTGAGGACGACATGTCCCGGCATGTCCTCCTTGGCAGCTCGGTGAGTTTTGTATTGTTCGTTCCAGTTGATCGCGGCTTTGATTGCGACCGTGTTTGGGTCTTTCTCGTCTTCTTTGAACACATCGTTGTTCAGGAGATCACCAAACACTTCGTTGACGGCATCGAGCACAATGGGAGATGAACGCCAGGACTTTGCGAGTGTTTCTTCGTTGAAGTTTTCCCATCGTTGGGACATTGCGCCGAGGAGTTTGGGCTCGGCTTGTCTCCAGGAATAGAGGGATTGTTTTTCATCGCCGACGATGAATACGGATCGGTCTTCTTCGTTTTGGCTCAGAAGTTCGTCGAGGATGGGTTCAAGGAGCTTGAACTGGGGCATCGAGGTGTCCTGGAACTCATCGAGCATGACATGGCGGATACTCGCGTCCAAGCGGTAGTAGAGATGGTCGAGATCACCAGTGACACGGCACTCGTTGAGCAGACGCGGGGGATCGTCGAATGTGATTTGCCCGCTTTTCATCTTTGTGTTCCGATACACCCTATCAAAGCGGCGCATCAGTTCGTAGATCGCTTTGGTTCTCTCGACATGCTCGGTGCTGACCATGTGTCTTGCATGATCAATCATCGGTATGAGTGGGGTGAGCAGTTCTTCTTCAAACTCCGTTCTGGAATAGGTCGGATAGTTTCCTGTCGCGAGACCAATTCCGACAACTTTGCCGAGCCCGTTCTCGAACAAGGAATGCCAGT
This sequence comes from Phycisphaerales bacterium, assembly GCA_029212425.1. Lineage (GTDB taxonomy): Bacteria > Planctomycetota > Phycisphaerae > Phycisphaerales > UBA1924 > UBA1924. Next base: position 17,462 of record JARGNC010000007.1, read on the forward strand.
CGTGATCCCTGATCTGCTGGATACAGTTATCGAGTGCTTTGACCCAGTTCTTATTTGGTTCGCCTTTCTTGGTCTTTGGCACTCCTGCTTTGAGCGCGGCGTCAATGTATTGCTCAAAATCACCAACTTTCAGCGGCTTGCCGACCGGTTGGATCGAAGTCCAAGGTTCCGGATGTCCCCCTGTTGCGAGGTACATCGCGTATGCGGATTTGATCAACTTCATGATCGATTCATGCGTCCCCATCTGGATGCGGTCGCCTTGCATTGAGCGGATCAGCTCGACCATTTCAGCGGTGGTTGCTTGAGTGATTGCTTGGTCAACGCATTGTTCTTGGAGGATTCTTTCTTCCTCTTCTTCCATGAGCCGATACTGCATCGGGAGTCCGAGCTCGAGACTGAAAGAACTGGCCATACGGGAGAAGAACGAGTCGATTGTCACGATTGATAAGCGATTGAGTTGGCTGATGAGTGACGCGAGGACATCTGCGCATTTTTCGGATGTGAGTGCTGGGAGTTCGATGGCTCCACGAAGTTCTTCGAGTGATTCCGGGTCAATCACCGCGTTGCTCAATCGCTCGAGCACGCGATGCATCACTTCACCAGCAGCGGCACGGGTGAAGGTTGTTGCGAGCATCCCGGATGCGGGCTCGCCTTGGATGAGCAGCTTGATGAATTTGCTGGTGAGATAGAAGGTCTTCCCAGACCCTGCGGAGGCGCGGACGATGGTGTTTGGTGAAATCGGATTGGCGTTCTTTGCGATCACGATTCTCCCTCGCTGTTGTCTTCGTCGAGTTCGGGGTCGTTTGATCGGTCGTAGCCACCTGAGTCGAAGCGTTCTCCTGAGATGAAACCCATGATTCCGTTGCTTGGGGGGTGCTCTCCCATTGGGACGGGTTGGCCTGGCTTGAGATTTCTGATCTCACGCACAATGTCTCGTGCCGCGTTGTCCGCGGCTTCGAGTTCATCGTCCGACCAATCTGCGAGATGCCACACCGGTTCGTTCTCGCTTGCTGGTATGCCTGCGTATCCGAGTGTGATGGGTTGATCGCCGAAGAGTGGGTTTACCAGGTGTCGGTAGAGCGGAAGCTGGAGTTTTTTCCATCGGTCTTTGCTCTGGTGCTCTGACTTTGCAGCGGTGATCTTCCCGGTCTTGTAGTCCAGCACTTCGACTCGACCATCGTCGTTGATATCGATGCGGTCGACCTTCCCTTTGAGCGGCATCGGGTGGTCATCAACCATAAGCGCAGGGCATGTCTCCGGAGGCGGTGTCCATTCCGTATGTGCGATGTGCCATCCCGCACGACGACGCGAGGCTTGGTGGCGTGCGAACCATTCGAGGCGGTGGCTCAGGAGCTTTGTTTGTATCTGAATCGCAGCGGGTGGGTGTGAGCCAAACTGTGCAGAGGTGTGATGATCGAGTAATGCGCGGAATGCTTCGTGGATTTTCTCTGCATCGTCGAGATCACGGATCGATGGATCGCTTCCAAATCCATCCAGGACTGCATGGACGATGTTTCCAAGCAGCAGAGGGGAGAGTTCTCGCGCGGTTAGGTCGAGCTCATTGAGTTTGAGCTTCCGTTCCATATACCAAGCGGCGGGTGAGCGTAGGTAGGCATCAAACTCGGTCACAGTCATTGAATCTGGTGGGCGGTAGTGCTGATCGATGGTCAATGGTGGTCTGAACTGATCTGTACTGCCTGCTTGTATGGAACTGTGTAGCTTGAGATTGGGTGTGGTGTCGAGTGATGGGGTTACAAAGCGTTGCACGCGCTTTGCGAGTGTCATGCCTGTGGTTCGCAGGAGTAGACGGCTCGGCGCGACAGGGTCGTTTTTGTCACCCGTTCGAGGGCAACAGAATATCGCATCTCTCGATGCGTTGATCGCGGTGAGCAGGTACGCATCACGAGCAAACCGATCTTCGTTGGTGAGCATACCCAGTGTGTTCCGGAGTGAGCCGGGTAGAATTGGGCTGTGGGTGATGCTCTCTGGGATGGATGTTTCGCTCATACCGATGACGACACAGATCGGGGATGGATCCAAGGCAAGTTCGAGCCAGCCCAGTGTTTCGATTGCATCGCGATTGACTGGGTCAGGGAGGCGAATCTGATCCAAACGATCCAGTATGACGCCCAACGCTTCTTGAGCTTGAACCAGAGGCATGACCTGTCCGAGCTGGTGTGCTTCATTGATTTCATCGAGTCCTGAACGAATTGCACTGAGTCCTTCAATCACTGGTTGATCGTGTTCTGATTGTGGATCGAGATGAGTAGAGCCGTAAATCAGATCAAGCGTCTCGGCGATGGGATCGGTCCACTGATTGAGTGGTTGTGGGGAGCCGAGGAGTGGTTTGAGCAACTTGTCGATGCAATCAATGACCTGTTGCATGTCTTTTGAAAGATCTTCGCGAACACCGCTCGGGATTTGAACAGCACCGGTTTGGACATGATCTTGCCGAATCCGATCCATCGATTTGATCCACCACGCTTGTGGTCGTTTTGGAGCTTCATTCGGATCTGTGTCATCGATGGGATCGTCTTTCCATACTCTGGTGATCGCTTGTTCGATATTGGGATGACGGACCAGTGTTGAGAGGGTGTCGAAGGATTGTTCTTGGAGATGGGAGCGGATTAGATTCAGTAGCTGTCCAGGGGAGGTGTTGGATGCTGGTTCACCCGATGGCGAATGGATACGGATCCCTCCATGTTGAAAAGTATGTTGAAGGGCAGGTTGACCACAGCGTGATGCAAATCGAGTGAGTGGGCCGAGCAAGCTCTCGTCAGCGAGACCGATGACGCATGTGCTGGTGTCCAAGGGATTAGCGCGTGATGCAAGCTCGGCCAACGCGTGCTCGCACATGGATGCTTGGTCATGTTGAAACTGAACTCGGCTTTCATCAATATCGATATTGGAATGTGCCCAAGATTCGGTCTTGACACATCCAAACTCGTCAAAGAAATCCTGGTGTGAATCAGGAGCGAAAATGAGTGCATCGAGTTCGCATTGAGATCGCTCGATGCATTTGCGCGCGATTGATCCGAGTTGGGGCATCCCGATGAAGATGAAGTGGCGATTCGCTATGGGAACGGAATCGGTCCCTATCGCGTTCTGCATTGCAACCAATCGATCATCAACGACTCCAAGGTCGACGAGGATCTGCTCATAGTTCTCCTGAATGCGTCCTAGGCATGCCCATCTTTCGTACTCGGATTCTTCGAGGTCAGGGACTCGTTCTGGACTGACATCACGCATCCGAAATCCAGCATCGCAGAGTTCGCTTGCGAGTTTCGAGATCCATGCCCCGATCCCGATCCATTGATCCCAGCGATCCGGTGCTGGTGGATCTGGGATGAGACATTCAATGAGAGATTCTGGGCATGCTTGGAGCGCCTGGATCCATGCGAGGGTGCTGGTCGTGCGTGAAGCATGGATGCCTGGAGCACCAAAGAGCACAGAGGGAATCTCGAGCGGGGTCAGTATGACAGGGGGGATCATGACGATTTGGTGCTCATCGCAGTGATCCACGAGTATCCCAAGGAGGATCCGTGCGGCACGCTTCCCCGGCACAACAAGATGCACAGAGGAAAGATCCAGTTCGTTCGACTCTGTGAGGTGAGTTTGGACAATCCATCGTGAGGCACTGTGGAGTGCTGGTGTATCCCATCCGAGAAAGTGTCTATTCCACATGGTTGTCATCGTGTCAATAGTAGGGTGTTGTTGGGAAGATTTGTCATGCTCGACATGTTCGTGTTGAGGGTGTTTATAGGGAATATTGTCCGGGTCAGATGCAGCTCTTTTGCCTCCCGATAACCGTTAAAATCGGTTTAAAACAGGACGAATTCGCTCGGATACTCGATTGTAGCGTGTATCATTTATAAGCAGCGGGCGCGATCCCGTGAGTCCATAAAATCCAGAGATCACCACATCGGTTTCCCTCGCGATGTGATGCGGAGAGTTGTTTGTATGAAACTATCAGCACCGAATCGTTCTATGACCACAGTATGTTCTGTGATGATGTTGTTTGCCGTCTCGGGTACCGCTCTCGGCTCGGATCAGTATGATCCACCAGCAAGTTACTACTCTGGAGCAACCGGAACAGGTACAACGCTCAAGACTCAGCTCACCGCAGCGATGTCTGCAGGTCATATCCAGCGTTCTTACGGCGATTTCCGCGTGATGTCACGGTATGTCGATGTTGATCCGAACAATCCGAGTAATATTTTGCTCGTTTACAATGGTGCTTCTGTTTCCGGACTTTGGGATTCAGGATCGACTTGGAATCGTGAGCATGTTTGGCCACAGTCCCGTCAGCCGGGGAGTGCTTCAAACTCATCTCGTGGGAATCTCGGTGATGCGCATGCGTTGAAGCCCTGCAATCCTTCGATCAATTCCTCGCGTGGGAACAAGCCGTTTGGGTTGTCATCATCCAGCGGAGGGTTCGGGAGTCTCGGGACTTACTATTTCCCAGGTGATATGGACAAGGGCGATATTGCTCGCAGTTTGTTCTACTCGGATACGCGTTGGTCTTCTCAAGGACTTTCGCTGGTCAACGGCGTTCCATCCGGAAACCAGATGGGTGATCTATCCTCGCTGCTTGCTTGGCACTACCTCGACGCGCCGGATGAGTTTGAGCGACGCAGAAACCATGCAATCTCTGATGTTGCTCTCAATCCGTTCTATTACACGAACAACCGGAATGCGTTCATCGATCACCCCGAGTATGTCTGGTCGATCTATGTTGATCAGAATAACGATTCAACAATCTGGGTTGGTTCAACTCCGAACGCTGATGGCTCATCATCTATGACAATCGATTTCAACGCGATTGTTGGTGATTCAACCAGTTCGGTTCCGGTCACCATCAACAAGGATGGCAGCGATGGCACCTACTACACCGTTACACCAACATCGGGGATCAACACATCGGTCTGGACCAATGCAAACGCGTTCCCGATGAACACGCCGAGCGATTCGAGCCAGTTCTCGATCTCGCTTCCTGCAGGTGCAACAGATGTCGCTGGTATGACATCTGAGTTTATCATCATTGATAACCTTGATGTCACCAACAGCGGCGGAACGGGAAATGGGAACAACGATGGCGATGATGTCATTACCGTCAACATCAATGTGTTCACTGAAGCTGCAGGATCACTCGCATCGGGTTCGGCTCTCAATGAGATCACCATCGACCTCGGGACGATCACCCTTGACGGCGGTGACGCGACCGCGGACATTGTCTTCTTCAACAACGCGGACCTCTCCACTGGTGCTCCGATGGATGTGAATCTGATTTCATCCAGCGGCGACACATCAGCGCTCATCACCGACTTCTCGGAAGTCACTTCGGTTCAGGCTCAGGGGAGCGAGAGTATCGAAGCGATCCTGTACGATGACGCTGAGGGTACATTCTCGGCTTCCTTCACCTTCGAATCCGTCAATGCCGAAGCATTGTTTGGGACTGCTGGATCAGGGACAACGCTGGTTGTGAATCTGATTGGTGAAGTCGGTAGCGGCGTGTGTATCCCGGACTTTGCTGAGCCATTTGGTCAACTCAACTTCCTCGATGTTTCCGCATACTTGAATGCGTTCGGGAACCAAGATCTCGCAGCAGACCTCGACAACAGTGGATCGCTGAACTTCCTCGATGTCTCGGCATTCCTCTCCGCGTACGGCGATGGATGCCCATAAATCCTTGAGTAGTTTGAAAAACACAAAGGCCACCCGAGTTTGCGGGTGGCCTTTTTCATTGTCTGGATGGTTTCCCTACGGGCAACCCGCTCCGAATGCGGAGAGGAACGCGGAGACATCGAGGAAGTTGTAGTTGCCATCTTGCGTAAAATCTGCTGCTGTCTCCTGATTGCCAAATGCGGAAAGAAACGCGGAGACATCAAGGAAGTTCAAGTTTTCATCGCCGGTGAAATCAGCGGGGCATTCGATATTGGTGGTCAGCTGCAAACACGCTTGGATGAGTGAACCTGAGTCGTATGGAGATAAGTCAGAGATTCGCAGTAGCCATTGTCCATCGGGAGATTCTGAAGTAAACGAATCCATCGGCATGTTTGGAATCACGAACCCAAAGATGACGGGTGTAGCGGTGGTTGAGCACAGGGACTCTGCGGGGATCAGTGTGTTGTCTGTAAAGGTCGCATTGAGGTCTTGCCCGCCGCATCCGAACGGCCCTGGGAATCCGTTTGATGGGATGCCCGGTCGATCGAGGAGGGTGATGATGGTCCCAGCAGGAGATTCAAGCGTGATGGCAAGATCACCAATCCAGTCATGATTGATGAGCAGTTGGAGGTCTACAGATGAAACGACTTCCGATGCAGCAGCGGAGACTTCGATCGGAAGGGTGATACCGGTTGGCGAGTTGTCTGGGATCGGGACATTGGGTGTTATGCAATGATCGCCGGCGTGTGCAGAAGCTGATGCGAGCATTGACAGGGCAAGCGGCCATGCTTTCAAGGGTGCAATGGTGGGGCTCATCGTCTTGCCTCCTGGTTCATGATTGAGTTCCGGTTCTGGTCAGTACATTGACCGGGGTCTCGCATCCCATCGCTGTGACACCAGCCCTCGAGATGACCCATGTTGTGAGCGCCGGAAAGTTGTCCTGCGGATCGTTCGATGACGCCGTCGTCTGGGTCACTCAGCAGGAGATCGGTGACGATGTTGCAGTAATCGAAGAAGAAGCCGTCCTCGAAAGAAGTGGTGTAGTAGTAGACATCATCGCGTGCCCATGTCGGGATGAGAGAGAGCCAGTTAGCGGAACCTGAATAGGTCATATTGTCGTTGGTGCCGCATCCGAATCCGAAGATGTCCCCAAGGACCGCGGCGTTCCCAGCAAGCGAGGTTCCTTGGTACGGAGCGCCGACAGTCTGGATGAGCCGATTACCCCTCGCCCAATCGAGTCCGCTCCAGTAAAAAGTGCGGAGATGAAGTGCGGCCATTCCGCCTTGCGAGTGTGCGACGACACCAAAAGATTTCATAGGGCTCGATTGCGAGAGGAGCTCGAGCGCAAACGCATCATGCGATCGGCTTTGCTCAAAGTCCTCGAACAACGCGAGGTCTCCGGAGAAGTGGGAAACGGTAAACGGGACTGCGTCGGTGCAGTACCCATGCACAAGCATTAATCGGTGTCCGGGGCCCGCAGACTGTGTAATCTGTGGTGTGATTTCTGCTGGAACCAATGAACCTTGTTTGCCTGTGAGCATGTCTTGGGTGATTTTCGAGGGCGCTTGAGGGAGTGGCATCCCAGTCAAGGGGACCTGCATGCGATCAATGATTTCAAGAGGGACCATCGAATCGATATCGTGCAAGCGAATCTCGCGGAGTTCGAGTGTACTCGGATCAACACCAGAAGCTGCGATCCAGCGGGTATCGAGCGTGAGCGTGCGGGATTGGCCAACGATATTCGAGATCCATGCGACGGCGGTTGGTTGGCCGTCAATCTGTCCCCAGACCTCTGCGGCAAGTATCGTCCGTCGTTGGGAATCATCCGGATCGAAGGTGAACACGATCTGTGCATCGCTTGATTGGACGGCTGCTTGTTTGAGCAGCGGTGCTTGCGGGGCTGCATCGATGAGATGTTGCGTGGTCAACAGGATGTCCGAACCATTGGCTGAAACGCCGTGAGCTGTTACGCGGATGCTGTAAGAACCGACTTCTTCTGGGATGAAAGTGATGCTGGTTGTACCGTGTTGTGCACGCTCGCTTGAGACCAAACCTGACGGGGATGTAATCTCCGCAGCGAGTGAAGTGATGCGTGAGCCTGCATCGAGTGATGAATGGAGCGTGATGGGCAGAGACTGAAGCGTGCTTAGCGTATTGACATGTGTAGAGAGTGTCGATTTCGGTCCGGAGTCAATCAGCACAAATCCCGGCGCGTCGTGATCTGCGTTGAGTGTCAGGGTCCATTCGCCCTCCTGATTCTCTGAGATGCTTAGGTGTTTGAACTCTCGATCTGGAGCAACCCATGCGAGTGAATCGGTGCCTGTTTCGATTGATGGGATTCTTGCTTGGTTGTTTGGTAGAAGTGTGGTTGACCAACTTTCCGGTTGTGCAGAGAGCAAGGCGATTCGGGCACCTCGCTGCTGGACATCGAGGGTGGTGGACCAAGCCCATCTACCATCTATGTGTTCCATATGCACAGGGAGCAACGCGGAATGCGAGGTGACGGGGATACTCGATGGATCGGGGAGTTTGACCAGCCCAGCACTGATGTCCGAAGGTGGAGCGGTGATATGCTTTACCGGGATCGGCGTAAGCGGTTGTGCAGACGCAGAAACGCAGGCGATCAGTGGGGCGATGAGAAACGCTGAAAGCCAATGGGTCATCGATGCACACTCCTTGTGAAGCGAGAGTTTAGGGGCATGGGTTTCCAAACACGGCAAGGAATGCCGAGACATCGAGGAAGTTGAAACTTCCATCGCTTTCAAAGTCCGCGATCGGATCGCTGCTCCCGAACGCCGACAAGAACGCGGATACATCGAGGAAGTTCAGCGAGCCGTCTTGGTTCAGGTCTGCGGCTCCGGCAGGATTCGCAGCGCCGGGACTCGGATTGAAGAACGCCAAGCACTCAGAACCATCGGGTGAGCGTCCCTGCGCGATGTCGGTTTCTTGCTGGCCGTAGGTCAGCGCGTCGATCTCCGCGAGTTGGTTGTCCACGCGATCAAAGAGTCCGACATCTTCACCCCCCGCTGAGAGTTTGAAGGTTGCATGGAGCGGTCCTTGGAGCGGCTCATCGTCGGCCCAAACCACGAGATATTCGCCAGCCGGGATAGTGGTCCCGGCGGGGAACTCCCACTTGTTGGGATTGGTCAGATCGTCCGTCAGGTAACGACCAGTCAGATCCACAGGGCTGTCCTCAGCGTTGTAGAGCTCGATGAAATCATCAGCATCCCCAAACTCATCGGTCGCGGACCCATCATTGCTCGCGAGCCACTCGTTCACAAACACCATCGGCGTCGGATCGGGCTCGGTAAAGCACGCGTCGTCCGGATCGTTCGCTGATCCCGGAGTTACTGCACAGAAGATTTCCTCCGCGCCGACACCATCGGGGAAGTGACCGAACGACTCATCAACCCCAAGCAATGGCGTCGTCAGCGAATCGATCAGCACAATGCCGTTGTCGAGCGTATGCGAGAGAGAGACAAGTTCACCTGAGTTTGAGATTTTGAAGTTCGCGTGCAGCGGCCCATCGAGCGGATCATCATCCGCCCAAATAATCAGGAACGACTTGGCGCCGATCACCGTCCCCACTGGGATCTCCCACAGCTGAGGCAGACTCGGCGTGTCGCTGAGGTACATCCCCGACAAGTCCACCGGGAAGTCCTCATCGTTGTACAGCTCGATAAAGTCCTCGAACTGTCCCGCTTCGTCCACAGCAATAGATTCATTGATCGCGATGACCTCGTTGATGTACACCCTCGGCAGATCCGCTGGCGCTGGAGTCGTCGTGCGGAGGTACTGCGTGCGAGCTTCGATGTATGGCTTCACGCCCCACGCCCAAGGTTGACCGCCGCTGTAGGTCGCGGGTTGCGTGAACGAATCTAGGAAGGTCTGGTTGTTGAAGCCGTAGTCGGAGTTGCCTCCGGCGTATGAACCCGTAAACGCGTAGGGCGCGAGCATCGTGCGGAGTGAATCAATATGCGCCTCGCGCGGAGCGAGCGTGAAGATCCCATCGAACGCATCGGTGGTGGTGGGGATGAACGGGGTCAGTGTGTGCGATACGAACGGCCCTGGATTCGAAGGGGTGTCGTAGTCAGGTGTTGATTGGGACAGATTGGAGAGGTGATCGATCCCCGGATCAGGGAGTCCATCGCGGTCATTGGTCGTCACGACATCAAAGGTGAAGGTGGACGTGTCGGAAAGATTCAGTCGATCGAGTGGTAGGGTGTAGTTCACGATCCCGTCGGATTTCTGACTCAGGTCCTGATCGATCCCCGCTGGATTGTCAAAGCTCGCGTGGTTGAGGTCCCAGCTCCCGCCGTTCCATTCGTAGAGGAGGAACCCTCCGCCGCCGTCGGTCCATGAGCCGAGGAAGTAGTCCGCTTGTGTTGTGGAGTTGATGTCCCGATTCCACGGATTCGAGGTCGATCCACCCGATTGTGTATCAAAGAACATCATAATCCGCGTCTGATCGGTATCGCCCCCAACATCGATCGGGCCAAGGACCTGAACCGATGCGAACATTGTGTCGGAGGTGTTCGAGAGGGTCACGCTGTCGATATCAAAGTTTGGGTCGGATTTGGACAGGAATGTATCGCCCTGCGTGTCGCTGTACACAGTCGGTGTTGGTTCCGTCGGAGCGCCCGCCGCACCGACCAGCTCGCGGACATAGCGGAAGTATTTGTCTTGGTACGCTTGGATATTGAAGATCCGGCGCAGCAGTGGGGGCTCAGCTCCTCCACCGAAGGGGCTCGAGAAGTCCCAACCGAAACCATTGTCCCCGAAGGTTTCAGCAGGTCGAGTCGCCCAGTCGGTGGAGAAGAAGTCGATGCCATAGGTGTTGTCCATGTCGAACGGGATGTACTCAAAGATCCCAGTGTCTGGATTGAGATACAGGAAGTAGTTGTTCGCGCCGTACCAGATGTTGTCCCATTGACCGTTTACACAATCCACGGCCATCGCGCGAAGAAAGGTGTCGACATTGAAGCGGTCATTGATCTCCGCAGCAAAGGTCGCGTCGTCAGCGGATTCGATAAAGAAGATGAAGTCCGCGAGGTCCGCGTGCTGGTTGATCCCGCTGTCGTTCTCAAGCTCGTAGGTCAGGTTCCCGAGGTTGGCATAGGTGTCCGAATCACCCGGATCGACAAAGCGGAGGTCCGCACGCTCTCCCTTGTAGGTGCACTGGTAGAGGTTCCCGGTGTCGTCCCCAAACCACGCGGCGAGGAACTCGTCGTCGATCTGCTCCACATTCGCATAGACATCGTCCACGAGCGAGCCGTCGTTGATGACGAGGCGGACCATCGAGGCGCGAGGGGATGGGACCCCAAACGAGTTGAACACGTCCCACGCGAGCTTGCCTCGGATGACGGAGGTGTCGTTCTGATGCCCGTTGAGGTTGAGTTTTTCGAGTCCGAAGACCTCGCGTCCAGGGATGAACTCGTTGAACTTGAGCTTCCATGATTTCTTGACGGCGCTGCGGGAGGTGTTGCCTCTCGGACGGATCGCGACATCCTCGATGATCGTGTCGGTCTGGGAGTTGACAATCCGGACAGAACAGAGCCGATAAGTGTTATTGAACGGATCAGCGAGCATCGCGTCGAGGTCCGCTGGATCCACAGTCACGGTGATCTGTGTCAGCTCATCATCGGTAAAGAAAATCTGCCCCGCTTGGTCATATCCCGCGTCCCCTGTGGGGTTGGGAATCTCAGCCAGCGAACTACTCGCGAACATAAACACAACAAACGCGAGCATACGGTACTTCATCTTCAAACTCCTGATCGTTCGGTCAATGTACCTGAATACACAATCTGATTCAACTGCAATCGAGGAATACCCGCGTTGAAATCGGCTATTCGGAGGGATCAATACGAGTTGAGCAAAGGGATTTGGATGTCCTGCGTCAGACCTGTTGAGCACGATGAGGGCTTGGTGGTTGTTTACTCAATGAAGTCGAGTGATGTGTAGGCGGGTCTGTCGATTGGGTCCATAGCGCGTTATCTGCCCTGATCGGGACTCACAACGATTCACGATACATTGGTGCAGAATATAATACTGTAAACTACCGAATCAATTCTGCGCACTAGGGAGAAGTGCTCGTCAAAATGCTGATATAGACAAAGTAGTCCACCGATATTCCCGATTATTGATCCATGATGTGGTGGTAAGTCTGCATGCGGTCTTACCAAGAAGGGAGTCTCGGTGACGAACGAAGATGATAAAGTGGTGACACATTTCTTGCTGGTCGAAGACGATGACGATCATGCTGCGTTGGTGAAGTATTCGATGGAGTCGCGGTGCGGTTCAAATCAGCTTGATCGGGTGAGCAACGGATTGGATGCGATTAAGTATCTCAAGCACGAAGAGCCATTCGAGAACTCTCGTCGTCCCGATGTCATTCTGCTTGATTTGAATATGCCGATGGTCAACGGGCACGAAGTGCTTGAGTTCGTGAAGAATGACCCAGAACTCAAAACCATCCCGATTGTCGTCTTGACAACTTCGAACGCGGAGCAAGACCGGATCCGTGCGTATGAATCGCATGCCAACAGCTATGTGGTCAAGCCGATTGATTTTAAAATGTTCCAGCAGATGGTGCTCGATCTTGAGGAGTTTTGGGCATTGTGGAATCAATCACCAATCGAGAAAAAATCGGCATGATCCTACGCAATGAAGATCAAAGTGC
>JARGNC010000207.1 GCA_029212425.1 Phycisphaerales bacterium
AGGATACATCCAAGAATCATCCGGGATGATGCCCATCCCATTCATGTACCTCGGAGCAAAGCACATGATGACCGGATACGACCACCTCCTCTTTCTACTAGGAGTTATCTTCTTCCTCTACAAACTCAAAGATGTCTCAATCTATGTCACACTCTTTGCAGTGGGTCATGTGATCACACTGCTCTCAGGTGTGCTCTTTGAGATCTCAGTCAGTGCATACATCATCGACGCCATCATCGGATTCTCAATCGTGTACAAAGCGCTCGACAACATGGGCGCATACCAACGATGGTTCGGATTCCAACCAAGCACCAAAGCCGCAACGCTCATCTTCGGTTTATTCCACGGCTTCGGTCTCGCAACCAAAATCCTCGAATACGAAATCTCACCCGACGGACTCCTCATGAACCTCATCTCGTTCAACATCGGTGTCGAGATTGGACAAATCCTTGCACTCGCCGCAATCCTCATCATCATGGGATATTGGCGTAAATCAAGCGGATTCATGAAGCATGCCTATTCAGCAAACACCGTCCTCATGACCGCCGGATTCGTCCTTGTCGGATATCAACTCACCGGCTACTTCGTCGCCTAACCAAACATCATTACAGAAAGTACATACCAATGCATAATGCAAATATCCCAGATTACACAGAACTCCCATCAAACCAAAAACTGTTCAAATCAACAATCATCGCCATCGTGTCCGCCGCAATTATCCTCGTCACCATCGTCCTCCCCGCCGAGTATGGTGTTGACCCAACCGGAATCGGTTCACTCACTGGACTCAAGCGGATGGGAGAAATCAAAACCTCGCTCGCCGAAGAACTCGAAGCAGATCAATCAAGCCAAGTCATCGTCGATGAGGAAACAGTTCTCGATGAACTTCCAAGCAGCGATCAACAAAGATCCGAAACCATGAGCGTCACCCTAGCTGCCGGGGAAAGCACAGAAATCAAAATCACCATGCATAAGGATTCTTCCGTAGACTTCAACTGGTCATCAAACGCCGCCCCCCCTTTCTACGACCTCCACGGCGACTCCAAAGACATCAGCTACCACATCTACGAAAAAGGAACCGCATCATCAAAGCAAGGCACCCTCGTCGCCGCATTCGACGGCAACCACGGCTGGTACTGGAAAAACCGCTCAAACACACCCATCACAATTACACTGACCGCGACTGGAAGCTATCAAGACATCAAAGAAATGAACTAACTCTAGAGCAAGCTTCAAACCGAACAACTCAAACAACGCCCTGCTCTCACGATGCGGAAGCAGGGCGTTTTCGTTTAGCTTGAACTGAGACCCTACACTCCCCACTGCCCACCTCCCCCACAACCCTCCCCTCCTTCGACGCCGCCCTCGCCGCCCCCGTCTACCTCACCCGTGACACCCCAGGCATCGGGGGCACCATCAAAAACCGCCCCGAAGACTTCCTCGTCCAAGAACTCCCCCTCTACCAACCCGCCGGGTCCGGCGAGCACATCTACATGTACATCGAAAAACGAGGCATGTCCACGCTCCAACTCCGCGACATCCTCGCGCGCCATTTCAAGGTCCACCGCAGATCCATCGGACACGCCGGACTCAAAGACAAATACGCGATCACCCAACAAACCTTCTCCATCCACACCCCAGGCAAAACCCCAGAAGACTTCCCCTCCCTCCAGCACGACAAACTCACCGTCCAATGGGTCGACCTCCACACCAACAAACTCAAACGCGGACACCTCGCGGGAAACCGATTCTCCATCCGAGTCCGCGATGTCTCCCCCACCGCCGTACTCCAAGCAAACAAGTCGCTCCAACAACTCAACAAGCAAGGCGTCCCCAACCGCTTCGGTCCCCAACGCTTCGGACTCATCCAGAACAACCACGAAGTCGGACGAGCGATCATCATGGGGAACCCCCAACTCGTCATCGACCTCCTCTGCGCCCCCCACGACCTCGCACCAGCAAACCAACGCGACGCCCGCGAGTTGTACGCGGCAGGAAACTTTCTCGCCGCACGCGACGCGATGCCCAAAGTCTTCAAAATCGAACGCCGCATCCTCGCCCAACTCGCCCAAGGTGCCGAGCCCGCCAAAGCGGTCGCCGCGATCGACGAAACCGCCGCAGGCTTCTATATCTCCGCGTACCAATCCGCGATTTTCAACCAGATCCTCAACGACCGCGTGGAATCGGGGACCCACGATCAACTTCTCGTCGGCGATCAGGCATTCATCCTCAACTCGCGCCGATTGTTCCCCGTGGAACAATTGGATCTCGAAAATAGCGAGACCATGGATCGGCTCAAGAGTGGCGAAATTTGTGCGTCAGGCCCAATGTGGGGCACAACGATGTGCCGAGCCGCAGGTGAAATTGACGCGAATGAACTCCAAGCCCTTGCCAACACTGGAGTATCGATCAAAGATTTAGAATCGTGCGAATCACGCGATCGCTTCCCGATGATCGGAGGCGACCGCAGGCCGCTGAGAATTCCGGTGATCGATCCGGAAGTCGAAGGCGGCGTCGACGAACACGGGGCGTACATCCGGTGCGCGTTTGAACTCCCGCGGGGGTCGTTTGCGACCACCGTGATGGACGAGATTATGAAAGTAGCACACGGACCGACAAGTTCCGAAGGCGAGCAGGAGAACGACCAATGAGTGATGACATCCGGCACATCTGTTTCGACTGGGGTGGTGTCATACTCAAAATCTGTCGTACCTGGGAAGAGGGCTGCACCCAAGCTGGTGTGCCCAAACAACCAAAGAAGGTTGGTACTGCGTGCTACAAAAAAATGCGCGCGATCGAGCCGCGCTACCAGACCGGTCAGATGAGCGACAAGGCGTTCTTCCGTTCGATCTCCAAAGCGTGCGATGAGGTGTACAGCATCGAGGAAGTCGAAGCGGTGCATCACGCGTGGTTGCTTGAGGAGTACGACGGGGTTGGGGAACTGATCGAGGAACTCAACGAGTACGCGGACCTGACTACTGGCCTGCTCTCCAACACCAATGCGCTGCACTGGGAGCGGATGGAAGAGGATTCACCGAGCGCTTGGTGCATCGAGCACAAGCACGGGAGTCACTTGTTCGGACTCGCGAAGCCGGACGAAAAAACATTCGCGGCGTATGAGCGCCGGGTGAATGCGGCTGGTCCTCAGGTGTTGTTCTTTGATGACTCTCCGGAGCATATTGAAGCCGCACGGGCGTTTGGCTGGAACGCAGAGCAGATCGACCACACCAAATGCACAGCGACGCAGATCCGCGGGCATCTTGAGCGGCTGATGATTCTTGAGCCGGGCTCTGTTTGAACTGTCGGCGAGCCACTCATTACAAACTGAAGTAGAATTTTCGCCTTGGTTTCAAGGCGATTTTCATATGCTGTTTCCGGGTGGGATGCAGATGTGGAATACTGCCTGTTGCTGGGTGTTCTTTTTGTGTCAGAAGATGACATAGGAGAATCGTAATGACTGTACAAACACAACTCAAGCTTTGGGATGGATCGACACGCGGACGGACGCAGATTGGCTGGCTCGATGGGTACCACT
>JARGNC010000008.1:0-7336 GCA_029212425.1 Phycisphaerales bacterium
TGATCCGGAGCTTCAGGGTCATCTGGAGGATCATCGAACCGGATATCCGCGGCTTGGGTTTCTAGCGATCCATAGAACGAGCGGGTGAACCATTCTCCGCTTCTTCTGAAAGCGTACCCGTTCCCGCCTTCGATAAAGAAAGCGTTTGATTCGCGGGCGGATGTCTTTGTAAGCTGGGTGAATGAGCTTGAAGCGGAATCATATAGATACAGGTCGCCGTCGGAGTTCAATAATGATTGGCTCTGATCTTGGTTCCAGTCGCCGGAACCTGTGAAGTAAGGCCCAGGATTCTCGGGAGTGATTTGAATTGGATCAAAACCTGATCCGTCCAAATGAAGGATGAATGTGTCCTGAAAGTCTCGGCCGACTTGTCCTTCTCGTCGGGTCGAGAAGAGAATGCCTGAGTTATCGGTTAGCCATCGAGGGTTCTGGGGTGATCGAGCAATCCAATCCTGCTCGGCGGTGATTTGCTTGAGTGTCAGCGGCTCTCCCGCTGTGAGTGCTTGAGAAAGGATGACGCAGACAGATACGGAGATCAAGGAGTGATTCATGCAGACACTATACCCAATCTCAAATCTCTCGGCGAACGCGAGCGGGTTTGACAACAACAACCGCCCGACAGAAATATCTACCGGGCGGCGCTGTGGCGATCCCAGTCGAGACTGGGTGTATGGTTCTTGCTTCTACACTGGTGAACACCCATTCCCAAATGCATTGAGAAATGCACTGACATCCAGGAAGTTGAACACCCCGTCTTCGTTGAAATCCGCTGCGGGATCCATGTTGCCGTAGGCGTTCAAGAATGCGCTGACATCAAGAAAGTTCAGACTCCCATCCGCGTTGAGGTCTGCGGGACAGTTCAACAATCCAACATAGACCGTGCTGTCATCCAAGTTGATCCACCCGGCGTTCTCTGACCATGCAAATCCTTTGAATCTGCTATCTTCGATCCGTGCCGGGTTTGCGGGAGTCGCCATGCTTCCCCCCGAAAAGTTGATCCAGCCGATGTTTTCATTCCATCCGTACCCAGTGAGATTTCCGCTTACCGGATCTCGATTGACTCCGAAGTTCAGTCCAGTTGTGTTCGCGTATGGGCCATCCCCGATACCCAGGTTTACCCAGCCAGTATTTTCTGACCAGATGTACCCTTCAAGATATTCATCGTGAGCGAAGACTTCTTGTGATCCCGATGGGTCACCCGCTCCTGAGAAGTTGAAGTATCCGATGTTCTCTGCCCATGAATAGCTTTGGTCCGGATCGACTGACTGTGCTTGGGCTGAAGAAGTGGTGATCAATGCAGTAGTTATCAAAATCATTTTGTGATTCATAGTTCGAGTCCTCGATTATGGAACGATGTTGTCCCATGCGCCTGCACCGTTCGGGGTAGACGCTTGGTCTGCGAGGCCTGGGTTGGAACCGCTGATGTCAATATCGATAACATTGTTCGAGACAATGTTTTGTGCGAAGATCGATACGGTCGATGATCGCAGCCCAAACTCATTGTCGACGACCACATTCGATTGAATGAGCGAATCGCTGCCGTAGATCTGGATACCCGCTTTGATTCCAGTCGCGGTTCCGTTTTGAGTGACTAGGTTGTCACGGATAATGCATCTGCTCGAAACACGGATCCCGTCGTTGAAGTTGTTCCGGACAATATTGTCTCTGATGATCGAGCCAATACCCGCGTTGATGCCGTCCGAACCATTGTTCTCGACGGTGCAGGTTTCCACAAAGCTGTTGGCACTGACAATAATCCCGCTTCCTCCGTTATCCTTAACAGTGCAACCAGAGACCCGACCGTTTCTGATCGCGATTCCTGAGAGATCTGAGTTGATTACGGTGATCGCTTCAAGAGTAATGTTTTCCTCATCGACTCCATCAAGATCAATGCCTGTATCGAAGGATTGAATGGTCCCGTTTTTGATCACAATGTTTCGGTACCCAGTCCCATCAGTCACGATGCCATTGAGAGCTCCGCTGAGTCCTGTGAGAGTGAAGCCGTTGAGATCGATGGTGACATTGCTCGCTGCAATTTCGATAGCGTCGATGTTGGATAGGAATCCAAGAATGGAGAAATTTTGAGCGAGGTAGTAGGACCCAGACTGTGTGATTCTGAACGCGGAGCTTGAATCTCCCGGCGTATTGGTGGAGTTGATAGCGGTTCTTGGTTCCACTTCAGTCAATGTTTTCATTGTCGATTCGATCGGTCCCGGAGGTGGATCGAGTGGACCAGCGAGTGCGGCTGGTGAGATGATTGAACTGATGGCAATTGCCAATGTTGTTTTCAATTTCATTTGAACTCTCCTGTGGTTGGTTTATGGGCATCCCATTCCGTACTGAATGAGAAATGCGCTGACATCGAGAAAGTTGAACATGCCATCGGTTTCGAAATCGGCGGAAGGATCTTGTGAACCGAATGCTGACAAGAACGCTGAGACATCGAGGAAGTTCAGGACTCCGTCGAGGCTCAGATCTGCTGGACAAGCGGCTTCGGCTTCCGAGGCACCAATATCTGGAGTCTGGATACCATCGGAGTTGCCATCGCTCGCTCGGTTGAATCCGAGTTGATCAAATACTGGAAACTCATCGCTCGCTGCGTTATCAATCAACGGGCTGCTCGGTAACGGCGAATATGCGTAGGTCACGCCAAACTGTGTTGGCACGCTCGGCAGGAGCGGTGATGCGCCGACCACGACATTGTTGATCGTGTTAAAGGTCGCCCCAGACAGTGTTGCGAAGTATGAATGATCCGCGATCTCAAAATCACCTGTCACATCAGCCAATTCTCCATCGAACCCATTGTCTGCAAATGCACATGATCGAATCCATGGGAGCACAGTTGACCCTGTTGAGTCAATGCCACCGGAGGATTGATCGTCTGGAATCAGTCCCGCTTCGTTCTCAACCAGCGTGCAATGCAGGAAGCGAACAGGCTGATTCGATTGGGTGCGGATCGCACCGCCTTCCCAGAATGTCTCATTCTGTGCGAATGTCGAGTTGGTGATGTCGACGGCTGCATTCGTAATGGAAACTGCCCCACCATTGAGTGCTTCGTTTCCGAAGAACGAACTCCGATTGATATACGAGGACCCTCCGTTCATATGGATCGCGCCGCCGTCTTTATTGGATTGATTTCCTGTGAAATGCGACTTGTATGCGTGGAGCGTGGAAGTTGAGGAGATTCCTCCGCCGTGGTTCGACGCGTTGCCCGACCTGATGACAACTCCCTCGATTGCCAACGGTCCTTGGGCCAACACGCACGCGCCATCTCCGACGGTCGCTCGCCCGTCCTGAATAGTCAGGTCGCGCAGCTTGAGCGATCCGGATGGATCGATTTTGAATACTCGACTGGCATTTGCTCCGGACAAAATGGTGTCAGCCGCCCCTGCTCCGATGATTGTGATGTTCGATTGGATGTTGATTTCACCGAGCGATGAAATGTCGTAGGTCCCGCTTGGAAGGACGATGGTGTGATTGACCGCTTGAGCATTGGCTTCTTCAACGATTGCGCGGAGTGTGAGTAAGAATCCTGGATTAAAGTAATCTCCATCTCCTGGGTTTGGATCAGCAAGGTCGGTAGTCGTATTGACCTCGACAACTTTGGATCGCCGTTGGACAACGCTCAAACTCGTAGGGGATTCAAAGGTCGTCCCTCCCGTTGCAAGCACTGCTTGGGTACCTGCTTGGGTGTCCACAGTGATAATTTTTCCCGATGATGTTGTAGCGTCGAGGATGTACAGCTTTCCATCGAGTGAGACTACAAGGTCGTCGATTGATTCGATGTTTCCGCTACGAGTCAGTTCGCTAACCGTCTGGTCTGGATTGACACGGTACACCACCGGCATTGGTGCCCCACCTCGGCTTGCGCCGTCGCTTCCCCAAACATAGACCATCCCTGGAATAACAGGGTCAACATGCATCCCATCTATATGAAATGCGTTATTGAATACGCCACCGATGGCATACGGCTGGAGTTGCAAAGTTCGTGATTGGATCGATGCTCGATCAAGCGGCGCCAGATATATACCCGCCCCACTCGATGCGTCGGAGGAGTAGACTGCGAATCCTGCATAGTTCCTGTATGATTCGCCGTTGATACCATCAAAATGGTTGAGTTCATTTGGATCCATAAAGTATGCGCGTGGGTATGCGAGTCCGGCTTCAATCGAACCGCCAACAGCGTTGAGTTCAATCTCAGTATCGAGGGTTGGATAGCTGACGATTGCTGAGTTTGTTGTGAACCCAAACAATGGATCCTCAAAGCCGAACAATGGATCTTCGAATCCAAACAATGGGTCCTCAAATCCAAAGAGAGGATCTTCAAAGTAATCAGGCATGTTCGAACGCATGGGATGCTGTAAACCCAGCATCCCTGGATTGAACGCAATATTGGGATGATTGAATGCGACTCCAGGACTCTCAAATCCGACGATCGGATTGTCGAAAGAATCAAACCCTCGCGTGCTGTCGATCAGCGATGCGTATACAGGCCCCCCTTCATTGCTCCCTCCTCCTGAGTATGTGAATCGAAGCATACCGCTCCCATTGTTAATCATAACCACCTCCATGCCTTCGTTGGTGATGGGGGTCACTGGCGCGAGTTCAACAGTGGTGGCCAGTTCATTTGGCAAGTACCCTGTTTCACCGACGAGACCTGCGGTGGTGATTGAGAAGACATCAGGCAAACCGGTGCTGGAGTCGATTGCTGAAATCAGCAAGTTGCCAGGATTGGGGATCGATTGAGCCCACAAACCACCAGCAAAGCATGGAATCGAAGTCAATGAAATCAGGACGCTGATGGCTCGTTGGGATCGCATTCGGTGTCTCCTGTGTTACATCCGGTACTTGGGCTCACTTGTATGGCCGAGAACATGACCTGATTTGACACGATTTCTGACTTTTTCTTCCGTTCTGGAAGTCGATCTCGGAAACCTGTATTGCGGATTTCTTGCACGATCCGTATACTGGAGAGATATGAAATGGGAAACCACGACCATTTTGCTCCAACAGCTACGCGACTCTGAAGATATTGCATGGCAAAGACTTACAGACAGATTTCGAGAACCGATGCTGCACTTTGCATCGCGTCTGGGGCTCACTCAGGAGCAAGCTGAGGACGCGGTTCAGGACGCGTTGCTCCGATTTGTTCAAGGCTATCGAGATGGCCAATATGATCGGTCACGAGGACGACTCGGGGCTTGGCTCTTTACCCTGATGTACCAATCGATTCGCTCCCACAGACGCGATGGTGTTCGCGCTCCGATCCAGGCGCCAAAGCTCACAAATAGAACTACCTTCTTCTCAGCACTCCCGGATGAAGAGGAAGCGAGGACCGATTGGGAACTTGAATGGGATCGACACACCATCGGAGCTTGCATGACTCAACTCCGAGGGGAAGTAAATCCCACACACTTTCGTGCGTTCGAGTTGATGACTCTTCGACAGGTTCCAGCAAACGAAGTTGCAGATCAACTTGGGATGTCTCGAGACGCGGTGTACCAAGCAAGGTATCGAATACTCAAGCGGCTTGAGACGCTTCGGGATGAGTTCGACGGCGTTGATGGTGTCGCTTCATGACCAACCACCTTTCAATCGGGGAACTCGAACGGCTGCGTGCGAACGAAGATTCCCCAGCTTCCAGCGGTGAGCGAACACTCGTCGAGATCGAACAACACCTGAGTGCGTGCCTGCAATGCCAAACCCAGCTCGATGAACTTCGTTCCATGGATGATCTGGTGAGCAGGGTACGCGAAGTAGCTGTATTCGAGTCTGGAGTGGATCAGTCTTCGCTTCGAATTCAGGGATACCAAATTCAGCATGAAATTCATCGCGGCGGACAGGGGATTGTGTACTGCGCTATGCAGACCTCTACGCGCCGATCCGTAGCGCTCAAGGTTCTGCTGAAGGGATCCCTTGCAACCAAAGAGCAAAAGCAACGGTTTGAGCGTGAAATCGATCTCGCATCACGGATCAATCACCTCAATGTAGTTTCCATCATTGATCGAGGGGAAACCCAAGATGGAAGAAGCTTTCTTGCGATGGAACTCATTGAGGGGCCGACTCTTGATGGCTATCTAAAAGAACATCAGCTATCCTCAGAGCAAAGACTATTGCTCTTCCTCAAAATTTGCGAGGGTGTCATCTCGGCGCATCAGCGAGGGGTCTTCCATCGAGATTTAAAGCCTGGGAATATATTGATTGATCAATCGGGTCAACCCAAGGTGCTCGACTTTGGACTAGCGAAGGATCATCTGAACACAAGCGCGACCATGATCCGAACAGCAGAAGGCGAGTTTATGGGGACGCTTGCATACGCGTCACCCGAACAGCTCAGGGGAGATCCAGCGTCGATTGATGCGAGAACCGATGTATATTCCCTTGGAGTTCTGCTATACGAAATGCTCACCGGCATGTTACCTCATGACATGAGCGGATCGATCGAGCTCGTCATTCAACGGGTATTGCAAAGCACTCCACAGAGCCCCAGTTCGGTCAATCCGAAACTTGATCCTGACCTTGATATTGTGCTCCTTCATTCCATGGAACAGAACCAAGATCGCAGGTATCAGACTGTTGATTCGTTCGCTTCTGATATCCGAGCCGTACTTGAGCATCGACCGATTGAAGCGCGGCGTGCGAGCACGGTGTATCAACTCCGGAAGTTTGCTCGAAGGCACCAAGCTGGTGTCGCGATTGCGGCGGTTGTTCTGCTTGGGATCGCGGGAACAATCACCGCGTTGACAATCGGGGTTGTGCGGACGAATGCTGCGAATCGACTGGCAGAACAGCGCAGGGCAACTGCGGAATCTGAGCTTGATAAACAACGCAAGATAAGTGGGTTCTTTCGTGATTTACTCTCTGAGGTTGATCCAGGGTTGAGTGGACCTGATATGCGAGTGAAGGAACTCCTGGATGTTGCCGCGACTGGTGTGGGTGGTCGGTTTGAAGCGTATCCCGATCTTCGATCTGCGATCCAGAGTACAATTGGCGAAACCTATACCCGACTGGGAATCTATGACATCGCTGAACAACAACTGGTGTCCTCGATCGATTCGATGAGGTCACTCGAGGAAGTCCCAACCAAGGCATTGGCATCGACGCTTGTTGTGCTCGCGCAAGTCTACCTCGCTACCACACGCCTTGACGATGCCGAATCAATACTTGCAGAAGCGACCCAAGTGGCGAACGCAATTCAACCACGCGATGACTCCCCAGAATTGTTCGCACAAATCACCCATCAGCAGGCGGCATTGGCATACGAACAAGGCAAGTTTGAGGAGTCGCTTGAAATATACCAACAAGCTTTGGATCTCGTCGGCGTAATGGATGATGC
>JARGNC010000008.1:7436-28751 GCA_029212425.1 Phycisphaerales bacterium
ATCGAACGCCGACGAACGGTCTTTGGTCCAACGCATGAGCGGGTCGGGATCTCGCTCAATAACCTCGCGGATTCATACCGATCGCAAGATCGCTTCGATGAGGCAGCCGAACTCTTTGATGAGGCGATCAGCATCTTCCGACTGAATCCCGGGAACCCAAGCCTTCGTCTTGCGATCACCATCCACAATACAGGAGTCATGCATCTCGAACAATCAAATCTGAATCGGGCTCATGAGTTGCTCAAAGAAGCAGCTGAAATGGTCGAGGGGTTGCTCCCTGATGGCCATTGGATCCGAGCTCAGTTCCGGGTCAAGCTCGCTGAATGCCTGGTTGGAACGGGAGAGCCACAAATCGCTCGTGAGATGCTGCTCGAAGCTCGGCCGGCATTGGTGAGCTCATTGGGAGAGCAGCATCGGCGCGTGGTATTTATAGACACCCTCTTGGAAGACCTTGAATCCGATCAGTAACACTTGGTTTGTGACGACAAAGGTTCTTGGGGATACTACAATTCGCGATGCAAAGAAGAGCCGCTGTTATCTGTGCGTTGCGAACCCCGATCGGTCGATTTGGCGGATCACTCGCTTCTGTTCGTCCTGATGATCTCGCTGCCCATGTGATCCGTTCGGTTGTTGAGCGGACAGGGATCGACGGCGGATTGATTGACGATGTGTACTTTGGAGCTGCGAACCAGGCTGGCGAAGACAACAGGAATGTTGCTCGTATGGCAGCATTGATTGCAGGTCTTCCTGAGACTGTGCCTGGATCGACTGTTAATCGGTTGTGTGCGTCTGGACTGGAAGCAATCAATATCGCTGCACGCATGATCGAAACCAACCACGGCGATGTCTTCATCGCTGGTGGTGTGGAGTCAATGAGCAGAGCGCCGTATGTCCTGAGCAAGGCGGACTACGGGTATGATCGTGGTCAGCAGATGTACGACACATCGATCGGATGGCGGTTTATCAATCCGAAGCTCTCAGCGATCCACCATCCGTATCCGATGGGCGAAACGGCTGAGAATGTCGCACGCGATCATAAGATCAGCCGAGCAGATCAGGACGCATTTGCATACAGAAGTCAACAGCGATGGAAAGCGGCTCATGAAGCAGGTCGATTCACTGACGAGTTGGTTCCTGTCGAGATCCCTCAACGCAAGGGGGATCCGATTCGTGTAAATACGGATGAGCATCCTCGACCAGAATCAACCCTCGAACAACTCGGCAAGCTCCGAGCCGTGTTTGCGAAAGATGAACTGGGCACGGTTACTGCGGGGAACTCGTCCGGGGTCAACGATGGTGCTGCAGCGATGTTGCTTGTTGAAGAATCCAAAGCAAAGGAGCTTGGATTGTCGCCAATTGCGTATGTTGGGATGAGTGCCTCTGCAGGCGTCGATCCAGCGCATATGGGGATCGGTCCGGTCCCAGCAATTCGGAAAGCACTCGGTCGTGCTGGATTATCTCTCGATGACATCGACCTCGTTGAAATCAATGAGGCGTTCGCGGCACAATCCATCGCGTGTGCACGCGAGCTCAATATTCCAGACGAGAAACTCAATGTTAACGGCGGCGCCATTGCAATCGGACACCCGCTCGGCTGCAGCGGGACCCGCATCGCCACCACGCTGATTCATCAGATGGTTCGCGACGATGCCAAACGCGGGATCGCGGCGTTGTGTGTTGGTGTTGGACAGGGACTCGCGACGGTCTTTGAACGCGATTGATTCAATCAATGTTTGATGCTAGTTGCTCAAACCCACGCTTGTATGCGTCGACCAATGCATCGATGTCTGCCTCAGTCATCGGGGTCGACAGGGTTGACGAACATGTATTGATCAGCAAGAACCCCTCGTCAAACATATGATCGAGCAAAAACTTGAGCCTCGGAGCTTCCTGAGGCGACAGGTATGCTTCGCGATAGTTTCTTGGTGCGGATTCTTTCACATGGACACGGAACATCGACCCGGTCCCGGTGACACTCGCAACAACCCCGGTCGCATTGATCGCGGATTCGATGCCTGTGACTGCTCGCTTGGCAAGATCGTTGAGTCGTTGGATTGCAGGACGATCAAACTTTTTCATCGCTGCGTAACCTGCAACCATGCTTACGGGGTTTGCCGAGAAAGTACCAGAATGCGGGAAGAGGTAACGCATTGATTTCGGATTGAGGACATCCATGACATCAGATCTCCCCGCGACCGCACCGATGGGGAATCCTCCACCGATCATTTTGCCAAGTGCGGTGAGATCTGCTTGGATGCCGTACTTTTCTTGCAGACCACCATACTCGGCTCGGAAGGTAATGACTTCATCAAGCACAAGCATCACGCCGTTCTTGGTTGTCCATTCTCGCAATGCATTGACAAAGTCAGGCTCGGCTGGGTTTAGACCGACACGGTGAGGCATGAGATCAAGAACTACGCACGCAAGTTTGTCTGCGTTCTTGTCCAGTAGAGCAATAGCTTTCTCGATATTGTTGTACGGGAAGACAACGACATCCGACATGGTGGATTCTGGCGTCCCTGAAACCAACGGGACATTACTCGGGCAATCGGCATCCCCCCAAGAATCAGGGCTTGGGGTTTGGCTCACTTCTACACAATCGTATGCGCCGTGATAAGCTCCCTCGGCTTTGGCGACCATCGGGCGGTTGGTGTACGCGCGGGAAGCTTTGATCGCGAGCATCAATGCTTCGGTTCCGGAGTTCACAAAGCGGAGTTGTTCGAAGCCCTCATTTCGCGAGAGCAGGTGCTCGGCATACTCGATCTCGACTTCGGTACCCATGTTGTATGCGGTACCCTTTGCTAGTTGCTCCCCCACTACGCGCACCATGTCTGGATCGGCATGTCCGTGGATAAGCGAGGCCATGTTGTTTGCAAAGTCGATCCGATCGACCCCATCTACATCGACGATGTGACAGCCGTAGGCGTGATCGACATACAGCGGGTTTGGATCGCGCAAGACCGCGTTGCGGCTGACTCCACCTGGGAGTACTTTGCGTGCTCGTTCGAACAGTTCCGCACTTCGGGTGGTTTGTGCTGGTGTACTCATCGGATTGAATCCTTGGTTAATCGGAAACAGGTATCAGCGGTGCGCCGGTGCGCTCCTGCACATAGTCAAAGTCCACGCCGGGACTCAGCTCGACAAGCTTGAATCCTTCCGGGGTGACATCAATCACCGCTAGGTCGGTGTAGATCCTGTTGATCACTCCCAGACCTGTCAGTGGATAAGTGCATTCGTCTACGAGCTTGGGCTCACCTGTCTTGGTGCAGTGCTGGGTAATGACAAACACGGATTTAACTCCGGCACACAGGTCCATTGCACCACCAACTGCTGGGATCGCGCCTGGTTCGCCGGTGGACCAGTTGGCGAGATCGCCGGCTTTGGAAACCTGCATGGCGCCCAGAACACAGAGATCGATATGACCCCCTCGGATCATCGCAAAGCTATCCGCGTGGTGGAAGAATGCGGCGCCGGGATTGACGGTGACATGACGCTTGCCTGCGTTGATGAGTTCTGGATCTCCCTTGCCTTCTTCTGGGGAAGGCCCCATTCCAAGCAAGCCGTTCTCGGTGTGATAGATCAGTGTGCGACCTTCTGGAACGAAGCGTGCGACGAGTTCTGGGATCCCGATTCCGAGATTGACATAGGACCCGTTTGGGATGTCCTGAGCGAGACGCTGTGCCATCTCTTCTCGCGTGCGGCCGATCACTTTGGTTTGCTCGCTCATGGGTACGACGCTCCTGCAGCTACCAACTCAGACTCGAATGCGGGCTCGGTGACCTCAACGACTCGGCTCACGAAGATACCTGGTGTGACCACGACTTCTGGATCCATCTCACCCGCTTCGACAACCTTGTTGACTTGAACAATCGCTACCTTTGCCGCCATTGCCATTGGGGGACCAAAGTTGCGTGCGGTTTTGTTGTAGACGATGTTGCCATGCGTGTCTGCGGCCTGACCCTTGATGAGAGCGAAGTCCGCTTTGAGTCCGCGTTCGAGGAGGTACTCCTTCCCGTCGAACTCTCTGCTTTCCTTGCCGTCCGCGAGCGGAGTCCCCACTGCGGCGGGTGTGTAGAACCCCGGAATCCCTGCACCACCTGCACGAATGCGCTCCGCGAGCGTTCCTTGGGGGACCAGTTCGAGTTCTGTTTTCCCGCTCCGGTAGAGATCGGGGAAGACAGTCGAGTTTGCGGTTCTTGGGAACGAACAGATGATCTTGGAGACACGCTCTGCTTTGAGCAATGCTGCGAGACCAACTTCACCGCTTCCGGTGTTGTTGCTGACAACCGTCAGGTCTTTGGCGCCTTGATCGATCAGCGCATGAATAAGCTCGATGGGGCTGCCGGCTTCACCGAATCCACCGATCATGACCGTTGCGCCGTCGAATACATCACGCACCGCATCTGCGGCACTGGCGACTTTTTTGTTGATCATCGCGACACTTGCTCCGCTGGCTCGTCCTTGGTTTCTACAACACGCTTGTAATCGAACAAGCCCGCTTCATCGAAGAGTACGCGATCCTCGTAGTCGTTGAACCAAACCGCATCGGGGTTGCGTCCGACGATGCAGACTTTGCCTCGATCTGGAGCGCCGTGTGCGTTGCGGAGGAGTTTGAAGATGACGACGCCGTTCTCGCTTCCTTTGAGTCCTGGGATTGGCTCATTGGTGACCGCGTTGACCTCGGTCTTGCCCTTGTAGTGTGTGATCGAGAGCCGTGCGTGTGTTTCGACGCCTGATAGGCCCTTTTGGGACTCGTTGAGGATGTTCCATGCTTTCTCGATTGGAATGTTGAACGCTTTGTATGCGACGATATCACGACCACAGAAGAAATAGTGGTTTTCCGCACCGACACGCTTCATCTCACGCTGCATGATTCGCAGTGCGTCCGCGTCGTCGTTGATGTCCTTGATGATCGGGGTCTGGTTCTCGACGGTGATCCATCCGCGAGCGAGGAGTCCTCGCATCGCTGCGATTGTGTCTGGAACCCACTGAAGGATGCCCTTATCATCGGTGATGTAGTTGAAATCATCGTCCTTCTGGAGGAACTCGTCTGGGTGCTCGAAGTGGATCATCATGTGGAGTCCAACCTCTGGGTAGGACTCGTGGAAACTGTCGAGCATCGCGAAGAATGACTCATCGAAACGGAGTGGATAAAACGCCATTTCTTTCGTGCCGATCCGGATGGATTCGACACCTGATTCAGCGAGTGCTGCGAGCCAAGCACCGATCTTGGAGTTGTTGAGCACCATTGGGTCGCCACCTGAGAGGAGGACTTCTCGGAGTTTCTCCCTCCCGCAGACTGGGTGGCGTCCGCCGTTGTCTGCGACTTGCTGATTGAAGGAACGGATGTAGCTGGTGATCTCTGGGATTTTGGCGAGTCCCTTTTTCGCGACGGTGCCGTCGGCGCGTTTGATTTCTTTGCGTGCGATGAGTTCTTCGCGGTAGCAGAATCGGCAGTGTGCAGAGCAAGTCGAGACGACATACATCAGACCCATCTCATACTTGTGGAGGAGCCCTTCGACCGGTGCGTAGTCCATCTGGTTCCCTGGATCTTCTGATCCCGCGAGGTCCAGGGTTTCGTCCGGGCTCGCTTTGACGAGCCGCTGGATTGGCTTGCTCTTCATCGCGAGTTCAGCGAAGTGGCGTGTAACCTTTACAGGCATGCGTTTTTCAACATCCCGATCGCCGCCTTTGAGTCCGCCGAGCTGGACGAGTTCATCGGAGCTGTAGAACCCCTTGAGGTCTTCCGAGGTGCTTCCATCAAGGAAGGGCTTGAGCCCATTCAAGATCTCACGCTTGTACTGCACATCCTCGATGGACTCGAGAAATGCTTGTTCCTTGTCTGTTGGGACATATTTTTGCGGCTGGATCATGAACTGGACTCCATTTCGTGACGACTCGGGTCGAAACTGTTTTTGTAATAGGATGCACACTCGGCACCCTTCATTGTAATACACTGACCACCGGAGTGCCAGTGATGTCGATACAAGATTTCATCGCCAAAGTCAGCGAACAACTGACCCCAACTGAACGCAGAATTGCGTCGTTGGTCCTTGAGGACCCGACTTTGATTGCATTTGGGACGGTATCGGACCTTGCGGGCCGCGCCCAGACCAGTAGGCCTTCTATCGTCCGGTTCGCGACAAAGCTTGGCTTTGAAGGGTACACGGATCTCCAAAGCTGGATTCGAGAAGAACTCTCGAATCAGTTGACCAGTCCGAGTCACCGAATTCGACATCAGGATGAATCCACAGCTCCGATCAGGACGGCAATCGAGAATGCGGTCCATCAGACATTCTCGTCGCTGGATGCGTCCAAGCTAGAGGATCTAGCAACCCCGATCGCTTCCGCACGGAATGTCTGGGTCATCTCAGGTGAAACCTCGATGGCGGGCGCTCTTGCGCTCCATAGTGGCTTATCGATGATCCGACCTGATGTCCACCTCGTTGAGGAACATTCGACTGGGAGGGACCTGAGCAGCGCCTCGGACAGCGATACTGCAGTCGTCTTTGACTTTGCGAGGTACCGCCGATATTCGGTGACGACCGCTCGTGTGCTTGCTGGGTATGGCGTGAAGGTGGTCGCGATCACTGACGGTCCATTGTCGCCGCTGGTCTCGCTTGCTGAGACTTGGTGCGAACTGCAAATTCCAGCGGTTGGGCCGTTTGACAGTTCTGTCCCAGCCGTCATCACTTCAGAACTGCTTGTGGCGCAGGTTGTGAAACTCCTGGGAGCGAAGGCCCATCATCGCATCGATCGACTCGAAGATCTCTGGCAACAAACAGATACATTTTTGAACTACAGCCCACGAAGAAATCGATAGACCGAAACAAAGAAATGAATCAGGGAAGCTTGGATGCAGCGGCTTGATCGATGACCCAAAGTGTGATTGTTTCATCTGCAACGATTTGCGCAGGCAATGGTTCGCCTGCGATTGATCTTGCAACAGCGTCTGCTTTCCCTTGACCAAGAACCAACATGACAATCTGCTTTGCACTTTTGAGGACTGGCATGGTCAGTGTGATTCGTTCCGGAGGTGGTTTCGGAGAGTTGAATATCGGGATCACTGTGCCGGTCGAATCGAGAGCGGGATCACCTGGGAACAAGGACGCGATATGACCATCCTCACCAATTCCCAACAAAGCGAAATCGATGGTGTTTCCGTCGCCACCTTCGGGATTGAGAACCGACCGAAGGGTTTCTTGATATGCCAAAGCCCCATGCTCGGGACCGAGTTCGCCGAGCATGCGATGGACTTGCTCAGGAACGAACGGCAAATCTGTGAACACTTCACGAATAAACACACCCGCGTTTGAATCCTTGTGATCTGCAGGCACGGCTCGCTCATCTACCCAAAGGACATGGGTCTTTGACCATGGAAACCCACTCAGGTATTTAGGGGAGCTTAGTTTTTCGAAAACTGCTCGCGGGCTTGATCCGCCAGGGATTGCGAGCGTGAATCGACCTGTCTCTGCCACTGCTTTTTGGGCGGATTCAAAGATTTGTAAAGCAACCAACTCCCCTGCTGCAACTGCATCTTGGACAACACGGAGGGTTGGATAGGTGGTTGGCTCAGTCATGATGGGGCTCCGTGATTTTGATCGCTGCCCGAATCGCCGTTGAATGATCCCCATGCGTCTTCTGGCTCGCTTGCTCTCGGGCTTGAGAGGGGGACAAATATACTGCCTGCATCTTCTGGACCGGTTGACCCCGCGGTGTAGTTCGGGAAGTTGGGGACCGGTTGTTCTTCAAGACCTTTGAGTACTGCGTCTGCCCAGACCCATGAGGCTTCAACTTCGTCTTGACGGATGAAGAGAGTTGGGTCGCCCATGATCGCATCGAGTAGCA
Source organism: Phycisphaerales bacterium (assembly GCA_029212425.1). GTDB lineage: Bacteria > Planctomycetota > Phycisphaerae > Phycisphaerales > UBA1924 > UBA1924. Next base: position 15,285 of record JARGNC010000008.1, read on the forward strand.
ATCGCTCGTAAGACTCTGGAAGATCGACTCCGAAAGAATCGGAATAGTTGAACTCTAGATCCACGCTATCGATGTTCATTCCCGGTCCGGGTCTCTTTGCCCCGACACTCAGCCGGATTCCTTCTTCTGGTTGAATCCGGATACGCAACACATTCGGACACGACGGCGAGCATTCGGAAGCATGAAAGAGGTGCATCGGGGGCGTGCGGAATCGAACGCGGATCTCAGAGACGCGCGATGGGAGTCGTTTGCCGTGCCTGAGGTAGAAAGGGACACCTGTCCATCGCCAGTTGTCGAGTTCAACACGGGTCGAGATGAATGTTGGTGTCGTTGAGTTGGAATCCACCCCTTCCTCATCGCGGTACCCTGGGACCTTGACCCCATCAACAACACCCGGCCCGTACTGTCCTTGGACAGTACTTTGAGCAACCTCTTTGGGTGATGTCGGGATCTTGATCGAACGCAGAACCCGAACCTTCTCATTTCGGATATCCTTCGGAGAGAGACTCAACGGCGGCTCCATCGCGGTCAACGCGAGTAACTGCATCATGTGATTTTGCATCATGTCGCGCAGTGCACCAGCGGATTCGTAATAATCGGCGCGGTCCCCCACTCCTAAAGTTTCCGCTACCGTGATTTGCACGCTCGCAATATGGTGACTGTTCCAGAGCGGCTCGATCATGCCGTTGGCAAAGCGAAACGCGACTAAGTTCTGAACCGTTTCTTTTCCGAGATAGTGGTCGATCCGGTAGACCTGAGTTTCCTCGACGAATCGAGAGAGATGATCATCGAGTTTCTTTGCGCTCTCCAGATCGTGACCGAACGGTTTTTCGACAACCAGTCTTGACCAAGGGGCATCTTGGTGATTTGAGTCTCGCTTGAGCATGCCTGAAGATGCGAGATTTTCTGTGATCGATCCGAATAGTCCTGGCGAAACTGATAGGTAAAACAATCTGTTCCCACTCAGATTCCGGTCTTCCTCGAGAGATTCAAGAGCACTCGCCATTTGGTGGAAAGATTGCTCGTTCTTTGCGTCGAGTTGAAAGAACTCGATGCATTTTTCAAACGATGCCCATGCTTCATGTTCGGTTGAAGCTTCCTCGACATACTCCCTGAGGTATTCAAGGAATGCTGCTCGATCCGCTTGGCTGCGACCTGTCGCGAGGATCAGAAAGTCTTCAATGAGATTCGATTTCCAGAGCCGAAAGAGGGACGGGAACAGCTTGCGGTGTGCAAGATCTCCGGTTGCACCAAACAACACAAGTGTAAACTGCTTCGCTTGTTGCACAGCTGGCTCCGTTTCAAACTCGGTCTCGTTGCTTCTGCGATTGATCTTACGCAAACACTTCTCGTGCAGTCAGTATTTCTTCATCTGTGGAAAGAGTTGACTACTTCAGTTTTGATGTGCTTCCATCGCCAAGCCAATCGGTATGGAAATCGCCTTCGCGGTCATTGCGACGGTAACTGTGAGCACCGAATGCATCACGCTGGGCTTGCAGCAGATTGTGAGGCAATCGTGAAGCGTGAATAGTGTCGTAGTACGAAAGGGCTGAAGAGAGTACAGGGATACCGATACCGGATTGGGCAGCGACGGAAACCGTCCGCCGGAGACCTGGAAGTGCAGCAGCGACATGCTTGGAGAACCATGGATCAAGGAGTAGGTGGCTTGAGCCAATGCCTTGCATAGCTTGACTGATTTGATCCAAGAAGTCGATCCGGATGATGCATCCGGCTCTCCAGAGCTTGGCGACGCGATCAAGCCGCACTTCCCACCCGTGCTCCGCGCTTGCGGATGAGATGAGATCGAGCCCCTGAGCAAATGCAATAACCACGGAGGCAAACAATGCGTCTTTCAGATCATCTGATTCGATATTCAGATCTTGATCTGGATTCGGATACTTTGCAGATACCTCAGCGAGCTGATCTCGTATAGATCGTCGGGACGAGACACCACGAGCAAAGACTGCCTCTGCAAGCGTTGGACAGGGGACTCCAAGATCGAGCGCCATTTCAGCGGTCCACTTGCCGGTACCTTTCTGCTTTGCTTCATCCAGCACACTGTTGACAAGCTTTCCGTCTTGGAATGGGTCGTTTACACGGAAGATTTGCTCGGTAATTTCGAGCAAGAAACACTTCATGTGTCCGGTGTTCCATGCACCAAATAGATCTGCGAGTTGATCTGGAGTTGTCCCGGGGTGCATATTGAGAATCGCGTAGATCTCACAGATCGCTTGCATAAACGCGTATTCGATGCCGTTGTGGATGGTCTTCACTGCATGACCACAACCGCCACCACCGAGCCAATCGCAGCACGGTTGACCATCTGGGCCGCGGGCAGCTATGGATTGGAGATTGGATTTGATGAGATCCCATGCGATCTCTGATCCGCTCGGCATGATACTCGGTCCATGACGCGCGCCCTCTTCACCACCAGAAACGCCGGCTCCGACATACAGAACGCCGAATTGCTCGGCGGCTTCGACACGGCGTTGGGTATCCTGGTATTTGCTGTTTCCGCCGTCGATGACCACATCACCCGGCTCAAGGACTTTGTAGAGATCATCGAGTACTGAATCCACAGCAGGTCCAGCAGGGACCATCATCAGGAGCTTGCGTGGACGCTCGATCGCTGAGATCAGATCGTGAGCAGTGCGAAAGCCCAATGCTGATTCCCCCCCCTCATTGACGAACGCATCGACCAAATCTGTGGTGAGATCGGCCCCCCCCACAACCAGTCCACGATCGATCATGTTGAGTGCGAGACTTCTCCCCATCACACCCAGACCAACGACTCCAAAATCGATTTTTTTTCCCATAGTGGCAGGATCATATCACCGTCAAGGATTCATCACCATAAATCGATTCTGGATCTCCTCGGAAAGGATTTCTGATGGACCAAGAAAAGACAAGCCCCATTTCAGGGGCTTGCTTATTCACAAAATATGAATAAATAAATATTTTGATCCAACGACTGCGAGAATCGCTGTACCTCCCTGCACCCACTGGGTCAGGTGGATACAGGGTCTCCATATTGAGTTAGTGGTTTTCACTCACTCATTGGACATAAAAACCAAAGAAATTTTGGATTCGTAAAAAATGAGCGTCCTGGAATCAGTTTTCCAGATCCACGCGTTCTGCGTGATCTCTCACCCTGATTGTGTGCGGGTGGTCTTGGCCGTATACATCGGCGTATGCGCCTGCTAAATCTGTTAATGCCACTTTGAGATCATCTGAGGGCATTTGTGAAGCGTTTGATTTTAAATTCTCATATTCATAGGGCAAAGCTTCGAGATGGGCGAACCCCATAGTTGATCGGACATCATCGAGAGCTGGTGACAAGACTGATTTAGCCTGTTCGTACTGCCCAAGCATGTTGTACGCTTGAGCGAGATAGAGGCGAGGGAGATTCCGGATTCTGGGTCGATTCGCGGTGACCTGGTAAAAGGGCTCTACTTCTGGTGTAAGCATTTCGATCACATCGTTGGACCTGCGTGATGCGATCAAGGCTCGCGCGATCAGAAGCCGACCTTGGTAGGACATGAAGTGCTCCTGCCCAAAGTGACTATCCATTTGAGCTGAGAGCGATTTGGCATTTGTGAGCGCATCTTCGGTATACCCGAGTTCTATCTCACTGATTACTTTTTGCGCGACGAGTGATAGGTATCTGTCATCATTTGGGCCGTGAGCAGCTACGAACGCAGGGAGCACGCGTTGGACAACTTCCCGTGTCTCCTCGAATCTGCCGAGTTTTTGGAGCGACTTCGTCCAGTACATCATCGACGACAGCGTTCGTGCGTCATTTGGCCCGTAGAGAGTCTCCCAAATCTGGTAGAGTTCTTTCGCGTCGCGAAGTGCCAGTTCCGGCTTCCCAACAAAGCCGTTATAGATTGCGCTTACCTCCAAGCCTGAGGCTCGTTCGTCTGATGCGGTCGTGTACCTCGACAGGTATTCGTCAAGATATGGCTTTGCTTGCTCTGTTTTTTGTTGTCGGATGAGGGAGACAGCGTAAAGCAACACATGGCGGCTGTACTTCACCTCAGATGGAGGAGCGTGGTTGATGAATTCCCCAATAAACTGCTCTGCTTTGTGAGGCTGCAGGGTTTCAATGTAGTGCTTTGCTAAACGGGTCGCACTCTCCTTCACACGGATGTGTTCAGGCGAATAGATCATTGAATACAAGTCGTACGCCTCGATCGCATGATCGATCCCCTCAGTCGCACGATGAATTTGAGAGTAGGCATTGGCGATCGATAGATGGAGCCCAGCGAAGTTTGCGATCTGATCTTCTCGATTGCTTGCATCCATCTCGCTGATTCGATCGCTCACATACTCGAGCACGGTGAAGCTGTCCATGCTTGGACCAAGTTCCTTTGTCGGCCCAAGCGAATCAACGAGGCCGGTCAGCACACCGATGGTCTGTTGATTGGAGATTCGGAGATCTCGGCTTATCTGCTTTGAGTTGAGATGATTCCAAATCGCAGCGGTAATCAGTATTACTGCTCCGAGTGCTCCGAGAATTGGAACTCGGTTTCTGTGAAACGCTCTCAAAAACAAATACTTCTTGGTGTGAGCAATCGCTTGGATAGGGAACCCTTTTTGATCGTCTTGGATATCACGAACAAGTTCACTTACTGCGCTGTATCGCGCATTCATCTCAACCGATGTTGCTTTGCGGATGATCGGCCCGATTGATCCTGGTAGCTTGCCAAGCTCTCGGGTGATGAAAACCTCACCGGTCGAGACCAGACGGTAGCTGTCGCTCGGAGAGGCCATATCGAGCGGATGGTTACCTGTGAGCATGACATACAGCAATGCACCGAGCGAATACACATCCTGACGGACATCGGTTGGTGTGCTGTCGTGATTCAAGAGTTCAGGTGGGAGGTATCGGATATCTCCTGACAGAAGCGAGTAAGAGTTTCTGCCAAAGTCTTCATCTGCGGACACACGCTTTGCAATTCCGAAGTCTAATACACAAGGGGTTCCGTCCTCCTTGATGAGAATGTTTGCTGGCCTGATATCGCGATGAATCACCCCACGGAAGTGCGCGTGAGTGACCGCGGAGCAGATCATTGTGTATGTGTCAATGATTTCGCTTGTGGTTCGCCCACTCGCCCTCGACCAGACGCTCACGGACTGGCCTTCAATCCAGGGGGTCACGATCCATATGGTGTTTGATTCATTCTCAACCCCAAGGATCGGCAGGATGAACTTGTGATCAAGTGTTGCTGCGAGATCCACACCTCGGATGAGCCTGTCGTAGATCTTGCCGCTGGATTCGTATGATTTTTTGAGTGCAACGAATGTACCGTCTCTACGGTCTTGAGCTTTGTAGACGACACCTTGCCCGCCGTGAGCGACTTCGTGCAGGACTTGGTATGGACCAACATCTACATGGTCCGAGCCGAGCTTTGACTTGAGTTCATCGAAGAATGCATCGGTTTGGTCGTTTGATCCCATGCTCACCACTATCGCCCTTGCTGAAACTTGAGTGTGGTTTCTTCGATACTCGCGTGAAGTCGCTGACGGATTTTATAGACCGCATCAATTGTGAGCCCGTGCAACTCAGCGATGACTTTCGGCGAAGAGCCTCTCAATGAAAGATTCAGGATGCTTTTTTGAACAGCTGATGCTGTCTGCTCGACATGCTTGATTGCTTGCAAGGCGCACTCTTCATCCCAAGCTTTATTCCAGTCCTTCAAACTTGATGGTTCCTCGAAAGACTCGATTGAATACTCTGTTTGTATCCTTTTCTTTGACGAACTGACAACACTCCGCGTGACTTGAAAGAGGTACGAGCGGAATCGTCCTCGATCGGGGTCATACTTGGTTGCGATAGAAGACTGTGTCAGACGGATAAATACATCTTGCGCTATATCGTCGGCGTCATGTGGTGCCATGCCACGCGAAACACAGAACGCGTGGATGATCGGAGCGTACCACGCTTCAAACTCACGCCACGCTTCATGATTCTCGCTGTTCGCGATTGACGCGATCAGGTCAGGATCTGTACGGGTCTCGTTCAAGCCACTCTTGCCTCGTCCTTGTGTTCTCAACCGCGCTCAGGCAGGGCTATTCGTCTGATTATATCAGTACTCCGTAGATTCTCATACTCAAAACCTGTGAAAGCCCACAGAATTTCAGAGCCAATCAAGTCCAAAGCCGTCCGATCTCGCTTTACTTACCTCACCGCTCCGGCTAATCCAATGTTCAGCATGGAAGGGAAGTTTGGGTGGTCAAGTGATAAGGTAGCCATGCTCCGATTGAATCAAATCAGACTCCCGCTGAACCATGGGCCGGATGCGATCCGCAACGCAGCGATCGCGCGGCTGCGAGTCCAACCGGATCAGTTGATCTCGTGCACAGTGTTTCGTCGTGCTCATGACGCTCGTAAGAAGCACGCGATCAAGCTGGTGTACACCTTGGATGTGGAGGTTCAGGATGAAGCGAGCATCCTCAAAGCATTTGAGGATGATCATGAAGTTCGTGAAACCCCGAATCTTGAGTATCGGCATGTAGCACAGGCTCCGACCGATTTTGGGCCTCGGCCACTGGTGATTGGCGCTGGTCCTTCTGGGATTTTCGCTGCACTTATCTTGGCACAGATGGGGTTCAAGCCGATTATTCTTGAACGCGGGAAAGTTGTGCGTGAACGCACGAAAGATACCTGGGGGCTTTGGCGGAAGTCGAAACTCAACACGGAATCCAATGTACAATACGGCGAGGGGGGCGCGGGGACATTCTCGGATGGCAAGCTCTATAGCCAGGTTAAGGACCCTCGATTTCTTGGGAGGAAGGTACTCACAGAGTTTGTCAAAGCGGGTGCTCCGGAAGAAATCCTTACAGAAGCCCATCCGCACATCGGAACATTCCGGCTCGTGAAAATGGTTGAGAGCATGAGGGCCACGATTGAATCTCTGGGTGGAGAGTATCGATTCGAAAGCAAGGTTACAGATTTTGATATTGAGATAGATGCCGATGGAAACCGGAAGATCCGCGGTGTCCAACTCTCGACAGGCGAGCAGATTGCTTCGGACCATATTATTCTCGCGATTGGACATAGCGCCCGAGACACATTTCAAACATTGCACGATCGCGGCGTCTTTATCGAAGCGAAACCGTTTTCTATTGGGTTTAGGATCGAGCATCCTCAATCGCTCATTGACACCGCACGGTTTGGGAAGAATGCGGGGAATCCAATCTTGGGTGCCGCAGATTACAAACTGGTCTATCACGCGAAGAACGGCCGTGATGTCTACAGCTTCTGCATGTGCCCTGGGGGGACTGTCGTTGCTGCAACATCTGAGGAAGGCCGCGTCGTTACCAATGGGATGAGTCAATACTCGCGTGCGGAGCGGAATGCGAACTCTGGGATCGTGGTTGGCATCACTCCAGAAGTTGATTATCCGGATAGCCCTCTCGCAGGGATTGATTACCAGCGGAAGTGGGAAACCGCTGCCTTTCTCGCAGGTGGCGGGACGTATGCGGCTCCAGCGCAGCGTGTTGGCGATTTCCTCGCGGGACGACCAAGCACCTCGCTTGGGAGCGTCATCCCATCGTATAAACCTGGGGTCACACCGACCGACTTATCAACATGCCTGCCAAGCTTTGCGATTGATGCGATCAGAGAGTCGCTTCATTCCTTTGGCAAAAAGATTCGTGGGTATGACATGGATGATGCTGTATTGACAGGAGTAGAAACCAGAACCTCATCTCCGATCCGAATACGGCGCGATCAAACATTTCAGAGTATCAACACCTTTGGTTTATACCCAACTGGTGAAGGTGCCGGGTATGCGGGGGGGATTTTGTCAGCGGGGATCGACGGGATCAAAGTCGCTGAGGCGGTCGCGCTCGACTACCTCACCAAAACCCAAGGCAGCACCGCATGCTGATGACTTTCCCGTGTGGATGGAAGTTCACCGAGATAAAAACAAATTAATTCTGAAGACTGATCGCTTTCGATTTCTTCGTGGTCGACTACAAACGAGAATCGCCTGTGGTACAAAATGATTGTGATGAACCTTGAAATCTCAGTTTTCTTGTGACCTTCAATGAAAAATCGACACCTGAAATCGGACTCTCTACTCCTGTTCGATAGACTCGCATGTGGTTGAACGGGTGCTTGATCTAGAAAATGACACTACAATCTCTCCATGAGGATCTTGATCATTGAAGACAATCCGAAAATGGCTGGCGCGATCCAGAAGGGGCTTGAAAGTCATGGGTATGCTGCGGATGTTTCGAAGTCTGGCTTTGAGGGCGAGGAACTCGCTGCCGGCGAGATTCCATATGACCTGATTATTCTCGATCTCATGCTGCCTGATCGTGATGGGGTTGATGTCTGCAGAAACCTGCGTCGGCGTTGTGTTGAGACTCCTGTGTTGATGCTGACAGCGTTGTCGGGAACTGATGAAAAAGTCGCGGGGCTCGATGCGGGGGCGGATGATTATTTGACAAAGCCGTTTGAGTTTGAAGAACTCCTCGCACGCATCCGAGCGTTGCTCCGCCGTGGGGAAGCATCCGAAGGACGGCTGTTGGAGTGTGATGAGATTCAACTTGACCTGTATACTCGGATGGCAAAGCGTGGGGATCAGGAGCATGAACTCTCCAACAAGGAATATGCCCTGCTCGAGTATCTGATGCGGAATCCGAATCGTGTGCTTTCTCGAGCACAGATTGCGGAGAAGGTCTGGGATATGAACTACTCCCCAGGAAGCAATGTGATTGATGTGTATATGTCATCATTGCGGAAAAAGCTTGATCGTGGATATGACCACGAACTCTTCCACACGATTAAAGGGGCTGGATACCGCTTCGGTGTGATGGACTGATTGTGCATCGCCTCTTGGACCCCAATCAGTCTTCGATGTTTCGGCTCTCGCTTCGCGTGCAGCTCTCATTGTGGGTGGTGCTGATCTTCACGCTCATTCAATGGGTGAGCACCGTAATCGCTTGGGTGTTTTTGAGCGGTTCGATATACAGCTCATTTGACGATTTCTTTCTACGCCATTCTGTAGGTGTCGCGGCACAAATTCAGCGCGAGCTTCCACACATTTCTCGAGCTGAGTTGCAATCGATCGAGTCAGAGCAACTGACCCAGGTTCGGTTCCATTCATTCCATATCGATGTGTTCGATTTGACAGGCGGCCGACTTGTTGATCCGGGAAGCGAGATGGCGCAACTGGTCCTTTCGGAGATTGATAGAGCGATCGACACCTCTGGACCGGTTTTGCTTCAAAGCGTTTACTGGGCAAGTCCTCCCACTGGATTCGATGAAGCGAACATGATCGTTGTGATCCAACGCGTAGTAGGGAGTGACGGAAAGGCATACATACTTTTGCAAGCAACCGACAATGAGTATGCTCAGAACCGAGTATTGCAGATGGGGCAGACGCTGCTGGTTACATCCCTCTCTGCACCGTTTCTTGCGCTGATCGCGGGATGGTTTATATCCGGGATCGCTGTCGCACCACTGACGAAAGTGCAGGAACTTGTTGCGGGCTTGAAACCCGAGTCTCTGGATGAACCACTCAAGATTGAGGAGAACAGTACAGAGGTTCAGGACCTGGTGTTGCAGTTGGATGAATCGAGAGCCCAGATCCGTAGTGCCTTTGAATCGCAAGCCAGGTTCATATCCAATGTCTCTCACGAGTTAAAGACGCCGATCGCGATTATGCAAATTGAATCAGAAACACTCCAGATTGATGACAGTTCAGAAGAAGTCAAGGAGTTTGTGCAATCTGTCCGCGATGAGATGACCCGGCTTGGACGCATGATCGAAAGCTTCTTAACCTTGACACGAATCGAAGATGGATTTGGCAAAGTCGGCGGCACCTTGACTGCGTTTAATGATCTAGTCATGGACTCGCTCGACCATTGTATTGCAATGGCTCATCAGAACGCGATCGAGTTGGATCCAGTCCTGTTCGACACAGATGAGACAATCTCGTTGGGCGTTCGAGGCGACTCCGATCTACTCATCACCATGCTCAACAACCTGATTCGGAATGCGATCCGATACACCCCCACTGCTGGGACAGTTCATATTAAGCTCGAGCAAATGAACGACCAAGTCCTCATCTATGTTCAAGATGAAGGACCTGGAATCCCCGATGACCGGATCGATTCTGTCTTTGATCGCTTCGCGCGAGTCGAGGATTCAAGTCGATCGGGGCGTGGCCACGGACTTGGCTTGGCGATCGCTAAGGGGATCGCGGAACTTCATGGCGGCTCGATCTATGTAAAGAATAACCCATCCCAAGGGTGTACTTTCACTGTTGAATTGCCCTGGAAATCAACGGATCATTCAGCGAACCAAGATTGAACAAACCAACTCTCAGCCACTCCGTTTGTGTAGTTTTTAAAGATAAATAATTTTTCATCGTGGATTTAATCTGGTTTCATTCCGATCGCCAATAGTGATTTTAATGCGATTTCGTCCACTTCGTTCAGCTCAAACTAGGGCAGTGCTGTCTGCTATCTGTGCTATTACATTGCTCAGTGGGTTCGCTGTCTTTACGGCTCAAGGTCGATCGAACTGGGACATCGTGAGTGTACTCTTTGTCATCGGGAGTGGGATCGCGTTGCTCATCATGCTACAGGCGATATCTGCCATGGCTCAAAGAACTATGACCGGTGGATATCGAGACTCATCAAAGAATGAGAACCATCAAACATCTGAGTCATCAAACACAGATTCTGATTCTTCAGAATAAATACTGCCGGTGCGATCCGAAACAAATTTGAATCTCAACGAAGAATGAACGCAATTTCATACTGCGATCATCATGGGTTCAGATGCACACCCCAATATACCTACATGCGAACGGGACAGGGCCTAACCGAGTCGCGGAAACAAATACACGGCCCATCGAAAGGTAGAGCAATGAATACCGAGATCAAAACTATACGAAACCGTCCTTTGAATAATCCGATCACCGTCATCGGGGCAACGTTGGCGCTCACACTCAGTGCTGGGTCCGCGTTGGCACTCAATGCTGGTCCTGACCATAAGAAGGCTCAAAGTGAACGAATGCACTCTGAGCACAACAGCGATACTTGGCTGACCCTCATCCGATCTGACCAGGCACTGGGAGCTCCTGTGATTGGTCTTCATGATGAAGAGATCGGGTCGATTGATGATCTGATTATCGATCGCGGGACTGGCAGGGTTGCATTCGCGGTCATTGGCTATGGTGGCATCTTGGATATTGGCGAGAATCTGTTCGCAGCCCAGTACGGGAAGCTGGATTACTCACCAACGGATGAGCAGTTCAGTATCCGCATGACGAAAGAGCAAGCTGAGCGTCAAATAGAGTTTCTCCCTGAAAATTGGGATGATCTCAGCAACTCATCATGGATGGACGAGATCACAGGAATTGTGGATGGCTGGGATCTTGATGGATACGGGGACCAAGACCTTGCCTCTTCCAACACTATGGAGCTCAAGGGGACCGTTAAAGAAATCAAGCGCCATGAGCGTGGAAACAGCGAAGATGTGATTGTCTGCTTTGACGATGAGGATGGGAAGTCACGCGAAGTCGTGCTTGGTCCATCATGGTACATCATGGGTATGGAAAATACTCCAGCCGTCGATGAACGCGTGGAGCTGGTCGCCGCGGAACACAATGATCGCTTGATCGCAACAGAAGCGCGTATCTCAGGACAGGAGATCAAACTCCGTGACCAGGAAGGACGAGTGTACTGGAACTCGACCAAGCACCAATCACCAAGGTATGTCCTGCTTTCTGAACTTGTTGGTCAAAATGTAGAGATCGGCGGATCCACAAGTGGCGAAATCCAGAACACCGTTTTGGAAACCACATCGGGCCGTGTGGCATTCTTCGGATTCGATCCGAATGACAACTTCCTCGGACTGGGTGATGAAGTTCGCTTGGTCCCATGGTCAGCGATGAATATCGCTGCTGACATGACTGTGTGGAGCGAATCGAGCGAAGATGAGCTTGGGAACGCGGAGTTGATGCCTGAGGATCTGAGCACAATGCGAACTGTCAAGTCTATTGAGAATGCATACCACCGATTCGGTATGTCGGTCCCAAGTTTCAACAGCGATTCGAGCGAAAATTATCGTACACGCTTGAAAACTGAGCAGTCCGGCAATGCATGGAGCAAGGATTCATCACTTGTTGAAGACTTTGCAAACGGAAAATCAGTTCGACTGAGTGGTGAGTTCCTCAGCATGGGAACCACAACACTCCGGAATGGATCGATTACCGCATCAGCGATGTGGCTGAAGACCTCTGAAGGCAAGCAACAGGTCATCCTCGGCCCCAACTGGTTTGTTGATCGCCAGGGTCTTGAACTCAACAAGGGTGATCGCGTGACTGTCCAAGGAAGGACCACGACCATCGACGGTGAGCGTTACACCGCTGCATGGAATGTGAACCATGACACCAACACATGGGCACTGTGGAATAACAAGACGCCGGCGTGGGTAGATTAACGCCGATTGTATGTGTGACCACAGCACACACATGAACCCATCGAGTGCGAGAGTGCTCGGTGGGGATTTCAAACTTACTTGTACATCTTGAACCTATGGGAACCACTTCGTGAAAGGAATCACCCATGAAAAACGAACTTCAAAATGCAACAAAATCGCATGCTCCGTTTTCATCTGAACGCAGCAAGGAAATCAATAACGAGATTGAACGGCTCAAAGCTGAGGATATGGAGACGCGCATCCGCGAACGGTCTCCGGATGGTCGACCGGCACACCCGAATGAGCGTGCAAAGGAGATTTTGATACTTGGCGCAGGGTCCATCTTTGCTGTGCTCGCGGTCAGTGCCGCGACGTATGCACTTTGGGGGTTGGATGAAGCACTCCTGGTCTTAGGCCTTGGTGTTGCGTTGGCTATCGCTGGGAATCCAGTCATCTGGGCAATGTTCTTCCGAAGCAAGGAGCGTGAACGGCTCAACCATGATCGTGAGGATCATGTGCCGCTCCACTCGAATCACAATTCACGCACACACTGAGTGTGCATTTTATCTCACCACTCACATGAACTGAAAGGAAACCACAATGCAGAACGCATCTACCACTATTCCTACATCGAAAAAGAATGAATCCAGAGAAACCCAATCAGGGTTGTCCGAACTCAAGAACGACGCGAATGCTGTTCGCGACGACTTGAATGTATTGAAAGAGGACGCGAGTCAGCTTACGAGCCATGCGACTCAGCAAGCGATTGAAGCGGTCAAGACCGGAGCGGAATCCGCAGGCGAAATGGCGAAATCCTTCGGAGAGAATGCGAAGAAGTGTCATGAATCGGTCTGTGCACAAGTCGCTGAGCGCCCTACTACCGCAGTGATCCTTGCACTGAGCGCTGGGGTCATCGCTGGTCGGCTATTGGCAAGGAAGTAATCCATGTTCCTTTGGAGAGCAAAAGAGATACTCGAAGGCGGCTCTGAGTTTGTCCGCGCCGAGGCGGAGTTGATGAGCAA
>JARGNC010000008.1:28761-29395 GCA_029212425.1 Phycisphaerales bacterium
GCGTTTTAATCGATTGCAAATCAACTCTCTTATTCTGCTGACCCTTACTCTCACATTATTCCTCGGGACGATTCTGGTCACAGCGGGTATAGCAGTTGCCCTCAGCATTCAGATTGGCTGGGCTCCCTCACTGGCAATTGTTGGCGGGGTATACCTGCTTGCAAGCTTGGCACTCTACGGAGTCCTGCACAGTCGGTCGAATGCTACATTTGATGCTGAATCAGATCAAATAAATGACTCTACCCAGGACAATCCGGAAGAGAAGGCGGAAGAAGCGAAGGACCGCATGGACAATGCGGTATCAAAGAACCCCAAGCAGCAAGACAAGCAGCAGGAATCGGAATCGACACCGGCTGACATCTTGAGTGAACTCGATTCGCTCAAAGACGCAGCGGTTGACTTGAGCACGAAAAATCCGGTAGCCGTGGGTTCAGCTGTACTCCTCACACTCTCGATACTCGGCCCACGAAAGTCGTTCAGAATGATTAGCAAGGGTGCTGCTGCAGCAGGATTGATGTCAACACTCCTCGATTCAACCAGCTCGAAGCCAGATTCCAAATGATCTGATGTAGATCTCACGGAACAAGTTGTAGCCCCCCCCATTCTCCAGGCATGGTTCGCACTCCTAGCCTGG
>JARGNC010000009.1 GCA_029212425.1 Phycisphaerales bacterium
GTATTGCACAGTACTGTCGTAATGAACTTAATGGGCAGAATCCAATCGATGAAAAAGATCACCGTAGTGCGTAGTGGGCAGAAACTGATCGATGAAGATGATGGCTAATCGTCGTAGATTTGAAGAGAATTCGATTGCCCAACGGAGTCGGCAGAAACTAATCGACGAGAATGATGATGGATCGTCGTCGATTTTGAAGAGAATGCGATTTGTCAGGGGATCTAGGCTGCGGATAGGGCTTTTGAACCTCTGGAGTGCGGGGTTTCTGCTAAAATCGAGACGATTCTAGAGAGACTGAATGCCATATGTTTGAACACTCTCCGTTGACTCATAATCAAAACTAGAGACGTGATGTCCATAAACGGATCTGTGCTTCGAGTTCCTCATCCTGAGCGTTTGCGTTGCGTGACTTGTAATGCTCCACAATTGTTTCGACAAGCAATCGATATTGAGCGTCTAGGGCTTCTTCTCGCTCGGCACCATCCCACGCTTCGAGCAGCACCAACTCGGCTTGTTCGAACTGCTCGTACTTGGTCAGGATCTCGCCGTGCAGACGGAGGAACTCGATGAGCCGAGAGTGATGCTCGGGATAGATCGAGCGTGCGGATTCGATGATTCCCCTTGAAACATCGACGGCTTCACCGTACCGCTCCTGCTTTGAGAGGCAGCTGGCTAGGTTTGACAGTGCGGTCAGGCTCCGTTCTTTTATCATTGTTTCATCGATTGCTTTCAGAGCGAACAGTTGTTTGCGAGTGATCTGCTCTGCCAGATCGAGCTCTCCTGCAGTGATGAGCAGCCCGGAGTATGTATTGCCCAAGTCCAATGTTGTCGGGTGCTCAGGGCCGAGCCGCTCCATTGCTTGCTCGAATCCGTCCCGGATCAACTCGACCCCTTCATCGTGACGATCGAGGCGTGAGTAGGTATACGCAAGGTTATTGAGTGAGTTGAATGAGCGTGGATCGCCCTCACCGAGTACATCGATACGTCCCTGGTACGCCTCGATCGCCAGTGGCAGCGCAAGCTCGGCATCACCGGTCTTACCCAGAACCGACGCGAGATTGTTTATCGTTGAAAGTGTCGTGGGGTGACGATCGCCGTAGATCTCTCTTTTGAGGGCGAGCGTTTCTTCGAGGATCGGAGCCGCTTCTTTGTTCCGTCCCGTCCGGACGAGCAACGCGCCAAGGTTTCCAATAGCTCTAGGCTTGAGCATTTCAGCTTCGGGTGTGCCTAGCTGCTCGATAACGCGGAGTTGGTGCCTCGTCAGTTCGATTGCTTCTGAATCGCGCCCCTGTCTTGCGAGACTACCAACGACGCTGTGCATCATCCGTGCGGCATCGATCGAGAAATCCCCATTTTCTTCCTCTGCAATCTCCCACTCGCGTATGTGATGTTTTTCTGCAAGTTCAGGAGCCCCGAGTTGGTTGAATAGAAATCCCAGCGCGTTATGGATTCTGGATTCCACATCGGGTCGGTCATTGAACTTGCCTTCGATACTCTCCGACGCTTTCGTCAATGCTTCGCGTACGGTGAGTTCACGATCAGCTGTCCGCGACGGATCGGCAGCGGAGAGTACATCCATGATAAAGAATCTGCTTAGATCCTCAGCTGTCTTTGCTTCCAACACGGCTCGTTCTGCTGCAGCAGTCGCTTCGAGCTGGGCGGCGTACTCCGATTCCGCCAGTTCCTGAGCTTTGGCTTGCTCGTCGAGTGCCCAGACCATCCCGATTGATGTGCCGATGACACCGAGCACCAGCACCAGCAACAACGCAGAGACTGCGATCACCTGCCCACGATGACGGCGCACAAACTTCTGCGCAAGATACACCCGACTCGCAGGTCGCGCCAGCACCGGCTCATTTCGCAGATGATGTTCAATGTCGTCACTGAGCCCCCGAACCGTGTCGTAGCGCCGGGACTGATCCTTCTCGAGACATTTCATCACGATCCAATCAAGATCTCCACGAAGCTGACCAGGTTCGATCGACCTCACACGCTCAGGAGGAGATTCACCGGTCTTTGCCCAGGTCGATACACGAACACTTGGTCGAGGAGGATCTTTCTCGCGGATGCACTCGATCATCTCTTGATAGTTCTTGCCTGTGAGTTCCTCATGTGTGAGCGGAGTCGAACCAGTCAACAACTCGTAGAGCAGCACGCCCAGTGAGTACACATCAGTTCGCGTGTCCACATCGCCAAGTGTGTGGTCCGCTTGCTCAGGTGACATATACGCCGGCGTGCCTATTGCGTGCGTGTGCATAGTCATCGTGGAATCGGGCATCATGTCGCCCCGCGTTGCCTTGGCGATTCCGAAGTCAATCACCTTGGGTACCTCAGCCCCATCATGCTCAGCCACGATCACATTCGACGGCTTGATGTCGCGATGGATGATCCCCTTCTGATGCGCATGCTGAATCGCGTGACACACTTGGATAAACAGCCGCAGACGCGCCGACGTATCGAGCGAATGCGTATCGCAGTAGTTGACGATTGGTTCACCCCGTACCAGTTCCATCGCAAAATACGGACGGCCATCGCGTGTCACACCCGCATCTAGCACCGAGGCAATGTTGGGGTGCTCCATCCGCGCCAGCGCTCGGCGTTCAAGCTCGAAGCGAGCGAGAACCCCCTCCGTACCCATACCGAGCCGTATGACTTTGATTGCCACTGCTCGTTCGGGTTTACGCATCTGCGCGCGGTAGACCACGCCCATTCCCCCAGCGCCCAGACGCTCTCCAATTTCGTAGCGATCAATCTCCGGCTTGTGCTCCGCCGTCGCCGCGTCAACGATCCGGTCAATCAGCAACCTGTCCGATGACTGGTCCAGCGGGCTCTCGACCCTATGCACGCCGAGCATGGACTCGACCTCATCACGCAACGCGTTTTCATCAGCGCACAACTTTTCGAGCATTTCTTGTTGCTCTTGTAGTGGAAGCTCTCGCACCGCCTCAAAGATAGTACAAACCTGCTCGAACCGTTCAGCTTCTGTCATTTCAGGACCCCGCCCCTAGTCGCTTGCCGAGCCATGCTCGCGCGGCATACCAGTCTCCCTCAATCGTTTTTTGTGACACGCCGAGCACACGTGCTGCTTCTGCGTGTGTCATACCGCCGAAAAAAATCAGCTCGACGACTCGTGATTTTCGCTCATTGAGTTGGCGCAGCTCATCCATTGCTCCATCGAGCTCAAGCATGTCGAGATCAATCCCAGGCGTAGGTGTCTCTTGTCCCGACAGAGTCACCCGAACCCGATCCCCACCTCGTTTGATCGCCCCATGCTTTCGAGCGTAATCGACAAGCACCTGTCGCATCACTTTCGCACTGATCGCTCGAAAGTGGGCCGCGTCCGACCAAGGCACCTCTTCCTGATCCGCAAGTCGTGCGTACGCCTCGTGCACAAGTGCCGTGGGCTGGAGGGTGTGGTTCACCCGCTCCTGACGCAGATATCCGCTCGCGATCCCACGCAACTCTTCATAAATGGATTCGAGCAACTCTGATGGGGTGTCCAGATCGGCGATTTTGGATGTGTCCAACGCCGTAAGTGCCTGTGTGAACTGGATTTGTTTTTTCATAAAAAACTCCGAAGTTCACCAGTTTCCAATAGGAGTAGGGGGGGTGAAGTGCGCATGAGTATATAGCAAAAGTGAAATCCCCACAAGAGGATTCGACTTATCCGCCATGCCCCAATCCGCTACGAAAGGATGCCTTATGTACCTCAATCCGAAATCCAAAGTCACTCCAATTCTCACTACACTCGCACTCGCACTCGCGTCGACATTAGCGGACGCACAGATGCTGAACGAAACGCTGTACTATGAAGTCCCAGAGCCCTCTCATTTCTTTGGTAACAGCGTCGGTGTCAACGACGATCTCCTTGCGACCGGTTTCAGAGATTTGTCCGGATCAGGAGATTCAGGTATCCATCTGTTCGATCTCAATACCGGGCTTCTGCTCCGAACATTCATCCCTACGTCCGCAACCCAAATCCTCAACGCTGGACGAGATATTGCCATCGATGGTCTGACCGTTGCGTGCACCGAACGAGGTTCAGGGGGGCTGTCCTATGCCAATCCTTCTGTATTCGTCTTTGACGCAATCGCCGGACAACGATTTGAAGTTGTTCCTGATGCGGACGATAACTCAGGAGGTGTATTTGGGTTGAGCATTGATGTCAAAGAGGGCGTCGTCGCGATCGGATCAGCCCTCGCGACTGTCGATGCAGGAACTGGATTTCAAATTGGAAAGGTTTATCTCATCGATGAGAACACAGGCGCTCGACTCGGAACCATCCATCCCTCCGAAGCGTCTGAGAACTTAGGGTTCTTTGGCTCATCGATTGATATCCACAACGGGATCGTCGCCGTCAGTGCCAATCAGTTTAATGCGGGTATCAACTTTGGCGGAAACACTGAACGCGTGGAGCTGTTTGACCTCGCGACCCAGCAGCACATCCGTACGATCTACTCCCCTGCTGACCCCATTGATCCAGCTGGATTCGGTTTCGATATTGCTATGAACGATCAATACCTCGTGGTGGCCGCACCTTGGCATGATCACACAGGAGTGAACTCTGGTGCCGTGCATGTGTACAACATCAGCACAGGCGATCTGGTCAGTACGCTCGAAATCGGTGAGGCAATCAACCCAGGTGCAAGCAGCGGCACACTAAAGATCCAGGTTGACATCAACAACGACGGGTTGGTCCTGGTGAGCCAATCCGGCGGATCCACCCAGAAATCGGCGATCTACCAAGCCTCCAGCGGCGTTGAGTTGGCGGTCTTGGAACCATCGAGCGGCTCGATCATTCTTCCTTCAGATACCAACGGAGTAGCGCTCTCCGGTGGCAGCGCATTTGTTGGCATCCCGAGGTTCAACACAAATGAGCCGGGAGCGATCAACCAATCAGTGGTCATGAAGTACGAGTCGAATGTGAGCATCGCAGTCCAGCCGCAGAGCCTGGTTGTTGATAACGACAGTGTTGATTTCTTCATGCAGGTCGTTGCGACCGGAGCGACTGAGTATCAATGGTACCTCGACGGAGTGCCGCTCAGTGATCTAGATGCCAACTACACCGGCTCGTACCAGAGCGTGCTTCAGATCAACTCCGGTCCGGAGGTCGAGGGGGTCTACACAGTCGAAGTATTCGACGGTCCGTTCTCAATCACGAGTGATCCAGCATATTACATCTACAGAGGGCAGAGCGTTCCCGCGTGCCAGCCAGATCTCAACGATGATGGTCAGTTGAATTTCCTCGATGTCTCACTCTTCCTACAGCAGTTTGGAGCAGGCTGCCCGTAAGCAGTCAGCCGCAACCGGTGTGGTAAAACGAATCGATGTTCATCGTTGGTATGTCGTCGCTGTTCTTGAAGAGAGTGCAATGTTCCTGGGTTTCACAAACTCGAATCCAGATATCAAGTATTCCTGAGACGACTCCGATTCGTCGTGTGGGAATAGCCAATGTCGATGCTCTTTCGGCATCAGCAATCCGGTCAGCAATTGTCCGGATTATTTCAAATTTCTTTGTTTTTCATGGAGCGCACTTTGCACGCTTTCCGCAGAGTGAGTAGTGGGCGAGCCGTCGCCTTGGTACAGAAAACAGATACACGAAAGAGAGAAATCCATGAAACTCAACACACAAATCATCGCCGCAACCCTGATCGGCGCCGCACTCGCCCCGGCCTCATCCGCCGATGTTTTGGTCAGTAATCTCGGAGCGACCACCTCATACACTTCGAGCGTTGATGGCCCATGGGTTCGGAATCTCACAATCTTTGCTGGACAGTTCGAGACCGGATCGAGCACGACAGAAATCTTTGAAGCAACAGCAAGACTTCAGAATATTAGTGGTTATGGACACGCAAGATATGAGGGATTTCTCTACTCGAGCAGCGGAGGAGAACCCGGTGCTCTGGTAGCGACCTTTCATTCAACCCCCGTTCTTGCAGAAGGTGCTGGGGCTGCGAATGTGAGCTTCTTTTCCACGCTCGGGATCACGCTCGATCCAAACACCTCCTACTGGTTTGGAGTCCGCAACATTCTCGGTAGCTATCTCGGTTGGGAAATGACAACATCTGATTATGATTACTCAACAGACGGGTGGACCATCGATGACGATGCGATGAGTTCATCATCCAGCGCGGGACATAGCTGGTATAACGGTTCGGGCAACGGAAGATCCTTTAAGTTCTCTATTGAAGGCAACCCTGTCCCAACGCCCGGTGCACTTGCACTCCTCGGAACAGGCGGGCTGATCGCAACCCGTCGTCGTCGAGTATGAATTATCCAGACACAAGTTTGGATCTACGGCATCTCCTGAACAGTCTGGAGGTGCTTGAATTTTTCGAAGTCATGATGCAGTATGCCCAATATTTGAACACAGACTATTATTCAACAAACTCAAGCAACGCCTTATTCCACAGCGGGAACGCTTCGATCTGGGGACAGTGCCCGATGCTCGGGAACTCAATCAGTTCAGCGCCATGGATAGCCGCTTGTGTAATCTTACCAAGCTGCGTGTAGTCGCCCATTGTTGCCTGAACTTCAGGACTCGCCAGTGGTTTCCCAACCGCCGTCCTATCGCGCATCCCGATGACGAGCCGGACCGGAACCTGCAAGCGATCAAAGTCATGCACAACTGGTTGCGTCACGATCATGTCGTACACCAACGCCGAGGTCCACGCAACAATCGGAAACTCCTCATGGCGAGTCATTCCAGAGGCCAACTCCGTCAGCGCCTCGTACTCTGGTGACCACGCGCCGTCATAGTAAAATTTCCGCTGATACGCTTTGATCCTTTCTGGAGTCTGCTTGAGTTCTCCCGCATACCACTCGTCAGGAGTCCGCGCAGGAATCATCGCACCATAATCTTCCAGCCCGATCGGATTCACAAGCAGCAGCTTTTCCGTCGCTTCCGGATAGAGTAGTGCGTACCGCGTCGCGAGCATCCCACCCATCGAATGTCCAACAATCACTGATTGTTCAATCCCAAGGGAATCAAGCAGCGCCCGAGTATTGGCGGCGAGTTGCTGAAAGCTGTACTGATATCCTGCGGGCTTGCTCGACTTGGCAAATCCAATTTGGTCAGGAGCAATCACCCGATACCCTGCCCTTGAGAGCGACTCGATCGTTGTTTCCCAAGAGAACGCTCCAAAGTTCTTCCCATGCAAAAGCACAACCGTTCGCCCTCGGCAGTCCCCCTCCGGAGCTATGTCAAGATAGGCCATGCGAACATCCGAACGCTGGCTCTCAAACTCAAAATACTCCACTGGATACGGATAATCATAACCCGTTCCTTCCGAGTCGTACGCTACGCCCAAGGCATGTCCAGCAGAAGACGGCGACGCACCAACTTGCCGCGCGGTGCATCCACCCAGCATAATGCCGGTAATCAACAGTAAAAGATTGACATGTACATTTCGCAAAGGTGTTTGGATGTTCATGTGTCCAGTGTAGGCATCGCCAGACCATTGTCGACACATGGTTCCTCACCTCCATCCGCTCTTCATCACAACTTAAACTACTCAAAAACAAGGGTGAAACACCCAGTCGTTCAGGTGCATGATCAATCAGCTCGATAGCAAAGAGGTCAAAAAGTACGTACACAAATCCGCACATGATTCGGCATCGAATGGAATAAGTCTTGAAGTCTTGTAGTTCGTTTGCTGACATCTAGTGAACGTGGTCTCATCCACATCTCCATGCATAACACATTGCTCAGCGATCGATTCCGTACGCTGCATGATCGAACATCCAGTCCAAACACGCCGAACGAAACGAGCCACAATGGAAACACGCAGTACAGAAATCAATCGCCGCAACTTTCTTAAATACTCCGCAGCAGGAACAGCAATCGCGTCTACCGCGAGCCTCACAACTGCGAAGTCCTTCTCCCATGATCCAATGAAGAGTTCAAACACCAAGCGACCGACCTGCCTCTTCTTCGATGTGAATGAAACACTGCTCGACCTCAACGCAATGAAATCCAGCGTAGCCGACGCCCTCGGAGGCCGCGCCGACCTTCTCCCCCTTTGGTTCACCACCATGCTCCAATATTCCCTTGTCTCAACTGTCGCAGGAAAGTACGAAGACTTCGGGGTCATCGGAGCCGCAGCCATGCGCATGGTCGCCAAAAACAATGGCCTTGAACTCTCCCAAAAAGACGCCCTCAAATCTATGGCTCCGATCCGAACACTCCCTCCGCACCCCGATGTCGCTCATTCACTCCAAAGGATCAAAGATGCGGGTTTCCGCATGGTTACACTCACCAACTCCTCCAACGCCGCAGTCGAAGCACAGATGCGCAATGCCGGACTCGCCGACATGTTCGATGAACGCCTGAGCGTCGAAGACATCGGGCTTTACAAACCACATGAACACGCATACCGCTGGGCGGCTCGCCGCATGGGGGTCCCCGCAAGCGAATGCATGCTCATCGCCGCCCACGGCTGGGACATTGCCGGTGCCCTCTGGGCCGGATGGCGTGGTGCATTCCTTGCGCGTCCAGGAGCCCAGCTATATCCACTCGCTGAATCTCCAGAGATCGTTGTACCATCCTTAACCGGAGCAGCCGATCAACTCATCGAGATGCGAATCTAAGTGGTCGTGAATGGGTGTTGCTCACGCCCTGTTGAATCTCAAGTATTTCACTGCGTATCGGATTGATACTGCGTGCTTTCGTAGTGCGTTATGATGATCGAATGCAATACTTCGTATTGAACAGATGATTCAAGTAGCACGAGTCTTTGAAACACGCAAGCATAAAATCGAATAAGGAATCGTTTAACCCAGTTCTTCGGCTTTGCCCAAAGTCAGTATTGCCGGCAGCCACATGCATTCGTCCCGGTCATAGGCGCGTAGAGGATTTCTGAACCCCTGGAGAGCGAAGTCTCTGCTAAAGAGAATCTGAGTTTAGAGACTGAGTGCCATATGTTTGAACACGCCCTTTGGCTCGAATGTTTCTCAGGTTAAGGGCTTTTTGAGTTCCATACATACAGTTCTTCCCAGTCGTTCTGAAGTGAACGGATCATGGAATGATTTTGCCGAGTGAATGAGACAGTCTTTGAAGTGTATTTGTGAACTCCGCTTCCAAGCTTTCGCTGGTATCAACAAACGCATGCTGCGCGATTAGTGTGTATGCTCGACATCGGATTGATTCGTGGCCATCAGAGTTAATAGCCAGTGGTAGATATCCAAACAGCGAATCTGAATTACTAGATCTATTTTTCTTCGTAGAAATTTTGGAGAGTTAAATCGGGTTACGATGTCCATGCGTTTGGGTTTTAAAGATGTGGAATCAATCCGTAAGGAGTTCAATCCATTGGGCAGCGGCTTCGGGTTGACCAATGTGTTCAAGATATCGAGGAAACGATCCGAGGATGATGCGACGGACCTCGTCAGGGCGATGCGCGTAATGAATCGCTTCCGCTGCAATCCCGAACCACGCTTTGAAATCATGTTCCTTTGTACCAAGATAGGAATCATCTTCTGATGCTGGAACAGCCCCGAGAGATATGGCTGCGTTTGCAAAGTAGCGACCGCGGAGTTTATGTCCTTCGGGAACGCGAACAAACTCGTCGGTCACAATGGTTGACCACGCTTCAGTGGATCCGACCAGTTCGGCGCCAATCGGCGTGATATTGATAAGACTCTGGTCCTCGCCTGGACCTGCGACATACAGGCGCAAGAGCAAGCCCTTTGTTCTCCATTTGATGTACGACTCTACATCGCCGAGGTCTTTGTAATACACGGCGATGTTGTTTGTCGTGACCTCAGTCTCGTAGCTGAACGGCGAGTACAGCGTATTGACGAGCTCAAGAGCGCGTTCACTGTATTGGATAGCTTGCGTATATCGCTTGAGTTGGTATGAGATACTGGACGCATTCTTGAGCATGCTCGCCATCGCCGGCGATTGGTACCCATACCGATCCCCGATCTGAGTCAGAAGATTCTCAACCGATTCGATTGCCTCATCAGCACGTCCAAGCTGTCCCAGTGCGCTTGTATAGTGCATCTGAGCGATCAATCCAGAACCTGTTGCGTCTTCAGGATCCGCTTCACGAAGATACTCCACGAGCCAGTGAGCAAGTTCAAAGCGTTCCTGCTTTCGGTCCAGAGCAATCAGCATTGCAATCCGGTTGAATACAGTTGATGAAATGGAAAAGACATCGGGTGGAACTTGCGCCAATAAATATTCGGTTACTTCATTGAGCATCGGCTCTGCACGCTCATACTCCCCCTGCGCACTGAGCACTCCCGCGAGCCCTGAGCGGGCCCTCTGGATCTCGTCCTCTGGAAGTGGGTGAATGGTTGTAAGGATCGAATACCTGCGTTCATACTCTTCTCTCGCATTGTCGAGTTCTCCTAGCTCATGAAAGATACGGCCTCGGTTTCCGTGCATCATGGCAATGTCGTGAGAAGACCATTCATTGAGATGGTCGAGCAGTTTGTGTGACTCGTTGGCGTGGTATCGAGCTTTTTCAAAGAGGCTCGCGTTGCAGTACATCTGGCTCATGAGATACTGCGCCCTCGCTCGCATATTCACATCGTTTGCGAATCGTTCGTCGATGGTTGGGGCCACGCTGTCGAGCAGTTCTACGAGTTTCACCTGAGGGCCGATTTTCTCGATAGCCCCCGAAAGAAACAAATCTTCGAGTAAAAAATCGTTGATATCTTCAACCCGCTGAGACTGACGCTGTGCGATTTCGCGTTGCTCGTGTTCGAGTTTCAACGCCGTGTTTGCGCGAAGACCAAAGACAACACTTGCGCTGGTCCCCGCGATCAACGCGATGATCGCAATAAGCCCCGCGACAACACTTGCCCGATTCCTTGCATAAAACTTGGTTAGTTTGTACTGGATTGTCGGAGGCCCAGCACTGACCGGTTCATTGTCGAGGAACCTCTGGAGATCATCCGCAAGCGAAATCACAGATTGGTAACGACGAGCAGGATCACGCTCCATCGCTCGAAGCGTGATCCAGTCAAGATCACGAGGGAGATCCGAGTTGTTGATTCGAGTCCGAATACTGGGCGCGACTGGATTAGAAGAATCGATTTCCCGCATCAATGCTGGGAGACTCTGAGAACCCTCAGTAATAGTGTATGGCGATTCGCCCGTGAGGAGCTCATACATCAGCACACCGATGGAGTACACATCAGAGCGTGTGTCGATGTCCCCGCCTGAACCCATCTGCTCGGGGCTCATATACCGCGGTGTGCCGATCATGGCGCCCGCATTGGTCATGTTGATTGAATCAAGTACAGGCTCATCAAGTGCCTTGGCAATCCCAAAGTCGATCACTTTGCATTGGGGTTGCCCGTCGAGCAGTGTTACGAGGATATTGCTGGGTTTGAGGTCGCGATGGAGGATCCCCTTGCTGTGCGCATGCTGAACGGCGGCGCACACCTGGAGGATGATCTCGATAATTGACTCTGTATCCAGCTTGTTGTCCCGCGTGAATCGGGTAATCGGAACCCCATCGACCAGCTCCATTACAAAATAAGGACGGTCTGACCCGCTCTGTTCCGACGAGACGATGCCGCTATCGAGCACACGAGCGATGTTCGGGTGGTTCATCCGTTCGAGGGCTTTGCGTTCAAACTCGAATCGACGAAGCACAGATCCTGAGTCCATTCCCGGCCGGATGAGTTTGAGCGCGACGACACGCTCGATCGGGGTGTGTTGATGGGCTTTGTAGACGACGCCGCAGCCGCCCCGCCCGATCATCGTGTCGATCTCATACAGATCGATCTTCTCTGGATGCACTTCCAGCTCGCTCTCAAGCTGAAAATCGGTTGATGAGAGACCGTCACTGCTCTCTGTGATTGCGTCGTATCTCAGCAGAGACATCACCTCGTCAAAGAGCGTCTCTCGGCCATTGCACGCCTTACGGACAAACGGCTCTTGCTGCGCCGGATCGAGATCGCATGCAGACGCGAAGATCTCGCGTGCTTCCTTTGGGTCATATTCGTCACTCATCAGCATCCCCGATCAGTTCTCTCCGAAGCCATGCGCGAGCAAATCGCCAATCGAGCTCGACTGTTCTTGGGCTAACGCCGAGCACTTCCGCGATCTGCATGGTGTTGAGTCCGCCGAAGAAACGGAGCTCAACGATTTTCGCTTGACGCTTATCAACCCGTTCAAGTTTCAACAATGCCTCGTCAACATCCAACGCGTCGAATCCTTCGGGTGTGTTCGAGATCATGACGCCGGAGAGGGTGACGCGACTGAAATCGCCGCCTCGTTTGCTCGTCCGTTTCTTTCGCGCATGATCGATAAGGATGTGTCTCATCGCCTTTGCTGCGACACCAAGGAAGTGTGACTTGCTCTCCCATTGCTTTGAATCAGATCGGATCATCTTTGCGAGCGTCTCATTGACCAGCGCGGTCGGTTGGAGCGTGTGCCCCTGGCTTTGTCCTCGGAAGCACACATCGGCAATCGCTCTGAGCTCTTTGTAGATCGAGATCGCTTGTGCAGGTGTTAGACTCGACAGGTCGCTGATCTCCTGATTCAGCCATTCAAAGTCCGCCTGCGTGTCTTCGCTTGTCATGTCCAGGCTCCGATGTGATCATTGATCGATCGGAACCAGTGTATCAAATCATGCGCTCAGGTTCACGGCTCAAACGCATACTCAAAGAATGAAGTTCAAATAACCGGGCAGACGCTTCCGCCCGCCCGGCTGGATGTGGGTGCGTATTACGGATCGGATGGTTCGATGACCATGATGGTCACCGGATCACTCGTCCGAACACTTGGTGGCGGATTGCCAACCCAAATCTGCAACGGTCCGATTGCCGAAACCGCGTTTAGACTCAAGGTCGCACGAATGATCGAGTCGGTGTCCCTCGTCGATTGGATCAGGATTCCATTCACAAAGACCTGACTCCCGGGAGCGAAGTTGCTTCCTTGGATCGTGATGTTGTGATCGTCCATTGCCGGCACGCCATCGATTGTGGTCGCAGGATACGGAGGAGCGCCAACTTCAATAACTGGATGGCTCACAAAATCCACTTCCGGCGTAGGCCAGAGCATTTCCAATACATACGGCTGCGAGAGACCACCGCTTCCAACGATCTGAGCACCTTGATCGTTCATATTCCCATCGATCAGATGCTCTGTGTACCGAGTCCCTGTTGGATTCGGAGTACCAACGGTTACAACGCGGCGCCCAAAGTTATTGAACGCGATGCTCGGCACGCGAGCCACCAGTTCACCAGAGTTCACGAAGGTCGTTGGAACCGCATTGCCATCGATCCGAATGATGGAACGAGGAGTGAAGTTGCCATACTTCGGAGCTTCATACCCATCAAAGAACGGGACGGTCTCAGGACCAAGCACACGAAGGCGGACGATACCCTTGGAATCTACATCAACCTCGCCTGGCGTGAAGAAATCGGGGGTGACTTCAGAGATCACAGGACGCGGTGCGGGAACCTCGAGCGTAGAGATCCGACTCATCCCGCCGCCGGGGCCAGGGTTGATCAGCGCCATGTTCTTAAAGCCGCTCCTGGCAACCAACTCCTCGGCGACTTTCACTCGCAAGGTCCCATCGGGTTGTACCAACTGCTCGCGAGGTAGGGAGACGCCGTCGAGAACAACCGAAGGGAAGCCCGGGGTGCTCGCCTCGAATCCTTGGCGTACCCAGCCGCTGAAGGTTGGGAAATAGTCCGTGGCGCTCTGATTTGGATTACCAAGATCAGAGAGGATTGCTGGATTCCATAGGGAGTCCTGCATGTACTGGTAGTAGTCTCTGCGTGCGATGAATGTATCGTTCCCCGCTGGTGTTCCGCCATCGATGATGACGATTGGATTTTCTGCCCAGCGTGGGTCGCTTGCCCAGTAAGTCTCCTCCAAGCCTTCGAAGTTCGGGAAGGGGTACTCGATCGTAAGATCGATGCTCTCGGATATCCCGTTGTCATTGGTGATCCAGATCCGTGCTGTTCCAGGGAGCAAGAAGAAACGGTTCGGAATGTCAATAAGGATTGCTTGACTGTTCAAGCGGGTGCGAGCAAGACTCTCGGTCCGGCCGTGATGCTCGATCATCACACTGATGCCGGTACCACTGAAGAACTTGTACCCATACAGAACCATCGGAGAAGTACCTGATGCCATGTCATCAAACTGTGATTGAGTAGGGGTACGCTGGTTGTAGATCAGCAGCGGAGCAGTCTCCCGGCTCGCGCCAATCAACTGAGGCTGTAGATCGGTATCCCCGAACACCTGCATAGGGGCGAGTTGGTGCTCGTTCGGGAATGCAAAATTCTCATCGATGTCGATTCCCAAGTCCTCAAGTCGAACTGTCCGGCTACGAGTCACTTCGGTACAACCAATGCACTTGTCAAAGTTGATCAAATCTGTACGCAGCGCTGAAGCGCTCGCTTCCATGCGTGCAACATCAAATCCCGCGACAAGTTCGATCTCGATTCCAGAGCTATTCACAAGCGTGAGATCCGCGCCGAAGATTGGGGTAATCTCCAGTTCTCCATTGTCAGGCATCCGAACAGTGTGGGTACGCTGCTCAACTGGGTTCCCGAAGTTGTTGCCCGTGTTATCGTTGTAGAAGTTGATACGAACATCGTCGGGAGTGACATCCCCGTCAGATTCAAACTCCAGACGAACATAGGGTCGAATCTGAAGGTCCAGATCCTGCAGGAGGTACAAGCTTCCATCAATATCCGCTTGGATAATCCCTGCGTCTACATCAGCATTCCACGAATCAGAACCACCAGATGGGCTCCAGTTGAACGACATCGGCCCCTGACCAAAGTATGCAAGAAGCAGTTCAGTCAATCGGATCTTGCCTTCAAAGAACTTCTGGCGGATGACACTGCTGATCACCCCCTCGTCCTCATCGAAGATCCCCTCTGATCGCAGAATCGGAGAGCGGACCTTCCCGCCAAAGAACCGGTTGTATGGGAACTGGACCGGGTCATACCAGACACCGCCCGGAGGCATGTTGATAAAGTCCAGCCCAATCATATTGAGATCATTCCCGCCGTTGAGATCCCTTGCGAAGTCCAGATCTGCGTCGATGATCCCTGTATCAACGATAACAGTTCCATCTCCTTTTTCGATCTCGAGATCCGCGTTGATTCTCAAGTGTGAGTTTGCGTAAATACCACCCTCTAGCCGGGGTTCAATGTTTGTCAGTAGGTCGGTCGCAAACTCATCCGGGTCCCAGTTGAGAACAATGTCAAATTCCTCTCCAGCGAATATCTCCGTTTCTGCCGGGACCGCGATCGCGAGTTCGCCGGTCGTGCTTGCGTCAAACACCCCAGCAGAAACATGCGCCTGAACCGAAACATCGACAGTGCCTTTGAAGTTACTGCCGAGCTTGACACCGCCTTTGATGACACCGGCACCATAATCAACTTCCGCATCGAGTCGATCGTTGATCTGGCCAACAGAAAAGATTTGATCAGCAGCGAGTTCGAACAGCGGTTCATCATACGAGAATCCATCGATACCCAATGAACCATCCGGATCCCACACACTCCTTCCTTCAAGACTGAGCTGTGGATAGCTCCGAGTGATCTGTGGGATCGAGACATATGGCTGCTCATACTTAACCACAAAGAACTCATACCCGATCGCGCCGTTGTTGTCTTCGCCCTTGCGTTGACCAGCGACATACACATTCCCGCCCGCGTCCACGATCAGATCTTCAGGTGAGATTTGGAAGTTCTCATCATTGGGGCGGTCTGGTGAATCGATCATCTCCCAAACGAGCGATCCGTCGACCGGATTGTGCTTGCTCGTCATGATCTTCGCAAGGTTACCTGTGCCTTCGCCGCCAAACCATCCTGCCATGTAGGGATTCCCGAGCCGATCAAGCGCAATCTCATTCGCGATCCCAGTTGTCCCAGTGGTGTACACCCAGAGTTCGTTGCCGTCTGTGTCGTACTTCGCGAGTTTGAAGGTTCGTCCATCTCCGCTCCCACAGACATACACATTCCCGTCTAGGTCGACTTCGAGATTTCTGACCTGCCCGTCGCTTGTGGTTTCAGTCCAGAGCTGAGTTCCGTCCTCGCCATCCCATTTGGATATCCGCCATCCACTGTCAGAGTCATCAACTCGGCTCGCAAAGTACACATCACCGAACTGATCAAGCTGAAGCGTATCGATGAAGGTGTATCCAGGTGTTCCAGTCGCGATGGACTTGAACCACTGGAGCCCACCGTCCGCAGCTCGGACCTTCGCGACAAGATGTGCACCCGGTCCGACCCCCGCCATGAACAGATCGCCCTTGCGATCAAACTCAATCCCTCCGATCGGACTCCCGGGAACAGGAGGCTCCTTGAGCCAAACGATCTGCCCGTTCTCAGGGTTCAGCCGAGCAACAAACCAGCTCGAAAGTCCAGTGACAGTCGAGTTGTAGGTCCCACTCACATACACAGAACCCTCTGGATCAATCGCGATGTCAGTCGCAACCGCATCCGTGCCGTTGAGGATCGCTCCATCAGTGTTCCACATTGTGGAGCCATCTTCACCAGCGAATTTCCACACAGTAAACCGACCATCAGACCGCAAACCGCAGGTATAGGTATTCCCATGAAAGTCCACGGCTCCCTGCTCAGCGGTGACATAGCCATCGGTGCCCCCGTAAAAAGCGCCGCGTTCCCAGTTCTCAGTCCATCCTTGGGATGCATTCGCGGCCCCGTCGAGTTCTGTGATAAACAACCGACTGAAACCGGGATTCGCGTTGTTGCCGCCAAGATCCGTTCCTACAACCACGACATCGCCGTCGTAGTTGAGGACCAGGTCATTCGCAACATGATCCTCAGCACGCACAGACTTCGTGAACGACCACGCGAAGTTCACCAGGTTGATACCATTCGCGTCGATCTGGTCAGGTCCAACGGCTTTTCCCCAGAGGGCTCTCTGATTATTTTCAGAGAGCTCAGCCCAGTTCAACTGCTTGCGGAAATCAGAGCGCCACTGCTGCTCATGAACACGCAACGCAGAGTATCCGTTAGCGGGTTGCTTGATCTTCTTAGTGGTTCCTTCGACAAGAATGGTGTCGCCTTGAACCTGCTGGGTCCAACTTGTGCGTGCTTCTCCGCTCGCCTTTGAATCAGCAGATTCAGCGAGTCCAGCGGCAAGCGCGAGCGGTAAGACGATCGAGATCAGTTTGGTATTGAGTTTTGTCTCGTTATAGGTATACATGTGTTGGTTCCCTTCAAGGGTGTGTATGAATCGAGATTTAGCGATCTTCGTTCAAAGGGGAGTGATCAAGACGCAATGATTCAGGCTGTCCATACAGCGCGGGCTGGAGGTACTTGCCTTTCTCTGCGCCCAACTTGACACGCTCGACAGGAGCGCCAAGCTGAGCGACGAACGCATCGTTCCGCTTCGCTTTGACTTCCCAGCTCACACGCATACCAACCTGACCGCCTGAAACAAGGAACTCGTTGTTCATGATCTCGCTCGCGACATGGAGCATCGGAGCGGGCGCACCAATTGCGGTCAGTTGGTATCTTGGATCAATATTGATTGACTCGAAGTACTCTGGGAGTTCGACCCATGCCTGCCCGTTTTCATCGAGCGTGACGGTTCCAGAGTAAGAGTTGAGAACCTCAGGACTCTCGGTGCTGTAGTGGTATAGGAACTTGTTCCCTGGATCGAGTGGGTGATCGATCATGAAGCTCTTGGTTCCCGAGGAGCCGAGTCGGCCGTTGGAGTACACACCGAACGCGGAACTGCCTGTTGCCGAGCCGTACACGCCGTATCCTGAACCTCCGTTGGGCGCTTCGCCTCGCACACCAGCAGCGCCAGCGTCTCCACTCTCTGTAATCCCGCGAACTCCGAAGGTGATCCCGTCTGCAGATTCCGATATTGCGTACACGCCTGTGCCGTTGTTGCTTTCTGTGCGGAACTCACCCGCGACAGAGTTCCCGGCTGTTGAGAACGATCGAGCAAGCAGTGTCACGCTCCCGGCGAGTGAACTGTCCGCGATGATCGCGTTTGCACGAGACTCACCGTCAACATGCAGCGTGGTGTTCCCGGGATCAATCCCACCGATGGAAACTCGCCCGTTTTCTTGGACACGCATCAGTTCTTCCCCTGAAGCATCTGTCCCGTGACGCGAGATACGAAAATCTTTTCCTGAAGAGTTGTTGTCCGAGTCGATCACAATCTCGGAACTCCCAACCGAAACCATTGAGAGTAAGTCGCCGTTGTCAGTCTCGTTCCCGAAACGGATCACACCTGGTTCATCAGTCAGGTTGACCGCAAATCGGTCATTACCCGGACCGACATCAAGGTTGTAAGCAGGCACACGCCCAAATCCAGCGAACTGATTGTCCCCCTCAAGATGCATCAATAGAAGCTCGGATCCAAGACCACCTGTGTACGCTTCGACATCTGTGAACTCACTTCCCCCACGAATCAGCAGGCGGGTTGCCAAACTTGCGGTCGAATCTTCAGTCTGGAACTCCATGGCTTTGGCTCCGCCAAACGAGTTCATCGTGATGCCAGTCTGGCCAGTCGCACCAGGTGCTTTCAACGAAAGAGTGGTCGCAGGCGAATCGGTCCCAATACCAACTCTTCCATCAGTAAAGGAAGTGTTCATCCCATCAAAGTTCCAGTAGCTATCACCCTGATCCCCTTGCGGCCCTGTCGGTCCCTCCGGTCCTGTTGGACCAGCAACCCCTTGTTCACCCTGAGGACCGGTCAATCCGATTGGGCCCTGGTCTCCCTGCGGACCTGTAGGGCCTACAGGTCCTTGCTCACCTTGGGGACCGGTTAAACCGGTCGGTCCC
The DNA here is from genome assembly GCA_029212425.1 of Phycisphaerales bacterium. Taxonomy (GTDB): domain Bacteria; phylum Planctomycetota; class Phycisphaerae; order Phycisphaerales; family UBA1924; genus UBA1924. The sequence continues at coordinate 18,751 of JARGNC010000009.1, forward strand.
TGATCACCCTGTGGTCCAACTGGTCCGGCAGGTCCCTGTTCACCCTGAGGACCAGTCATCCCGATCGGGCCAACATTCCCCTGCGGACCTGCAGGTCCCTCCGGACCTTGCGGTCCCGCAACACCATTGAGTGCGTACATTGCATATGGCGTTGCCAAAATCGCTTGCCGAGGATTGAGCACATCGTATAAAGGCTCATCACCCATCCCGTCCCATGCAGGGGTCCGGACCGCGATTTCGAGCCAGCGTTCATCACCGTTAAACACACCCGCGCCGAAGTTCAGATCCGCGAGAATGATCCCATTCGTGATCATCGCACCGTCAAGGTATAGATCTGTACCTACAAGCGTGTTCCCGTCAGCCGCGTCGTAGAGCCGGAAACGGATATCCGCTTCACCATCAAACATCTCGCCCTCGAAGTTGAGCACGCCTTGATAGGTGAAGACTTCGGGAGTGGGGGCCGCGGGGAGCATTCCGCAGCTGAGCATGAGCGCACTGGCGCAGGTCAGTGATTGAAGTGATTTCCGAGTCTTCGTCAATTTTTTAGTCGTGTTCATTTGTATTCCCCGAATGCACATACGGTGGTGGTGAGATTTCCAAACGGGTCTCGTTGCCCGCACATCAATACACACGGGGTTGAACCTGAATCAGCGCAAAGCAAATGGTGCAGAAATACACAAAAAAGAAAATTTTGATTTTTAGTCAGATCCATTGCGCCGCGCGCGGATGCATTGCGTGTACATCAACAGGAAGCGACTCTCGTTTCGCTACATCGGTTCAGATATGACGCTGGAGCACACGCAATGAGATACAAACTCAGAACATCAATCGGGTTCGGATTGGCAATACTCGCCAACACGAGCGCAGACGCAGGAAACGGATTTGAGATCGTCACCTACTCGGTTGTCGGAAGTACCGGAACTCAAGAGAGTGGAGAGTGGAATGTTCTCAGTGCTGTTGGACAACCAGTTGTCGGCGGTGATGTGATGGGTGGAGGGTTCTCCATCACGAGCGGGTTTCCACCGAACTCAGGAGGTGAAGTTCAGTGCCTAGCGGACATTAATGATGACGGCTCACTCAACTTCTTCGATATCAGCGAGTTTATCAGCGCGTTCAGCGAACAGTTGCACATCGCTGACTTTAACGAAGATGGGGCGTACAACTTCTTGGATATCTCAGCATTCATCGGTCTGTATTCGATGGGCTGCCCATAGATCTATGGAATGCACATTGCTTATCCAGTGACCGGATTCTTTGACGAATCCTGCTCGAAGATCAGTTGGTTGATCCAACGAAGATATACCAGTTCCACCTCAGTATCTGAGCTATTTGCAGATGCTCAGCTTGGTATGTGTGGAACCATCGCATGGCTCCGGGGGCCGATCTGAGTTCGTTTAAAGTACTCTGACTATCGGATTTGGGCATTCAAAGGGCCGGTTGAAAATTGATATTTTGCATATGCGATCCTTTCTGTTTCAAGTTGGGAATGTTTTTTTCGCCAGCATTGAAATATGCATTTGAAATGGTCGTTTAACATTTGCATGATCAAGCCGATCCCAACCGATTCAGACGAGATTGACACGAAGGAGCGGATTCTCTGCGTTGCGATGAAGTTGTTCAGTTCGAAGGGGTACCGCGGGACCTCGGTCGCATCGATCTGTGAACAAGCTCAAGTGAATGTCGCGGCGGTGAACTATCACTTCCACTCGAAACTGGAGCTGTATGTCCAGATATGGAAAATGGCTCTGGAGCGTGACTTTCAATCGAATCCACACGATGGAGGTGTTCCAGCAGACGCGCCCGCCGAGGAACGCTTCATGGGGAGGGTCCGGTCGCTTGTGAAGCGATTTGTTCGACCCAATGCGCCAAGCGAACTCGCTATGTTGATTATCCACGAACTCGCTGACCCGACAGATCCTGCGATTGATGAGGTTCGCATCAACGCGATCCAGCCTCCACATACCGCGATGCGTGAACTGATCCGCGAGATGCTCGGCGAGAATGCGACGGAACGAGAGGTTTTGTTCACAACAATGGGGGTCTTTATCCCTGTATTTGGTCTCGGACTTCAACAGCAATCGGTGTACCGACATTATCGACAGTCCAATGATGACGGGAAAAAAATCCAAGCGAAACTCCCTGGAGCCGTGCTTCGCGACGCGATTCAAGAAGAAGGCGGATACGAAGCACTTATAGACCACATCATCACCACAACACACGCGGGCATCAAAGCAGTTCGCGTAGGTATCCAGGAGCGGCGAACATCATGATCACACGAGTTGGATTCATATGTGGTGCGTGCGTACTAGCAGGATGTCAATCGACGACTCGGGACTTTCAATCACCGATCAAGCATCCTGATGCATGGAGCCAGTTGCAGGATCAATCAGGCATTCCTGGAGTAGCAATACCAGAAAGATGGTGGACAGCGTTTGGGGATTCTGATCTTGATCAGTTGATTGATTTAGCACTTGACGAGAACTTCAGCTTGCGAATGTCATGGGATCGGCTTACTCAAGCGAGAGCGATTGCTCGACGCGAAGGGGCTGATCTATCACCGACACTCGATTTAAATGGCGGCGTGAGCAGATCACGAACACAGACGAACGCCGGAACAAATCACACAACAGACTGGGATCTTGGTTTGCTCGCAAGTTATGAGGTTGATCTATGGGGGCGAGTTCGCAGTACTCGTGATGCGGCATTGCTGGATGCGATGATCGCGGAAGAGGATGTTCACGCAGCAGCGATCTCGCTCACTGCTGAGATCGCGAGCAGGTGGTATGAATATGCAGAGTTGAACGAGCGAATCGGGGTGATCCAGAAGCAGAAAATCAATAATGAGAGTGTGCTGGAAATCATTACGGCTCAGTTTCGAGCAGCAAAGATTCGCGCAGAAGATGTTCTTCGGCAACGGAATCTCGTTGAATCGAGCGAGGGGGATCTCTCAATTGCGATGCGCCAAGCGGAGACATTGAGATTAGAGCTGCTGATCCTCCTTGGATTATCACCTGATGCGCATTTGCCGGTCGATCGTCCTTCTTTAGTGGATCTTCCTTCACTCCCTGATATGGGATTGCCATCGACACTGTTACAACAGCGCCCGGATGTGCGAAGTGCGTACCGCGGTGTTCAAGCTGCGGACCGTCGTGCCGCAGCTGCGATCGCGGATCAGTATCCAAGTATCAGTTTGAGCGCCTCGGTCGGGACGACCGGAAGCCGAGCGAGTGATCTCTTTGATAACTGGGTTGCAAACCTCGCGGGGAACATTGTCCAGCCACTATTCGACGGAGGTCGACGCGAAGCGGAGGTTGATCGGACGCTCGCTGTCACCTCCGAAGCGATCAATAACTATGGACAAGCAGTGCTAACAGCACTCCATGAAGTCGAAACCGCATTGGTTCAGGAGCGTCAGCAAGTGCTGTATGTTGAGAGTTTGAGTAGGCAGTTCGACACCGCTCAGAAAGTTGTGGAACGAGTGCGAGACAGTTACTTGAGTGGTCAAAGCGAGTATCTCAATGTGCTTGATGCGCAGACTTCTGTTCAGCAACTGGAGATTCAGTTGCTCGAAGCAAGGAGGGTTCTGATCAACGATCGAGTTAACCTGTTCAGGGCTCTCGCGGGTGACTGGTCAATGGAGTCTCCGGAACAAGCGAAGTTTGCTGAAGTTGATGATGCCAAAAACTCACCCGATATCGGGGCAGTCCAGGAACAAAGATCAGGAGTTCACCAATGACCGACAAACCACGCAAGGCGTCATCATCAGCAGGACGTACGGGTGTTCGTGTACTTTTGAGTATCGTGCTTTCTGCGCTAATTTTGATTGTGGGAATCTGGACTTACAGATACCTTGTTGACAATCCAGCCGAAGCCCCTCGGCGAACCCCTGAAAAAACAGCACGCTTGGTTGACATCATCACCGCGACTACGGGTGATTACCCAGCCGTGATTTCCGTGATGGGGGAAACGATCCCCGCGACTGAGGTACAGATCAAACCACAACTCAGCGGTCGGATTGTTTGGGTGTCCCCGTCATTTGTGCCTGGTGGTCGTTTTGAGATTGGTCAGGAGATCATGCGGATCGATCCGAGTGATTTTCAACTCGCTCTTGCACAAAGAGAGAGTGAGGTATTGCAAGCACAGAGTCAAGTCATTACGGCTCACGCGGACCTGACAACGGCACAACGAGAGCTTTCGATCGAAGAGGGCAGCCAAAAAGTCGCTTTGCGAGAGTACGAACTGTTGGGAGAAGATATCCCAGAGAGTGACCGCTCCCTTGTGCTCCGCGAGCCACAACTTCAAGCAGCTCAGGCAGGGGTTGAATCAGCGCAAGCCGCGATCGCATCCGCAGATGCGGCGCTTGCTGCAGCTATTAGTCGCCGGGATCTCGCAAAGCTGGATCTTGAACGCACAACAATCCGTGCACCATTCAACGCTGTGGTTATGGAGAAGAATGCGGATATCGGAGATGTTGTTGGTGTGTCAACAGTCCTCGCGAGTCTGCTGGGGACAGATCGGGTCTGGGTCGAACTCGCAATCCCGCTTTCGGATTTACGCTGGATTGAAACAAGCGCAAGCAGCATGTCTTCGGTTGGATCCCATGTCCAAATCCGCAACTCGTCGTCTTGGGGTGCTGATGCATATCGTGACGCTCGCGTGATACAGATTCTCCCTCAGATTGAATCTGAATCACGAATGGCAAGGGTCCTTGCGGAAGTCGAAGACCCTTTCGCGATCGCAGAGAAGAACAGCCATCTTCCGAAGCTCTTGGTGGGAAGTTATGTGCAGGCACGCATTGTTGGTCCGACCATTCATGGGGTTATCCGATTACCTCGATCCGTTCTTCGTGATGGGAATGTGGTGCGCATTATGAACGAAGCTGATGAGCTTGAGATTCGCCAAGTTGAGGTTGCGTTTAAAGAGCCAGACTTCGTGTTGGTTTCGCAGGGGATTCAATCCGGAGATCAGATAGTCACCACCAACCTCTCTACCGAGGTCGAGGGGCTTCCGCTCCGCACTGCGGATGGAGCGGATGCAGACACTGAAGTTCAGACTGCTGCGGAGGTCAGCGAATGACGACTCCAACCCAAAGTACAGAATCAAAGTCCGGCGCGATTGGATGGCTGGTCCATAATCGTGTGACTCCAAACCTAGTCATGCTGTTGCTCCTGATTGGTGGGATGTTGACTTATACCCACGGCGTGACGAAGGAGGTTTTTCCAAGCTTTGATACAGATACCGTCACCGTCAGTGTGCCGTATCCTGGTGCGAGTCCGGAGGAGATCGAGCAAGGGATCATTCTGGTCGTTGAGGAAGCTATTCGTGGACTCAATGGGATCAAAGAAGTCAGAGCAACCGCAACTGAAGGCAGCGGGCAGGTTGTTGCAGAACTAATCGAAGGAGTTGATCGACAAGAAATCTTCCAAGATATTCAGCAAGAGATCAATCGTGTCACAACATTTCCAGATGATGCGGAGGAACCGATTGTCAGCATCAATGTCCGTCGGCGGGATGTGCTCGAACTGCAGGTGTACGGAGATGTAGGCGAATCGAATCTGCGTGAATCTGTCGAGATGGTGCGTGATGCACTGCTCCAAAACGAGAACATCACTCAGGTTGAACTCCGTGGGGCTCGCGATCGTGAGATTCTAATTGAGATTCCTCAGGAAGTATTGCGGCGGTATGGTCTGACGATGCAGGAAATCAGTGATCGGCTTCGATCCGATTCGACCGAAATCCCTGCTGGATCAATCGATACCACAGCGGGTGATGTGCTTGTACGGATCGATCAACGCAACGATTGGGCGAACGAGTTTGCACAAATCCCCATTGTGACGACCGCATCGGGTGGGATAGTCCGCTTGGGCGATGTCGCGACTGTAAGGGACGGGTTCGAAGACACCGATGTCTACAGCAACTACAACGGTCATCCCGCGATTGAGGTGAAGATATATCGGATCGGGGATCAGACGCCGGCGAGTGTTGCGAACGCGGCGTATCAAACAATGGAAGAAATTGAAGCGAGTCTTCCACCCAATGTCCACTGGGGTGTTACAGACGACGACGCTGATCTGTTCAAGGAGCGGCGGGACTTGCTCCTCAAGAACATCGGTATGGGACTCGCGATTGTGCTGGTAGTTTTGGGCTTGTTCCTCGAACTTCGGCTCGCGTTCTGGGTCATGATGGGGATTCCGATTTCATTTCTTGGAACGATTCTGTTGCTGCCCTATTGGGGGATGAGCATCAATATGATCTCGATGTTCGCGTTCCTGATTTCGCTCGGGATCGTGGTCGATGACGCGATCGTGGTGGGGGAGAATGTCTACGAATATCGACAACGAGGTATGTCCGCAGTCGAATCAGCGATCCAGGGGACCCGGGATGTTGGGAAGCCGGTGTACTTTGCTGTGATTACCAATATCATCGCATTCATACCGCTTGCGATGATACCGGGATTTCTCGGGAAAATTTGGGGTGTAATCCCAGTAGTGGTGTGCACCGCGTTCGCGCTCTCGCTTATCGAATCCCTCTATATTCTTCCTTCGCACCTCGCGCACAGCGCTGGAGAGCATCGGCTTGGCTTCTTCCGTTGGATTGATCGCAAGCAACAAGGATTCAGTCTGCATGTGCGGAACTTCATCTATAAAATCTACGGCCCATTTCTCGATATGTGTATACGCCAGCGGATGTTGACGCTCAGCATCGCACTCGCGATCTTCTTGGTTTCAATCGGGTATGTCGCGTCAGGTCGACTTGGGCTGATTCTGATGCCCCGGATTGAAGCGAATCAAGCGGTGGCAAGCGCGACCCTCCCTGTGGGCTCTCCACTTGAACAGATGCAAGAGGTTGAGCAGTCGCTCTTGGATTCTGCGTACGAGGTTGCTGAGAGTTCCGGAGGGGATCAACTCGTGAGCGGTTACACGAGTTCGATCAACAATAATACAGTTGAGGTTTCCGTGTTGCTCACACCTCCTGAGGTCCGTCCGATCAGCACAGCGGAGATCACTCGGCGTTGGCGTGATTCAACCAAGAGTATGCCATCATTGGAAACTCTGAAGTTTGAATCTGACAGGGGCGGTCCTGGTGGTGGAGCCGCGATTAGTGTGGACCTGAGTCATCGTGACATTACGACACTTGATCGAGCAGCAGAACGGCTCGGTACGCTCTTGGAAGAGTTCGGTTCAGTTTCAGAGGTGGACAACGGCGTTGCGGCCGGTAAGCAGCAGCTTGATTTCCAGCTCAACGACTATGGTCGGAGTCTCGGATTAACCGGAGCACTTGTCGGAAGACAGCTCCGAGATGCGTACCAAGGGTCACAAGCAATCAAGCAGCAACGTGGTCGCAATGAAGTGACTGTCCGAGTTCGTTTACCCGAATCAGAACGGGTCAGCGAGTTTGATCTTGAGAAGTTTATTGTGCAAACGCCGAATGGTGTTGAGGTCCCGCTCCAGGATATCGCAGTACTTTCTCGCGGGAATGCATTTACAGAGATCAAACGCACTGATGGTCGGCGGACATCTTCTGTGACCGCTGATGTCACTCCGATCAGTCAAAGCGCGAGTATCAAAGCGGATCTGGAGGCAAGTGTACTTCCAAAGTTGATGGAAGACTTCCCAGGTCTGAGTTGGACTTGGGCTGGGCGCCAAGCGGATATGTCCGAGTCGATGAGTGCTCTTGGGAGGGGGTTGCTCGTTGCATTGTGCGTGATTTACTTCTTGCTCGCGATGGCATTCAGCAGTTACACTCAACCGTTTATTGTTATGGCCGCAATACCATTCGGCATCATCGGCGCGATTCTTGGTCACATTATCATGGGTTACTCGATGTCCGCGATCAGCATGATGGGCATCATTGCACTCTCTGGTGTTGTGGTGAACGATTCGCTGGTGTTGATCGAAAGCGCGAACAGGGTGCGAGCAACCGAAAGATTGTCGGCATTTGAAGCGGTGCATATTGCAGGTGTTCGTAGATTCCGACCGATTCTCCTGACCACACTGACAACATTCGGTGGTCTCGCCCCCATGATCTTTGAAACCTCGCGCCAAGCAAGGTTCATGATCCCGATGGCGATTTCTCTAGGATTTGGAATCCTCGTAGCGACCGCGATTACGCTGATCTTGGTGCCAGCACTGTATGTGCTGGTTGATGACACCAAGGTGTTCGCAAAGTGGGTTCTCAATAAATGAAAAACACCAGCCCGATTTGGATGATGCTGTTTGGAACATTGCAGCCAAAGTGGATGAGGATCATTGGAGTTCTCGAAATGTTTTTCGGGCCGGTAGTTGCCTGTTGATCTGAGCATAAATCATACAAAAAACCCGCAACTCGTGATTGAGTCGCGGGGCTGTTGTTGATGTATTTCGATGTTCGGTTATGGGCAACCGGCACTGAAGATGCTCAAGAACTGACTGACATCGAGGAAGTTGTATTGCCCATCATTGTTAAAGTCAGAGATTGGATCGTTCGCGCCGAATGCAGAGAGGAATGCGGAGACATCAAGGAAGTTGAGTGATCCATAGCCTTCTGCAAGGTCCGCTTGACTGCACGCGCCACTCTCGACACGGATCTCGACGGTCGCGGGTTCACTGAAGATTTGTAACGATCCGATTCCGTCTACAGAGGTGACCAAGCGGTATGTGAAGCGGTCAGTCCCCTCAAATCCCTGAGCGGGGGTGTACTCGCTCGACGTGGTGATCTTCGAGATGCTCAGCGGATCGCTTCCCCACGACACGGCTGCCGTATCACTCCCCGAAGTGATCAACATCATCCGCAATCAAGATCCCAGCCGGATCGGGACGCTCAACACGAAGCTGCGTGGAGACATTGACGCGATTCTTTCAAAAGCACTCGAACGCGATCCAGATCGACGCTATCAAAGTGTTGCAGAGCTCGGTGCGGATCTCCGCAGGCACATTGCCAACCAGCCCATCCAAGCACGGCCTCCGAGTGTTGTGTACCAGCTCAGCAAGTTCACGAGACGAAACAAGGGGCTGGTTGCGAGTCTGCGCGTGATCTTTGTGCTGCTCTCGATCGGCGTGGTCTCGTTGAGTTACGCGCTCCAGCGTGAGTCCGCTGCGCGTCAAGAAGCAGAAACTTCGCTCGATCGTGCGAATGCAGCGTACTTGTTTTTGGAAGGGATCTTCGAGGGGTTAAGCCCGAAAGAGACTGAGGGGCGTGATACAGAGTTGCTGCTGTCCATGCTCGATAGAGCCGCGGATGACGCTCGGACGGAGATCGATCTTCCGGCGGTCCGCGCCGAGATGCTGACGATCATCGCGCGCACATACAACTCGGTCTTCGAATACGGCGAGGCCTCCAAGCTGCTCACAGAGTCCTTGCAGATCATGGGGAATGAAGCCAATACGGATGAGGGTCTGGTATTTAGCACAAAGGAACTCCTCGCAACCGCGTTTCACAAGCTCGGTGATTTCGAGCAAGCGGATTCGATCTTTCTTAAGATTATTGAAGACGCACGCGTACATCACCCGGAGTCACAGCTGGCAACGACGCTCCGTCAATACAGCGAGTTTACAATGGATGACGGACGCTTCGATGAGGCACTGGACGCAGTCCAGGAAGCGATCGAGCTGAGCCCCGAGGTCGCCCTGATCGATCAAGGGCGATTGGTGCAGCAGCAAGGAGCCGTGCTCCGTCGGCTTGGTCGATACCAAGAAGCGAATGATTCTTACCTCAAAGCATTGGAATACTTCGAAGAATCAGGATCAGACCTTGAACGGTCCATCACCCTCAACTCACTCGCGATCATCGCTCGCCGTGACCATCGGCCAGAGGATGCTGAGAGATATTATCTTGAATCGATGGCGGTCCGCGAATCGATCGATGCACGGATCAATCCTGATACAGCTGCGACACTCGCAAATCTAGGTCGGCTTTATTCGGGGATGGTGCAGTACGAGAAGGCGATCGTGGTGCTTGAGAAATCCATTGATCAACTCACAGAACTCTTTGGACCTGATCATGTCAATGTCATTTATCCTCGAATCACACTTGGAGAAACACTGAGTTTGATAGGGGAATATGAGAAATCTCACGCGAGTATTCTGCAAGCACGATCTATAGCACAAAGAGTTTTTCCGGAAGGTCACCCGCTCACTGTGCTTGCTACCACTGAGCACGGGCATATATTGAGGAGAATGGGAAACTGTGCGCAAGCATTGGATCATTACCTGCTGGCTTTGGATCTTGTGAACCAAATGGGATTCGATGAGTTGATATACGCTGTCCCCATCTGGGAGGGAGCGGGGGAATGCTCGGTGTCGGTTGGGGATCAGGAATCTGAACGGATCATGCTCTCCAACTTACTTCGAGTGTTCCCAAAAGATGACGAGCACTACGCGATGTATCACGACCGATACGAACTGATCCGCGAGGATTGATAGAGATTCCACGGCGGTACGGGAGCACTTTAAGTCAGTCCACAACATACCTCATTTGGATTGAAATGGTTCTCAGGTGATGGCAGTTAGATTTGGTCTTTCACGAACCATCTATGGTCATGAACTGAGAATCACGCAAGCCGTTAAGGAAGTCTCTGATCTGCTTTGCTCGTTGTTCAACCGCATTGGGTTGTTTGACTCCATCAGCGTCGGTTGTTCGTTGCGTATTGATT
>JARGNC010000010.1:0-20140 GCA_029212425.1 Phycisphaerales bacterium
CCCGAGAGAAGTTGGTATACGCTATCATCGTGCCATGATCTCTCGCACATGGTTTCTTCTCGCCGTTTTTAGCACGATGTCTAGTCATTCTGCGCTTGCGCAATCAAATGATGATGCAACAACTGGCGAAGCAGAAGTTCTCATCGACCAAGGAAGCGATTCACTCTTCGGAATCTTCGACTTTACCCAATACTCCTTCCGCGACCTCACACTCTACTGGGAAAACGACGGCACACTCCCAAACCTCATCGATGACACCGACCGCTACTACACCAACGGCACAGGGATCGAAGTCTCCTTCGATCCAAACCTCACCCCAGCACTCGAATCTCGACTCGCGATCTCCCGCGATCCAAACCAACGCTTCGGTATCGGCATTGCGCTCAAGCAAAAAATCTTCACCCCCGCAGATATCACACTCCCCAACCCTCCAGCACGCGATCATCCATATGTCGGACACCTCGAACTCCTCTTCGCGTTCCAACGCGCCGACGACACCAAGCACGATCACTTCGGACTCTCCCTCGGACTCACCGGACACTCCAGCGGCTCCGAAGGCATCCAGCAATGGATCCACAACACCTTCCCCGACGAGTTCGATCCCCTCGGATGGGGAACCCAACACCCCGGTGAACCCACCATCAACTTCGCGTACACACGCACATGGAAATCCAAAGCCGCGGATATCGGCGGTCTTGAAATGGAGATGCTCCCCTCGCTGGGATTTAATCTGGGAACCGTCTCCATCGCCGCACGCTCCGCGATGACCCTCCGCATCGGGAAGAACCTCCCAACGGATTTCGGTCCAGCGTCCCTATTGGGGCACAAAGACCACACCGTCCGCACCAGCCAATCCAGAATGCGATCCGACGGCACCGAGCCCAACTGGTCCTTCTACTCCTACGCAAGAATCGGTGTCGATGCAATCGCACGCGACCTCTACCTCGACGGCACCGCCTTCGTCGGCTCCCGCTCAGCACAACGCGAACCCCTCGTCGCCACCTTCACCCTCGGCATCGTCGCGCAGTACGAAAGCTTCTACCTCGGTTGGGCGCAGCACTTCCAAACCGAACGCTTCGAGCTCCAACCCGACGAACAAACCTGGGGCTCCATCGTCTTCGGATGCTCCTTCGAGTGGTAAACGCCCTGAGTGCCCTCCTCGCTCTGGACTCAATCCGCACCCCGCCTAGACTCGTTCATGGCTCTACCAACCACCCCCCTCGTCAGCGTCATCATGGGTTCCAAATCCGACTGGCCCGATGTCATGGAGCACGCCGCGAGGACGCTCGAAGAACTGGGTATTCCTCATGAGGTCAAGGTCGTCTCCGCGCATCGCACCCCCGATCTACTCGTCGAGCACGCGAAGAGTGCACGCGATCGGGGGATCGAGGTCATCATCGCCGGCGCTGGTGGAGCGGCGCACCTGCCTGGGATGGTCGCGTCGATGACCACCCTCCCCGTCATCGGGGTGCCCGTCATGAGCAAAGCACTCCAAGGCATGGACTCGCTCCTCTCAATCGCCCAGATGCCCGCAGGGATCCCCGTCGCGACCGTCGCGATCGGGAAAGCGGGCGCTGCAAACGCGGGATTGCTCGCAGGTTCGATCCTGAGCAACAAGTATCCTGCCATCCATACCAAGCTCGAACAGTTCAGAGCGAACCAAACCAAAGCCGTGCTCGAAAATCCCGATCCGAGAACAGGATCATGACCCAAGCCGATCAGCAAAAAACAATCGGCATCATCGGAGGCGGACAACTCGCGCAGATGCTCGCAAGCTCCGTCCACCATCTGGGGATCAAGTGCATCGTCCTCGATCCCAACCCGGACTGCTGCGCCACAAACGAGCTCGGCAAGTGCCAGCAAATCGTCGCACAGTATGACGACGAGCAAGCACTCATCAAGCTCGCCCAATCCTCTGATGTCGTGACCTACGAGTTCGAGAATGTCCCGGGACAGGGCGCCTCGCTCATCGCGGACCACTCAACCATCCACCCCAACCCCAAAGCACTGAGCGTATCACAGGACCGCCTCAGCGAGCGAGCGATGTTCGCGGAACTCGGTATCCCCGTCCCCCCATTCGCACAGGTCGATTCGCTCGACCAACTCAACCAAGCACTCGAAAAACTCGGCGTCCCCGCGATCCTCAAAGCACGGACCCTCGGATACGACGGCAAAGGACAGGTCCTCATCAGCGACCCCTCCAAAGCAGCAAACGCATGGGAAACGCTCGCCACAGTCCCCGCGATCTTGGATGGATTCATCGCGTTCCGTCGCGAGTTGTCCAGCATCGCACCTCGCGCGGTCGATGGACTCAGCGAGTCCTACCCGCTCAGCGAGAACATCCATCGCGGCGGGATCCTCCGCCTCTCCAAAGCACCCGCTCGCAATGTCGATGGCGCCGTCGCGGAGCAAGCGCGATCAGCGATCCAGCGCATCCTCGAACACTTTGATTATGTCGGGACGCTCGCCGTGGAGTTCTTCCAGCTTGGGGACGGTCCAACCGCGACGCTCCTTGCCAACGAGATCGCGCCGCGCGTCCACAACACCGGACACTGGACCATCGAAGGCACCAAGACCAGCCAGTTCGAGAACCACATGCGTGCCGTGCTGGGAATGCAGCTCGGAAGCACCGACCCCATCGGGTGCAGCGCGATGATCAACCTCATCGGGAACGAACCAAGACCCGGATCACTGGGCGCGATGCCCCAAGCCCATGTCCATCTCTACGGCAAAGAACCCCGAGCCGGACGAAAAATCGGACACATCACGCTCAACGCGCCAACAGAACAAGAACTCGACGCGATGCTCGAACGCTTCACACGCATCGTCGGCTGATCCGCTGCACCAGTTTCAATCTTGATCGAACACCAACCCAAGCACCTTGCGCTGCGCGTTGGAAATCCCAAGCCGATTGATCTGTGATTGCGTTTTGTATCTGCGATCCGCAAGCTCGCTCAGCGTGCATCGGTACACATCAAACCGCACAATCCGATGCGTTGTCTGGTGCACAAACGAATCCACCAACTCCGCATCGTCACCAACTTCATCAACAGCAGTGGGGCGATCCTCCCGTTCAATCGTCGGCACCTGCCACATGTTCGCCCACATCCCGCCGCTCCCGCGCTGTTCCATCAGCACGCGACCATCATCATCCACGCTCAGCACGGAAGCGCAGAACAACTCCTTGCGTTTCGCGCGTGCTTTCGGAGGCGGGACAGACTCGGTCGTCCCCGCTTTCAGCGCCTCGCACATCTTCGCGACAGGACACCAATCGCACCGGATCTTCTTGGGAGTGCACACCGTCGCGCCCAGCTCCATGAGCGATTCATTGAGCACGCCGGGATTTGTGGACGCTTCAACCAACCCCGTCGCACGCTCCCACGCCCATTTGATCGTCGCGGGATCGGTCTGCTGCTGATCCACATTGTGCAGTCGCTGGAGCACCCGCATCACATTCCCATCAACCAATGGCTCCCGATCGCCAAACACCATCGACGCCATCGCGCCCGCCGTGTACCGACCAATCCCAGGGAGCGCCATCAGCGACTCCACATCACTCGGGATCACCCCGCCGTGGTTCTCGACCACCGCTTTGGCGCACGCATGAAGCATCCGCGCCCTCCGATAGTACCCAAGTCCAGACCACTCACCAAGCACCTCTTCTTCATCCGCTTCCGCGAGCGATTGGATCGACGGAAACCGCTCAACGAACGGCCCAAACTTCTCAAGCACCCGCGACACCTGCGTTTGCTGAAGCATGAACTCGCTCACCAACGACCAATATGGATCACGAGGCGAGATCCGCCAAGGCATCTCCCTCGCCGCGTCGACGAACCACGCTTCGAGTGCTCGAGCGATTTTGCGATCAGACATCAACCCCACCGATCGCTTTGCTGATCGCGCCTTTCAGCGACGCCCACTTGGTTTCTTTGGTGAAGCACACCGAAACAAACTCGGTATGGACCAAGACATTGCTCACACCTTCGCACGAGAGGATCGCCGATGCGAGCGGATCGTCCGAACCTTTCGATGCATCAAACACAGACACGATCCGTCCCGGCGCGGGATCAACAATCAGCTTCCGCGCCAGAGGGTTCGGCGTTGTCTCGATGTGCTTGATCGTGTATCCCATCCGTTCGCGTCTCCGTCATCGACTTCTCAAACCGCTCATTCCATTCTCTGAGCGACGATTTCTGCGCATCATCACTCCAGATCGGTTAGAATCAGAGCACCAGAATATGCCCGTTCCTCAAACTCCTGACCCACAAAGGGTAGCCCGTGGGATTGATGACCCGACTCCAAGACCTATTCAGCCGTCTCAGCGCGTACGACGCGTGGGAGGTGCTTGTTGAGTTGGCCATCATCTGGATCGTCGTGTACTTCATCCTCCGCTTCCTCCAAGGCACCCGCGCCGCTCGCGCCATCAAAGGACTCATCTTCGTTCTCATTGTTGGAACCGTGATCGTCCGAGTGCTCGGCGAAGACACCTTCGCGCGACTCACCTACCTCTACGACCGCGTTCTCGCAGGTTTCGCGCTCGCCCTCGTCGTTATCTTCCAACCTGAACTCCGCAGAGCGTTGATCCGTCTGGGTGAAACGAGATTCTTCGGGACCACCCAGCAGGGCGCCGCCGCCGTCGCGTCCCAGCTCGCGCCAGCGTGCGTCTTCCTCTCCAAAGCCCGATTCGGCGCGATCATCGTCATCGAACGCCGCGTCGGACTCAAAGCGGTCATCGAGGGAGGGACGGATCTTGACGCGAAGCTCACATCCTCGCTCATCCAAACCATCTTCCATCCCGGCTCAGCACTCCACGACCTCGCCGTCGTCGTCCGAGGCGATCGCATCCACTCCGCAGGTGTCCAGCTTCCCATGGCAAGCGCCACCGAGATCACGGATCAATCCTTCGGATCAAGACACCGCGCCGCGATCGGAGTCACCAAAGATTCGGACGCATTGGTCGTCGTCGTCTCCGAAGAATCCGGATACATCCGCATCGCGCAGCGAGGGGTGCTCTCCGGACCGATCGACCGCGCGGATCTCGAAGGCACGCTCCGAGAGCTCCTCGGACACCATGATGATCCAGATTCCACAGTCAGCATCGAAGAAGGCAGAGCAGACGACCCCGAATCTGGGTTTGTTGAGGAGGTCCGCAAGCCCGCACCAACCGGGACCATCTCCGAAGCGTCCAATCCAGTCAAGCCGGATGCAGACGCGCCCAAAGACCAGTCCCCAGACGATCAGAAGGAGGCATCATGATGGCTCCATCCTCAACAACCACAACCCAGTCGAACTTCTGGTCGTCGTTCCGGACAGTCATCCTCGTCACCTTCCTCGCTGTACTGATCTGGCTCCTCGCTGAATCCCGCATGGTCCAGACGCGCATCGTCGAGCTGCAGGTTGTCCTTGTCGGAAACACGCAAGACCCAACACACGAGTTTGTTGTTCGTCCATCACCAAGCGAGGTCTGGTCCGCATCCGTGGATCTGGAACTCGAAGGCTCCCTCGCATCCCTCGACGAAGTCTCGAGAGAACTCCGAGGCCGAGTCCAACTGATGGTGGGGGACCAGATCCCCTCAAGAGTCGGTGTCCACGAACTCGATCTCAGATCCGCACTCGGACACCTCCCCGCGCTGCGAACGAGAGGCGTTTCCATCCGATCACTCTCCAAAGATGTCGTGAAAATTGAGGTCGATGAACTCATCGAACTCGAACTCCCAGTCCGAGTGGATCTCCCAGACAGCGTCGCACTCGACGGCCCTCCTCGCGCCATCCCCCAAACAATCACCATCAAAGGCCCATCAACCCTAATCGCGGACTATGAAGACCGCGATGTCATCGCGACACCCCCTCCCAGCGCAATCTCCGCATTGATCCCAGGTCGGCTCGAAACCATCCCAAGCGTCGCGATCAACCTCCCATTCGCGAGTGAACCCAGATCCGCACAAGGTTGGACCCCGATCCTGACCCCAAGTCGGGTCGATATCCGCCTCACAATCCGCTCGTTGACCCAAAATACCACGATCGACCGCCTCCCGGTCCAAATCCTCCTCGCGCCAGCAGAAGTGGGGAGATGGCAAGTCACGCTCAATCCCGGCTCCGAAGACCTCGTCGCAGTCCAAATTTCAGGTCCCACAGCGGCCCTCGAAGCGATCGGTTCCGGCTCAATCGTCCCCTCAGCCGTCCTCTCGCTGTCCTTCCAGGATCTCGAACGCTCGATTTCGACCAAGCAAATCCAGATCCTCGGCCTCCCCGACGGAGTCGAGATCATCTCAGAAATCCCAGAGGTCGCCTTCACGATCTCAAGGATCATCGAGCGGACCCAAGATCCAACGACGACCACTCCCTAAAACCCGTCTCAATTATCCAAAATTGCCCAGTCCAAGGCGCGGAATCCGTACCAATTCAATGACTTCCGTGAGTCAATGCCCTACCCTTCACTCCCCATTGTCGGCATCGGAGCCGACGATTGGTGACCAGTCAGTTCCGCTTTATTGACACGATAGAACCGTCCAAGTTACGGACGATCAGGGAGCAACCCGTGAAGATCAAGACCGACGAAATCGTCAGCGTCATCAAACAAGAAATCGAAAGCTTTTCCTCACAACTCGAGATCTCAGAGGTCGGTCGTGTTGTCGAGGTCGGTGACGGTATCGCTCGCATCTACGGGCTCTCCAAAGCAAAGGCTTCCGAGCTCATCGAGTTCCAGACCAAGACCGGATCGGTCATGGGTCAGGTCATGAACCTTGAAGAAGACACCGTCGGTGCTGTGATCTTCGGCGACTACCTCGCTGTTAAAGAAGGCGACACCGTCAAAGCAACAGGCAACCTGCTCTCCGTACCAGTCGGTGAAGCAATGCTCGGCCGCGTCGTCAACCCGCTCGGCGTCCCGCTCGACGACGGTGCAGAAATCAACGCAACCGAAACTTCAATGGTCGACATCATCGCGCCAGGCATCGCCGCTCGTCAACCAGTTCACGAACCACTCCAGACCGGTATCAAAGCGATCGACGCGATGATCCCCGTCGGTCGTGGTCAACGCGAACTCATCATTGGTGACCGCAAGACAGGTAAAACCGCAGTCGCGATCGACGCGATCATCAACCAGAAGCAATACTGGGGAACCAAAGACGCGGTCGTCTGTGTCTATGTTGCTGTTGGTCAGAAAGAATCAACCGTCGCAGGCGTCGTCCAGACCCTCCGCGACGCGGGCGCGATGGACTACACCATCGTCGTCAACGCGGGTTCATCGGACCCCGCACCGCTCCAGTACATCGCTCCATACTCTGGTACCGCGATGGGTGAGCACTTCATGTGGTCCGGCAAAGAAGAAGGCAAGACCATGTCCAATGGTTCGCCTTATCCGAAGCACGTCCTCTGTGTCTACGACGACCTTTCCAAGCAAGCGGTTGCGTACCGCCAGCTCTCACTTCTGCTCCGCCGTCCTCCAGGACGCGAAGCATTCCCTGGTGACGTGTTCTACCTGCACTCACGCCTGCTCGAGCGCTCCACCAAGCTCTCCGACGAGAACGGTGCCGGTTCACTGACCGCCCTCCCGATCATCGAAACCCAGGAAGGCGATGTGTCGGCATACATCCCGACCAATGTGATCTCGATTACCGACGGACAGATCTACCTCGAACCAGACCTCTTCTTCTCGGGTGTTCGCCCCGCGATTAACGTGGGTATCTCGGTCTCCCGCGTGGGTGGTGCTGCTCAGATCAAAGCGATGAAGAAAATCGCCGGCTCCCTCCGCCTCGACCTCGCGGCTTACCGCGAACTCGAAGCGTTCGCCCAGCTTGGTACTGATCTTGACAAAGCAACCAAAGCACAGCTCGACCGCGGTGCACGCATGGTTGAACTCCTCAAGCAGCCTCAGTATGTGCCGTTCAATGTTGTGGATCAGACCATCTCGATCTTCGCAGGCACCAAGGGCTTCCTCGACGATGTCGAGCTCACCAAGGTCTCCGCATTCGAGAAGGACATGCACGAGTACTTCCAGACCAGCGGCAAAGCAATCTGGGACCAACTCAACAACGATCTTGCAATCAACGACGAACTCGGAACCAAGCTCGTCGACGCTTTGAACAACTTCAAAGCCGGCTGGAACGGATAACATCGATTCAACCCTATAAAAGCACGCCTCTATGGCGTGCTTTTTTTGTTTTCATAGTTTTAAATTCATTGTATAATCGAGAAACGCATATGTGTGATTGGTTCATGCTCGATAGGCTGAGTGAATGGGAGAGATGATGCTTAGTACAGTTCCGGCTTTATTCATTCACACGCTCATCGCTTTAAATCCATCACATTGGTTCTTTGGATTTCCACACTATGCGAATGGCGACAACGCCTATGAGGTCTTTCATGCTGATCTTGACATGGATGGGGATCAGGATGTCATTCAGACATTCTGGAACCAGGCCGGGATGCTCCGCGTCGTAATGAATCTGGGAAACAACAGGTTCGCCGAGCCCGTTGAGTATGAAGCCACTCGGAGTATTTATGATCTTGATATCGTGGATATGGACGGCGACGGAGATTTCGACATCGTTGGTGTCTCGAATTATGAATCCGGATTCGAGTCCGAATCGAGCGCATTCATCCTGAAGAACAATGGTGCCGGTATCTTCGGTGAACGGGTCGTGCTGGATACTTGGAGCGAGCCTCGGTATGTGAAATGCGATGACATCGACGCAGACGGCGACTACGACATCGTC
Source organism: Phycisphaerales bacterium (assembly GCA_029212425.1). Taxonomy (GTDB): domain Bacteria; phylum Planctomycetota; class Phycisphaerae; order Phycisphaerales; family UBA1924; genus UBA1924. The sequence goes on from JARGNC010000010.1 coordinate 8,718, forward strand.
GTCGCCCATTTTCTACCTGGGGGGATCGGTATTATCCTCAACGAGGGGGATGAACAGTTCGGAGAAGTGCAACTCGAAGTTTCAATCCGGGAGTCCCAGTCGCTTGATCTTGCTGACATCGATATGGACGGCGATCTCGACATCCTCTCCCTCTCCGATAACGCATACGGCGGCGCTCACCCCGCCATTCGTATCTGCATCAATGACGGTGCCGGAGGAGTGAGTACCGCATTCAATATTATTGAATCCTCACAGCATGAGCCCCGTCATGCGGTATTCTGCGATGTAGACCTTGATGGGAACATCGACATCATCACGGTCAATCTCGGAAGGTTCTCGGAATCGCCCTCGAGTGTCGGCGTGTTTAAGGGGAACGGTGACGCGACCTTTGAACCCATGCAGGCGTATCACGAAGACATGGGAAGATACCACCGCTTGGATATAGAGGATTTCAACGCGGACGGCTTCCCCGACATCGTCCTCAGCAGTTCAATTGTCGCAACAGAACCACGCGTCCAGTTCCTCCTCAATGATGGCACCGGCGGCTTCGTGTTTGAAGCAAGTGTGGAATATGGATCTGCCCCAAGAGCAGCATGGGCCGTGGATATCAACAACGATGGTGAAATTGATCTCTTAAGCTCAGGACACCCGAATGGATTCGTTGTCGCAGAGAACAGGGGCGGGTTGGACTTTGAGCAGTTTTCCAGCTTTGAAATGGATGACGAGCCAGTCTCCCTTGAGTTGCTCGATGTCAATGGAGACTCTCATCTCGATCTCCTCGTCGGCTCGATTGTTCGTTTCGCGAGCGATGCGATGCGGTTACATCTCGGAGATGGCACAGGAACATTTGTGCAATCGGATGAAGTCCTGCTCGGTCGCATTCCTACAGATGCCACCGCACAAGACATCAACAATGATGGAATCACCGATCTGATCGCAATCACCAGGCAAGACTCCCAGATCAGCGTGTCGCTTGGACGATCTGACGGCGGGTTCAACGCCCCAAGTATCTATCCAATTCCAAACTCCGGAATGTCGATCGGGGTCGCCGACATCGACTGCGACAACGCTCCGGATATCGTGCTCGCTGAATGGTCGGCAGTTTCCGTGTACAAGAACTTTGCTGGAGTCGGCGCATTCTTCACGCCCGATGAATATCCGGTTGAACCCGGGGTGTCGTCCCTCGTGCTCGCGGACTTCGACACGGATGGAATCATGGATATAGCCGCGACCAATGAACGCACAGATGAACTGAACATATTTCTAAACACCGACTGTGGTAGTTTCGGAATACCAACAGTAATCGCGACACTTGCCGAGCCGCTGGATGTCCTCGCTGAGGATCTCGATGGTGACGGCGCGATGGATCTCATCCTAAGCCATGGTGTCGGGGAGGCAATCTCAATTCTACACGGAAACGGTGATGGAACTTTCGGAACTCCACACACAATCGACACCGGCGCAAGCACCACCCAGTCCACTTGCTTGGATGTAGATCAAGATGGAGATCTTGACATCGCGATTGTGCAACCAGCCACAACTGATGTAACCTTGATTCTAAACGACGGCAATCGTGTCTATACACAAAACCACAGATACATCACGATTCATGAATCAGACATGATCGCTTCAGGGGACATAAATAATGATGGCTCGATAGACATCATCACCGCAAGTTCCAGTTCCTTTGAGTTCAGTGTGATGTACAGTCAGGACCCGCTCAAAGATTGCCCCGCTGATCTGTCCGCCGACGGAACACTCAACTTCCTCGATGTCTCCGCATTCCTCACAGCATTCGGAAACCAAGACCCCGCCGCGGATTTTGAAACCGATGGCAACTTCAACTTCCTGGATGTCAGTGCCTTCCTTGCCGCCTTCGGAGCTGGTTGCCCGTAAATGTTGTCAAAGATACCAAAGCGAGAGCAGACCACCGTTGCCTGTCAGTTTGGAGTGTGAGATACCAAGCTTCCATGCTGGGGTGGTGTTGTAGACAACAATTCCACTCGTGCTGAACTGGGGCCGGAGCTGAAATCGATGCGCAATTTGCAAAGACCGTTCTACATGGTGAGATTCACCAATTTGCGAATTGTTCCGAAATTCCTATAAAAACGACGCTCACTTTCGTGTAATTTATGACTCCTATTCGTACACACCATTCCGTAGGAGGAAACATGAGAATTACCAATCAATCCACGACCATTGCAATCGCCATCGCTGCAGCCGTTGGCACATCGCACGCACAAGACCTTTCAAACACCCTCGGCACACCAGGTTTCGCTGGTTCGTATGTCGCAGGCACAGCAATCCATGATGACGGTTCAGGAGAATCGCTCTTTGTCGCCGGATCATTCACCATCGCAGGTGGAGTCGCAGGCGGCTCACAAATCGCTCGCTGGGACGGCGCAGCATGGCAAGCAGTCGGCGCAGGACTCAGCGGCGGTTACACCAACGCGCTCGCAAGCTTCCAAGGCGACCTCATCGCAGCAGGATACTTCGACTCCGCAAGCGGCGTCGCAGGATCAGCAAAGCTCGCTCGCTGGGACGGCAGCGCATGGAACTCCATGGATGCACAATCCGAAATCTTCCTCAACTCTTTCTGGGACCTCGAAGTCTATGACGACGGCGTCACAGGCGAACAACTCTACATCGCAGGGAACTACGGCGACCTCAACGGAAACATCGCGCTCGATCACATCGCAAAGTGGGACGGGACAGACTACACAGCAGTCGGAGGCACCATCGGCGGCGCAGTCCCACTGATCGTCCTTGACCTCCACCAAGTCGACCTCGGTTCAGGAAACCACCTCTACGCAGGCGGACGCTTCCTCACCATGGGCGGAAACGCAGCACTCAATGTCGCAGAATGGGACGGCACCTCATGGTCCGCAATGGACCTCGGCGTCTCCAAAGTCTCAGGGTTCGCCCAAGTCCTCCACATGACCGACTGGGATGATGGCAGCGGACCAGCGCTGTATGTCGGTGGTCGCTTCGACCTCGCAGCAGGCGCACCAGTCTCCACAAACATCGCAAAGTGGGACGGCTCATCATGGTCCTCAATGGGTGACGGCTTCGACGGCGATGTCCACGAACTCGTCGTCTTCGATGACGGCTCCGGAGAAACCCTCTACGCGCTCGGCAACTTCTCAAACTCCGGTCCAAATGTCGCCGACGGCGTCGCAAAGTGGAACGGAACCAAATGGGAAGGCGTCACCTCATCAGTCAACGGCAGCATCTTCACCGGAACCGTCTACGACACAGGTGAAGGCGAATCACTCATCATCGGTGGTGGATTCAGCAACATCGACGGCATCGCATCCAACCGCGTCATCGCACTGGTCGCCGCTGGTTGTGCCGCAGACCTCGAACCAGACGGGTCACTCAACTTCCTCGATGTCTCCGCATTCCTCGCAGCATTCGGGAACCAAGACCCGGTCGCGGACTTCGAAGCGGATGGCAACTTCAACTTCCTCGATGTCTCAGCGTTCCTCGCTGCATTCGGCGCTGGTTGCCCATAATCATCCGGGTTTGATCCGAGAGGTCAACCAATAACTTCAACATCAATCCGCACGATTCCGCTTGGAGTCGTGCGGTTTTTTTGGTACCCTCATACTCCATATTCCTTCATACCAGAGAGTCGTTTATCATGCTGATTCCCCGAGTTGCAGTTCCATTCACGATCTTCACCCTCGCTGGTTCAGCCGCATACGCACAACCCTGCGCCCCAGTCGAATCCCAGATCATGGTCGCCGACGATGGCGATGTCGGTGACGGATACGGATGGTCAGTAGACATTGACGCCAACACCGCCGTCGTCAGCTCAATCTACGAAGACGCAATCGGTTCAGACTCCGGATCCGTCTATGTCCTCGAATACAACGGCACAAACTGGGACCAAGTCCAAAAACTCGTCCCGATCGGGATTGGTTCTGCCGATCGTGTAGGCAACTGCGTCGCGATCGACAACGACACCATCGTCATCGGCGCATCAGGTGACGACGACGCGGGTTCCGGCGCGGGAGCAGCGTATGTCTACACCAAGGTCAATGGCACCTGGACCCAGACCACCAAGCTCGTCCCCCCGATGCTCCTCGCTGGTGACAACTGCGCCTCCGCCGTAGACATCGACAACGACACAATCATCCTCAGCGCATCACTCACCGATACCCACGGCTTCAACTCCGGAGCCGCATACATCTACCGCAAAATCAAAGACGAATGGACCTTCGAAGCCCAACTCTTCTCCGACGACATCGCGGAGTTCGACCGCTTCGGAAAGGATGTTTCCGTCTCCGGAAACCGCGTGCTGATCAGCGCAGACTCCGATGACGACAACGGACCATCTTCAGGTTCAGCGTACATCTTCGAGCGCTCCGGAACCACCTGGACACAAACCGCCAAACTCATCGCATCCGACGGCGATCCAGACGATCAGTTCGGCGAATGCGTTTCACTCAGTGGAAGCACCGCGCTCATCGGTTCACGCTACGACAATGTACTTGGCGGTAACTCCGGGTCCGCATACATCTTCGAGTACGACGGAACGCAATGGCAAGAAGACATCAAGCTCTTCCCCTTCGATGGCACCAGCTCCGAATACTTCGGACAAAATGTTGCGATCCACAACAACCGCGCCGTCATCGGATCATGGGGGGTCGATGACCCATTCGGATTCTTCAACGCCGGAGCCGCGTACATCTATTCACGAACCAACGGCGCATGGTCGCTCGATGCCAAAATCATCGCGTCCGACCAAGAAGGCGGCGACTTCTTCGGATACGGCGTCGGGATCACCGATGATCACGCGATCATCGGCGCCGATGGCAACGATGATTTCTGGTGGGGTCCAGATGCGGGAGCCGCGTACCTGATCGATCTCAACTGTGCCATCCAATGTCCAGCAGATCTGACCAATGACGGCTCACTCAACTTTCTCGATGTTTCCGCGTTTCTTGCTGCCTTTGGGAACCAAGACCCAATCGCGGACTTCGAAACCGACGGCAGCTTCAACTTCCTCGATGTCTCTGCATTCCTTACCGCCTTTGGGGTTGGGTGTCCGTAACAAAGGCCGATAACAGCCCAGATGTGCCTATTTGACATCGTATGATACTTTTTTCGGGAATCGATCACGCGCGAGGACTGCGGAAGACGCATGGATTGTTGTGACCACCCAAGGTCCAGTTGTATCCAGCCAGAGCTACCCAGAGGAAGCGTGAATCATGTTGAACTACAGAACCATCTCCCGAATCGCACCAGTCATTGCCCTTGCCGCCGCTGCCAATGCACAGCACATCCATTCCATGTCCTGCGGCACTGGTGCGGACCAAAGCTTCCTCCCCCCAACCGCGATCCGCGCACTCGACCGCGTTTCGAATCATCAGAGCTTCGAGCGAGGAACTGGTCTCGAAGACGGCTCACTCATCGACATCCTCGTGGTCTACACGCCCAACGCCGCGACCAACATCGGTGGTACAGCGGTCATGCTCGATCGCATCAACACCGCGATGGACAACCTCAATCTCGCGATGACCGCATCAGGACTCACCACCCAGTTCCGTCTCGTCCACACCGAAGAACTCGTCTACTTCGAATCTGGTGACATGTTCGCGCAGCTCGAAGACCTCCGCGAACCAAGCGACGGTGTCATGGATGAAGTCCACGACCTCCGCGACCTCCACAAAGCGGACCTCGTCTCCCTCATCACCAACACCACAACAGTCTGCGGCGTCGCAAACTTCGGATACGAAGCCAACACCCCGAAACCTGAACTCGGATTCTCGATCATCAACAAAAACTGCTTCGGAGAAGGCAGCTTCACCTTCGCACATGAGATCGGTCACAATCTTGGGATGATGCACGACTGGATCGAAACCCCCTGCGCCAATGGTGGGCAACCCTTCGCCAAAGGGCACACCGCACCGGACGAATCCTTCCAAACCATCATGGGTGTCTCAGGATTCCCACGCGTCGGACATTTCTCGAATCCCGACATCGACTACATGGGACAACCCACCGGCGTCCCCATCGGGATGGAGTTTGAAGCCGACAACGCGATGAACGCCGAGCTCGCCGCGCCACTCGTCGCGAGATTCCGCGACCGCGACATGAACAACAACGGCATCCTCGACACCGACGAGATCGCCGCGATGACCAGCGACGATTGCAACAACAACGGCTACCCAGACCAGTACGAACAAGACTACAACCGCAACGGAATCCCCGACGATTGCGACATCGCCAGTGCAACAAGCGCCGACGCGGACAACGACGGCGTCCCAGACGAAGCCGAATCCGCAATCATCCGCGTCGATCAAGACGCGACCGGAACCGGAACAGGTCTCGACTGGACAAACGCGATGACCGATCTGCAAGACGCGATCGCACTCGCGCACGCTTCAAACGCAGTCGCCGAGATCTGGGTCGCCGAGGGAACCTACAAACCATCACACTCCGCACAACGCGCCCGCTTCTTCGATCTCCACGGCGGAACCTCGCTGCTCGGTGGATTCATCGGCACCGAAACCGATCCATCCCAGCGCCCAGCGACCGGCGCCCAAACCATCCTCTCAGGTGATCTCTACGACAACGATCTCCCAAGCGCAACCAACCGCGAAGACAACACCCTCCATGTCCTCTTCGGATACCGCGAGCCAGAACAGCTCACCATCGACCGCTTCACCATCACCGGCGGGGCGGCGGATCTCGAAGTCAACTGCGGGTTCTTCGTCCATACCGGCGGCGGCATGATGGCCTTCCAATCCAATGTCATCATCACCAACTGCGAGTTCACCGAGAACACCGGAGTCATCGGTTCCGCCCTAGTCATCTCCAACGGCACCAAAGCCCGCGTCTCCCACAACAACTTCCATCACAACAAAGCCGTCGATGCCGTCGTCGCAACCGCTGCTGAACCAGGCATATACGAAGGGGTCGCGACCGTCCACCTCAACGGTCTACTCGCAGGCGAAGACAACCAGTTCATCAACAACCGCCTCCAGTTCAACGAAGTCAACACAAGTTGCTCCGGTGTCTACATCGCAGGTGGAGACCCCATCTTCGCCAACAACCTCGTCACCGACAACATTGGCTACGGCATCTACTCAAACTCCGGAGTCCTCGCGATCCTCACCGATGATCTCAAGATCACCAACTCCACCATCGCCAACAACTCCGGACCCAACGCGTTTACCGTCTACAACTCAGGGGTCAACCTAAATCGAGGCGTAGGCACTCTTGAAAACTCCATCGTCTGGAACAACTCCTCAGGTGGTGCGGTGACTCGCGACGGGCAGTTCTCTTCAGGTGGTATTGGAAGCGGACGCTTCGCCAACAATTCCATCATCGACCAGTGGGACATTACGGTCCCAGGCACCGGCTCGACCGGAGCCGATCCAATGTTCGTCGATCCTTCCGGATTCGATTACTCCCTCCAAGCAGGATCACCCGCAATCGACATGGGAGACAACACCGTACTCCCGATCGACCATCTCGATCTCGACAACGACGCGGACACCCTCGAACGCCTCCCGATCGACTACGCAGGACTCCTCCGTCAGTACGATGATCCAAACACCAGCGACACCGGAGTGGGCACAGCACCAATCGTCGATGCAGGCGCGTACGAGTTCCAGCCAACCGTTGCACCATGTCCAGCAGATCTGACGGACGATGGCAGTCTCAACTTTCTCGATGTCTCCGCATTCCTCGCTGCATTCGGGAGTCAGGATCCAGTCGCAGATTTCACAGAAGACGGCAACTTCAACTTCCTCGATGTTTCCGCATTCCTCTCTGCTTTCGGTGATGGATGCCCATAATCAAACATCCATAAACCCAGAAACTGCAAGAGGCAACGGAATCGATGATTCGCAACAAGCAGTGGGGCGACCCGAGCACTTTCCGCTCGTACAATCCCCCCACATGACCCGGCTCACCGATCAACAATCCAAACGCCTCAGCACCAACCTCCGCAACACCGTGGTCTGCGTGACAGGCGGTGCAGGATTCATCGGCGGACACCTCGTCGACGCACTCATCGAACTGGGCGCACGCGTCACCGTCATCGACAACCTCGCAAACTCAAACGCATCACACATCGCATCCATCGTCGACTCCCACCCAGAACAAATCCGCTTCGTCCAAGGCTCCATCCTCGATCCCATCTCACTGAGTTCCGCAGTCGAAGGCGCCAAGTATGTCTTCCACCTCGCCGCGCTCGGATCGGTCCCCAAATCTGTCGAGGACCCCGCACGCACCTGGGTTGTCAACGCGACCGGGACCATGCGCGTCCTGACCGCCGCTCAAAAAGCCGGCGCCGCACGCGTCATCTACTCCGCATCCTCCTCCGCCTACGGCGACAACCCCGCGCTCCCAAAGATCGAAACCCAAGCACCCGAACCCGAATCCCCCTACGCCGCGTCCAAACTCGCCGGTGAATCCCTCTGCCGAAGCTGGTCCACCTGCTACGGCATCGACACCGCGTGCCTCCGCTACTTCAACATCTTCGGTCCAAGACAAGCCGCGGACTCCGCGTACGCCGCTGTCATCCCCGCGTTCCTCGACCGCTACCTCAACAACCAATCCCCAACCATCTTCGGCGACGGCACCCAGACCCGAGACTTCACCCATGTCTCCAATGCGGTCTACGCAAACCTCCTCGCCGCAGCACAAGATTCCCCAGTCGCTGGAGAAGTCTTCAACATCGGCGCGGGACACCGCACCTCCGTCAACGATCTCGCGTCTTCGCTCGCGAAGCTTGTCGGAGTAACCGGGATCAATCCAGACCTCAAACCAGAACGCACCGGTGAAGTCCGCGATTCAGTCGCCGACATCTCCAAAGCGGAGCAAGCACTGGGGTATACCCCAATCACTTCACTCGATGAAGGTCTCAAATCTACCGCCGAGTGGTACCGCAACAACCACCAAGCCGCGGGATCGAGCCAGCAATGAACGCGATCGGGAACCTTCTCATCACAATCTACGAGTTCCTCGGCACCCTCTGGGTCCTCGCAGGACTCGCGATCCGATCCCGCTTCAACTTCTCTAATAGCTACTGGGCCTGGCGCATGCACACCGCATTCCCGCAAGGCAAACCAGAGCTGGGACAGCCCGGAAAATACCATTCCGCGTACGAATATGCCCGCTGGGCGTTCAGAATTCGCCGTTTGCGCTAAATTATTGGTCCAGAATCGCCGATAGACCCGAGTAGTTACACATCAGGTATCGCACGCGTAGACTCATGCAGATACCAAAAGTCATACCAAAAGCAGAAACGAACCCCATGAGCGACCAAAACAACACCTCATTTGCCCACGCATTCCTCCCAGGCCTGATCCTCGGCTTGATCATCGGTGCCGTCGCAGGCGCGTTCGTCCCAGACCTCATGAGCGGGACCAAAATCAAAGTCGATCCAGCACACGCAGGGAACGCCGTCCACGAACGCGACGAGCACAACATGGGTGAAGACCTCATCGACGACGCACAAGCAGGCTTGGAAGAACTCGAAACACAAGCAGAAGACCTTGTCGACGACGCCGAAGATACCGCCGAAGACCTGATCGACGACGCGACAAACACCCTCCCAGACTCCCCATAAGCCAAGCACGCTCAAGCGAAGCACCATTTCGTCTGATCTCGGCGCGGTACCGACATACACTCAAGCATGTCGGATCACGCTCGAAAGCTCCTCCATCAACACGCAAAGACCACCCAGCTCCTTGGGGTGGACTTTCATCCATTGGGAAACCCGCCACAGATTCAATTCGCTGTAGCCCCGCAATCTCAGCAGCAAGACCAGAACACACAAACTGAGCACAATTCTAAATCCGAATCCTTCGTCGAACCCAAACCAGTCCGCGACTTTGCCCCAACCCCAGCGTCATCTCCGCGACCAGCCATGCCCACGATCGACACCGCGTCGATCCGAGCATCCTACGAATCGCTCAAAGACCCCCAAGCAAAGCTTGATGCACTCAAAGAGAAATACACAGCCGATGCTCCGCACGCTGCGTTCAACACGAACTTCACCAACATCGTCTTCGGCGAAGGCAGCCCAACCGCGGATCTCATGTTCGTAGGTGAAGCGCCAGGTCAGCAAGAAGACGAGACAGGCAGACCATTCGTAGGACGAGCAGGCGAACTCCTCGACAAAATGATCATCGCGATGGGTCTCAGCCGAGAATCAGTCTACATCGCCAATGTGCTCAAAACCCGACCCCCAAACAACGCGACTCCGACTGTCAACGAAGCCCACCTCTGCGCTCCGTACCTCATTGAGCAGATCCGGATCATCAGCCCCAAAGTCATCGTCACGCTCGGCCTCCCAGCGACACACCTCCTCCTCGCGACCACACAGCCCATGCGATCCATGCGAGGGCAATTCCACCCATTCCCATCTCCACCATTCGCTGATGCGGGACTCCCATCAATCGATCTCATGCCGACCTACCACCCCGCGTTCTTGCTCCGCGCGTACACCGAAGACAACAGACGAAAGGTCTGGTCCGATCTCACGCAAGTCATCGAGCGTCTAGGGCTCAGCAAACCCTGATTCTCGCGCTGGTACTGATACTTTTAATTTGAGTTGACTATTTTTTGAAACCACACGAAACCGTCTTGGAGTGTGGTGCGAATATGTCGATGTGTTTCTCGCACGCACGGACTTGGTTCTCAAGACCGTTCGATCAACCCAGTCCGATACAGCAAATCGAAGATGATTTCGATCCTTATTTACGCTGTGCCGAGTACTGTTTTCCTCCCGACCCCCACGAGACTCGGCGTTTGGCCTTCGAGCTGGACGCCGGGTTTTTTTGTACCCATTCTAAATCAGAAACCCCACAAAAAAACCACGCATCGCGTGGTCATTGAAAGTCCATTCTGAGCAGGTTCATCGAGGTGAAACCTGAATGCCGTTCACATTCAAGGCTCCGCTTTCACATTGGAGTAATCAATCTCGGTCGTTGGATCAAGCTTCTCAATCGAAGTCATCTCCCAAGCAACCTGACCACCCCAGTTGACGCGAAACGAGAACTTCACCTTGTCCCCGACGCTGTATCCATCAAGCGTAATACCTTGAGCAAGCGGGAACTCCATCGTCATCGAACGCATCCCAGGAATCCCGTCAGGCGTCATCGAAACCGTCCCATCGATCTTTTTGAAGTCCGGGATCTGCACATGATGAATCTTCGGATGACGCTTCATATCCCCAGCTTCAGGAATAAAGGTCAACTCCCCAAGCACGCCTTCATACAAATCGGTCCGCACAACATTCTCATCGACATGCTCCGCAGCTTCATCCCCATGGTCATGTCCCGCATGTGTGTCATGCGTGTCCGCCGCGTGTTCCGCATGGTCATGTTCTGCATGATCTGCATGTTCTGCGTGGTCATGGTCAGAATGGTCCGCATGCGATTCACTCGCGTCAGAGCATC
>JARGNC010000010.1:20240-28951 GCA_029212425.1 Phycisphaerales bacterium
TCTGCGTGGTCATGGTCAGAATGGTCCGCATGCGATTCACTCGCGTCAGAGCATCCAGTCAATGTCAGCGCACCAACAAGCAAACCCGTCAAAGAAAAACGCAGTGTGTTCAGCAAGCTCATCCAAAGCTCCATTCAGGTTGTGGGTTCAAATGATCAGAAGAATGATCGGAGAAGCGAAGCTCGAATCGATTACGACTTCGAAATCTTCAGGTACTTCTCAACCGATCCAAGATCAGGGCTGATGTCATGTGTGTAGACCATGTTCCAAGTCTTGCCCTGCTCGCATACAGCAATCTTCGCTGCTTTCTCGCGTGAGTACCACATGCGGCCACCACGGATGTACGAGTGCATGCGCTGACGACGCATACGCTGAGCGCGAGCGAGTGAACGCTTGATATCAGGATCACGACGCATCATGCGAACGATGGTGTCACACGCCGCTTTATTCGCAGGCACCTTGTCGATGGTCAGTGAGATGGTGTCGCCGGCGCTGAGTGTATCGATCATAACTGATTCCTAAATCCGTTCCAAGAACTGCGTCGTCTCGGAGTGAGCGGCGCGGTCGGGTCTCTTCTGTGATTCCCGCCAAATCTGTGCGGGACGAGAAGTTTAGCCCCGAATGTCAAGGAATCCAATTCATGCACCCCTAGAGTCTTACCGACCAGTATTTTATCCGTAAATGCCCCTCCCGTATGGAGAGTTGAATATGACCGACCAACCAGCCCAGCCGACCTTCAAACCAGACGCCGCACACCAGCAGTCACCCAAAATCCGTCGAGTCAGAGGGGTCCCCCTCCCTGCCAAAGACGCCCAGGGGAACCAAGCCGTCATGCTCGGAGTGACCGACGCTCATCCAAGCTCACCCCAAATGGTCGTCACACACCCCGCTTTCCAGCAAGTTATCGGACTCCTCGATGGTTCACGCTCCCTCGATGAAATCATCACCCAAGTCGGAAACGGCTTAGAGCGACCAATGCTCGAAAACCTCGTCGCACAACTCGACGACGCTGGACTCCTCTACGGCCCAGTCTACGAAGCACTCCTCACCAAACTCCACAACGATTTCGATAACAGCGATCTCCTCCCTCCAGGATCCACCGCTCAGTTCACCGATGCCCTCGTCATGCAAGAGCACGGCGAAAGCACCACTGAAGAGCAAAAAATCGCGGAAGGCCCCGCCAAACTCCGCGAAATCATGGACAAATGGATCGACGAAGCACTCAAGAATGTCGAATCCCCCGCATACGACACGCTTCCCAAAGCCATCGTTGCTCCCCACATCGACTACGCCCGTGGATGGATGAACTATGCAAACATCTACGGCCGACTCCGCGTTGCGGACCGACCAGATCGCATTATCATCCTTGGTACCAACCACTTCGGTCAATCCACCGGCGTCTGCGGATGTAACAAGGGCTACGAATCACCGCTCGGCGTCTGCAACCTTGACACCGATGTCATGGAGAAGCTCAAAGCCGCTCTCGGCGCTGAAAACGCCGAAAAACTCTTCGCAAACCGCTACGACCACGAAAACGAGCACTCCATCGAGCTCCACATGCCATGGATTCAGCACATCTTCGGACAAGACGACGCCGGGAACTACCCCAAGGTCTTCGGTGCGCTCATCCACGACCCATTGGTCAACTCCGGAGAGTCTTACGACGGCAATGGTCTCGACCTAGAGCCTTTCGTCGAAGCACTCAACTCCGTTCTCGCGGATCTTCCTGGGAAAACGCTCATCGTCAGCAGCGCGGACCTCTCTCATGTCGGTCCAGCATTCGGCGACAACCAAGCCCTCGCAGGCGACGACGAAGCCGCCAAGGGGTTCCGCGAGCAGGTCGCGAAGCACGACCACGAGATGCTTACCTTATATAAAGACCAGAAAATCGAGGACATGATCGGCTCCCTGAGCTGGCAGCAAAACTCAACCCGATGGTGCTCCGTCGGGAACATGAGTGCCGCGATGCGTCTTGCCAATCCAGAAAAGGTCGAACTCCTCAACTACGCCGCCGCGATGGACCCACAAGGCACAACCTTTGTGTCCACCGCCGCGATTGCCATGTTCTAGTCTGTTCTCAGACGGCTCGATCAGAGTCGAGTCGCATTCTCGATTGTCACACGACTGTCACAACCACCCAGAAACCCGCATCTCGGGTCCCGTTATCTCGTATGGTGGGCAGAGACATCCAGAACGAATACCATCATGTCCCACGCCAGCAATCCGATCGGCGTGCATCAATCAATACGGAGAAGTCATGGCTTCATCAAATGTCTGCTGGGGAATCGAAATGGGCTACGGGGCAATCAAAGCCCTCAAAGTCGAAAACGACGGAGGCACCCTCAAAGTCGTCGACTTCGCCGTCATCAACCACCCCAGAGTGCTCTCAACACCTGAACTCGACCAGAACGACGCGATGCGCGTCGCGCTGGGAACCCTGGTCTCCAAGCACGACCTGACCAACGCCCGCGTCGCGATCTCGATCCCTGGACACGCGTCCTTCGCACGCTTCGCGACGCTCCCACCGGTTGAACCCAAGAAGGTTCCCGACATCGTCAAGTTCGAAGCCGTCCAGCAGATCCCCTTCCCGCTCGAGGAAGTTGAATGGGACTACCAAACCTTCGTGTCTCCAGATTCACCTGACATCGAGGTCGGGATCTTCGCCGTCACGCGTCAGAAAATCGCAGAACAGCTCGCGATGCTCAACGATGTCGGTCTGACCCCAGAGCTCGCGACCCTCTCCCCAGTCGCAGCGTACAACTCGCTCGCTGTCGACCTCGGATTCACCGAAGAAACCCCAGGCACCATCATCCTCGACATCGGGACCGTCGCGACCGACATGATCATCGCCGAAGCGGGCCGAGTCTGGGTCCGCTCCTTCCCGATCGGTGGACACCAGTTCACCGAAGCACTCGTCAGCGCATTCAAGCTTTCGTACTCCAAAGCAGAGAAGCTCAAGCGCGAGTCCGATCAATCCAAGCACGCTCGCCATGTGTTCCAAGCGATGCGACCAGTCTTCTCCGACATCGTGGGTGAGATCCAACGATCCATCGGGTTCTACCAATCCGTCCATGCCGACGCGGACCTCAAGCGTCTGATTGGCCTCGGATCAACCTTCCGCCTCCCAGGTCTCCGCAAGTACCTCAAGCAACAACTCCAGCTCGATGTCTACCGCATGGAGCAGTTCAAAAAACTCAACATGGAAGGCCCACGCGCCGGAGAGTTCCAAGCCGCGAGTGTCAACATGGCAACCGCGTATGGCTGTGTGAACCAAGTCTTCGATCGTGCTCCGCTCCGCGCCAACCTGATGCCTGTCGCTGTCCTCAAAGAAGCGATGTGGAAACGCAAAGTGCCTTACTTCGCAGTGGGAGCGGGACTCGCCGCTGCTGCCGCTGGCGCGATGTTTATCCGCCCGCTCATCGACTCGACCGCGTTCCAAGGTGCCGAGCGTCCGCCGGTCATCCGCAATGTTATCAACGACGCGAACAGTCTCGCGACCGCAGCGCGTGATGCCCAGGTCACCACCGACGCATCCGGATCAATGCAAGCCGCAGGGATTGTCGATCTTGTCGACAACCGCGCCCTCTACGCTTCAATCCTGAGCGACACCTCAAACCTGATCTCGATGGTCGATGAATCCGCGCAAGCACTCATTGATTCTGATTCGCCGATCGGTCGTCAGCTTGGTGATGCAGATCCATTCAAACTCATCTCGCTCGAAACAGAGTTCTTGGACTCACCCGCAGCGGAAAACAACAACCAGTTCGGTGGTGGTCGAGGCGGCTTCAACGACACCAACTCAAACCAACCCTCACAGTTCCAGCAAAGCATCGGGAACCTCCGCAGGGTCAAGGTCACCGCGCAGTTCGATGTCCCCCTCCCAACCTCAACACTCGGCGGATTCCGCGACGACATCGTCATGCCAATCCTCGACAACAAGCTCCCGCCATTGCAGCCCAACTACGCGATCCAGTACGATCCCGCGTCTTTCTGGGTCGCTGATGAATCCGCAGGAGGCCGCACAAACACCACAAGAGGTGGGGGCGCCAAAGCCCCAGTCCGCGATCCAAGAACACAAACAACCTCGCGTGGCGGAGGCACCGATTCATCGGACCTCAAAGGACTCGCACCGTTCAACTTCCCAGAACAAGAAACACCCGCACAAACAGCCCGCGTCACCATGACCTGGTACGCCGTGCTCGATCTCAACGCAGCATCCGAAGGAGATGAATAATGGCCGGCAACATCATCGCGTGGGTGAAAGCAAACCTGCTCATCGTCATCTCGTCAGTGCTCATCCTCATCCTGCTCCCAACCGGATGGTTCTTCTCCAACAGCTGGAACAAGTCCATCCAAGAAGCAGCGACCGAAGCGTACAACAAAGAAAAGCGATCACTCTCGTCAGCAAGCACGATCGAGTACTCGCTCCCTCCAGTACTCAACGGCGAGCAAGACCTTTCCGAGAGCCGAGCACCGAACTCCATCGTGACTTCTTTCTATAAAGAAGCCAAGGAAGAGCGCCAGCGCCAAGTCTCCGAAGTGGTCAAGCGAGGCACCGGATTCAACAAAGCAGACCATGTCGTTCCAGTGGACAATCTGCTCCCAGATCCCGGATCACAAAGCAACCTCCGCAAGCAAGGCACACGCCTGAGCGAACTCGTCGCGGGAACCCCCGAAGCGCCGTCGCTCTACACCCGACTGCTCCGCAAGCTCAACGCGGGAGACGCACCAGACCCTGCGACGCTCGCTGCATCGCTCTCGCAGTTCAAGTCACAGCAGCAAGCCGCATACGCCGCGACAAGCTCGGACGGACGCGTGTCGCAAGAGCAATCCGACCTGCTCGATGCGGACCTCATCAAACGCCGTCTCAACGAGTACGCAACCCAAGCGGGTTCCATCGCGTTCTACTGCCCAAGATGGGCAATCCAAACCGCCGCGCCTGAAACGGGATACTCCTTCATTCCCAACGGGATTGAAGCCGCACGCCAGAACGGCATCGGATACGACTCGATCACCGAGCCCCTCGTGTACACTTGGGTCTGGGATTACTGGATCATCTCCGATGTTCTCAAAGCGGTCGCAGCTGGGAACATCGACGCTTCGGGTGTCGCCCTCGCGGTCCCCGATGCACCCGTCAAGCATGTCGAGAGCATCCGAGTCCAAGAGTTCAAAGTCGCTGCGGACAATCAGCCAAATGAGTTCCAACAAGACGACTTCGGCGGTGGCCGAGGCGGACGAGGCGGGACCTTCCAAGCAACAACCTCCGAAGAAGAACCCTTCCTCTCCTACACAGGAAGAACAAGCAGCAATGATTTCGATGTCCGCTATGTCGACATGACCATCGTCGCGTCATCCAAAGACCTCCCCGCGTTCTTCGACGCACTCGGGAAGACCAACTACATGACCGTCGTAGATATGGACCTCTCACCAGTCGATGTGACCGAAGCGCTCACCCGTGGGTATTACTACGGCGACGACCATGTCGTACGAGCACACCTGAAAATCGAAACCGTCTGGCTCCGCTCATGGACCGCAGAGTTCATGCCCCAAGCAGTGCGCCAAGCGCTCGGCGTTTCACTCGGTTCCGGAAACCCAGATGATGTCGACGGCTAACCCAGCCGGTTCCATTCACCCCATCGGACCCCGATACACCATTCACCACATATACGCAATCGAGAACGAACTATGAAACTCAAAGGTGTCAATCCAATCGCCCAGCACATTGAAAAAATCGTGCTCGGTATCACCGGCCTGATCTTCCTCGCCGTGGTCTCCATGCAGTTCGTCACCGAACCAAACAAAGTCGATACCGGATCGCGTGAAGTCGCGCCGGATCAGATCTACAACGAACTCGCATCAAAAGCCAACGCGCTCCAGAGTCAGATCTCCGACCGCTCACCAACACTCCCATCAGTCCAAAGTGTTGATCTGCTCGCACGCTACCAAGCCGCGTTCGAGACAAGCACCGACTCCAATGTCCAGATCGCATCAGCGCTCGGCGAAGGTGTCAACATCGCGTCGCTGCTCGATGTCCCAGATATTGATCCGACAAAGCGCCCTGAAATTGAAATCGAAGCCCTCTCAGTACCCGCGACCTCGACGCCGCTCGTCGCATCCAACTGGGGGACACTCGACCCTTACGCAATCCTTGAAGTCCCAGAATACGAGAACTTTGTTCCAGCCGCACAACCATTCGACTTCCCAACAGTCTCCATCGAAGCAGACTTCTCCGGAACAACGCTCCGCGATGTCCTCGAAGGCAACGACGGATACCCCGGTGTCCCTCGCCTCTTCTGGGGTCCAACCGGGATGGCAATCATGGGACTGGATGTTGAGCGTCAACAGCTCCAAGCCGACGGCTCATGGTCTGCATCTCAACCAATCACCCCCCCTCCTGGATCACCGCTCCCAACCCAAGCCGTCACCAAAGATGACGGACTCGTCCGCCTCAACACCATCATCGCAAGCGCACGCGATGTCGCCGACGAAGTGATGCGTCCGCAGTACCCCCCAACCATATCAGGACCAGCTTGGGCGCCCCCATCAGAGTCGGTTGATTCCGCGGACCTGGGACTGACCGAAACACAAAGACTCCAACGACAACTCGCGCGATTGACCACCCAACTCGAAGGACTCCGCAAAGGTCCCGCAAGACCAGCCGCCCGTCCAGGTGCCGGCGGTGGGGGAGGCAAGTTCGGAGGTCGTGACCAAGACCCCGGAACAGTCCAGCGTCCACCTTCGAATGATCGCAACCGCGCACGCATCGAGAAACTCGAAGAGCAGATCGATGCAATCAAAACCGACCTCGAAAACCTCGGCGTCGTCTCGCAAGCAAATGTCGCTGAGTCCGCATCCGACATCCTCGAGCACGAGTTCGTACAACTCTGGGCGCACGACATCGGCGCCAAGCCCGGCGCAACCTACCGCTACCGCACCCGCGTTGTCCTCAACAACCCGTACTTCCGGAAAGGCCCGTACCTCGACGAAACCGACGACGCCCAGCAAGCGCTCACCGTCGAGCCATTCTCCAGAGGCGATTGGTCAGACTGGTCCGATCCTGTTGATGTTGGCGCCAAAGAGTTCTTCTTCGTCACCGAAGCGACCCAGCCGATCTCCGATGCTGAGCCTCCACAAGCGAAGATCGAGCTCTACTCAATGTACTACGGCTTCTACCGCAGGTCCTCAATGACCATCGAACCGGGACAGCCCCTGCTTGCCAACCTCCGCCTGTCTGGGGATCTGGTCTTTATTGATACAGAAGCACTCAACGCAGAGCAATCCGCCCAGTTCATCGAGGATCTCAACGCAGGGACCAACGCCGCAGGGTCAAATCTTCCCGACGGAATCACCTCCGCCCCAGATCGCCTCTCGATTGATCTCAACGCATACCTTGTTCAGATCACCCGTGATCCGATTCAGACACAAAACCAAGGGGTTCAGAGCTCGCGCCTGATCTTCCGTCTTGCCGACGGCATGCTCCAGCACCGAAGCTCGGAAACCGACAAGGTCTCACAGCTCTACGAGCAAGCCCAGTCGTCGTCTGCGAAAGCATCCCGCTCACAGCTGCGTCCGACCGGTCAACCCGCGATCTCTCCAGCGACAGAACTCTTCCAGATCCAGAAGCCGTAGCATTTGCGAGCGAATCCAAGAAACCCCATTTCCCGCTCATGAGCGGGTTTTTTTATGGACCTTGAGAGGTTGATGGAGAAAGATTGATTCTAGAAGGATGGATGGCGCATGAATCGCGTGGCGCACGAGTGTGAATTGTAAAGAATTGTGACCTCAATTGCAGAATTGTCGCCCTCCAAATTTGATCGAAGAAATGAACGGTGTATTATCTCCCCGCGACTCACATTGGGCCGCGAACAAGTTGGAAAGTTGATCTTCCCAACCTGGCATCTTTGACAACCGAATGACGACGAGCAGATACAGATGCACCAGTCCCACAGGTCTGGATGTAGACTGTATTGAGAAAAATAACTAACGAACGAGAAATCTCATTTATGCGTCTGAACGGTGTCATCTTGATATTCACAAGATGATTGGCTGTCCTGATCCCTCGGCAGAGGAGGGCAGTCATTGACGGAACGGTTAAGTAACGATGTGTGCCAAACTTTATTGGGAGGCACGGATCGGCGCTTGGTCGGGTTGATCAAACCACAAAGGGCACATGGCGGATGACTTGGCGTCAAGAGGCGATGAAAGACGTTGGAACCTGCGAAAAGCTACAGGGAGCTGGTAACCAAGCTGTGATCTGTAGATATCTGAATGGGGAAACCCACCCGCAAGGGTATCGCATACTGAATGCATAGGCATGCGAGGCAAACCTGGGGAACTGAAACATCTAAGTACCCAGAGGAAAGGAAAGCAATATGCGACTCCGTAAGTAGCGGCGAGCGAAAGCGGATAGATGTGAACCTACGAACACGAAGGAATGCGTGACCAAAGACGGTGAAAGTCCGGTAGTAGGGTGTAGCATCATAGCCCTCGATTAGGCTCGGGCTCGTGGAACCCGGGTTGAACATGGGAGGTCCACCTTCCAAGGCTAAGTACTCCTTGACGACCGATAGCGAAGAAGTAAAGTGATTGAAAGTTGAAAAGCACCCCTATTAGGGGGATGAAAGAGTCCCTGAAACCATGTGCCTACAAGCGGTCGGAGCCCTCCGGGGTGACGGCGTGCTTTTTGCATAATGAGCCCGCGAGTTAGTCTC
>JARGNC010000208.1 GCA_029212425.1 Phycisphaerales bacterium
ACTTCTTCCCCGCGATCTACTCCGACAAGGATCACAATGTTGCGATGGTCAGTTCACGCTCGAGTCCGAGCGAGTTTGCAAGCGTGCAAGTTTCTGGACGGATGCCGTCAGATCCGCTCGGGACGATGAGCGAGCCGATCCAGCTCGCGATTGGTGACAACGGCGCTGATGGACGCTGGGGAGATTATCTTGACATCGCGATTGATCCGAACGATGACAAAACTTTCTGGGTGATGGGGATGTACCAACGCTCGTTCGGCTGGCAGACCTATATCGATTCATTCCGGATCGCGCCGCCTTGTCCTGCGGATCTGATTGTGGATGGGTCGTTGAACTTCCAGGATATTTCCGCGTTCATCGTTCGTTACACGAACCACGATCCGAGCGTCGATTTCAACGACGACGGCAGCTTCAACTTCCTCGATGTGTCGATCTTCCTGGATCTCTACGGCCAAGGATGCCCGTAAAGCATTCAATAATCATTTGATTCACACTCGATACACCCCGCGATCCGGGGTGTTTTTATTCGATCTCTGCCTGCTCTTCGGCATCAAGCGCCGCTTGACCGATCAACTCGTAGCAGGTCTGCATGAGTCCAACCAGCGGGAAGCGACCAAGGAATGGGCTGGGACCCAAACGACGCAGCAGCACACACGCGACCTGCGGCGGCGCGATCGGGGTGTCGAGTTCTTGGAGTTCGGATCCAACACTCCAGAACGAATCGATCTGGTCTTCGAGCGGTGGGCTCGAGATGTCCGACACGCCTTGGATATGCGGGATGAGGACCGGAGCGGGGCCGGGTCCTTGGACACCGATCGCTCGTTTCTGACGGAGTCCGTCGATGAGTTCTTGTCCCGGCATGCCGTGGAGTCCGAAGATCTCCATCGGTTCATTCCCGAGACGCTCCGCGAGCAGTGCTGTGAGACACACCGCATGCTTGCACCAAGGTTGTTCTTCTGACCAGTCTGGACATGAACAGGTCGGCTTGAGATCGCTCGGTTCAGTCGGGAACAGACGGAGATCGAGCGGCGCGAACACATCCTCGATGTTGGATGGGAGTTCTCCCGCGAGCAGTTTCGCGGCGTACCGCATCTGGTCCGCCATCGCGACGATGATCTGCTCTTGATCGTGCGCCGAGAACTGCGTCAACGAGAGCTCGGTTTTGTATGGTTTGTCGGATCGTCCCTGGATGATCCCTTCGCACAAGGTGCCTTCGATTGTCAATCGTTTGGTTTGACCGGCGCGTGCGTATTCGAGACCTTCACGATTGATTTGACCATCCGAGCCCTCCTCAGCGACACGCAGCAGACGCTGCGTGATCCATGAGGTTGGCTGCTCATCCGGCTTGAGCTTGAGCTTCACACCACCTCGCACACGCCGTGGGTTCGTCAGCGATTTACGCGATGAACGGAATGACGCGTACTGCGGCTTGATCTTCTTGGGCGCCGTCGGGACATTCGCAGAAAGCGTCGGACGCGCGATCATATTGACCTGTCGATCCTTTGGAGGAGGCGCGGGCTTGGTCGCTTCTGGTTTCTTGGGTGCGGTTGATTTGGGCGCGGCTGTCTTGGGCGCAGAATTCTTGGTGGTCTTTTTCGTGACCTTCTTCGCAGCTTTGGGCGCGGCCTTCTTGGTCGCTTTCTCTGCTGATTCAGATGTGGGTTTCTGCGGATCGCCCATAGGTGTGCTTTACATCTCGTCTGAAATGGTGTCCGCTCGCAGCGCGAGGAGACTCCGGAGTTTGTCTGTGCCGAGATCGGTGAGCCAGCGTTCGCCGTGCCCGATGATGTTCTCGGCAAGTTCAGTTTTGGATTCGATCATCTCGTCGATCCGCTCTTCGAGCGTGCCTCGGACGATGTACTTGTGAACCTGGACTGTGCGTGTCTGACCGATGCGGTATGCGCGGTCGGTTGCTTGGTTTTCCACAGCGGGGTTCCACCAGCGGTCGAAGTGGAACACATGCGTCGCTGCGGTCAGGTTCAGACCCACACCACCCGCTTTGAGCGAGAGGAGGAGGATCGGGGTTTTTCCGGTCGCTTCTTGGAAGTCATCGATCATCTTCTGGCGCTGTCCCTGCGAGGTGCCGCCGTGGAGGAAGAGGACTTCCTTGCCCAGTTCGTGCTTGAGCATGTTCGAGAGGATGTGACCCATCTGACGGAACTGGGTGAAGACGAGTGCTTGATCGCCTTCGGAGATGATCTCGTCGAGTTGTTCGAGCAACCGGACACACTTTCCGGAGCGTGCGGGATCGATGACCTTCCCGAACTGTGGATCCGCTTCCTTAAGCATCTGCGCTGGGTGGTTACAGATCTGCTTGAGCTTGATGAGAGCCGCGAGAACAAGACCACGACGATGGATGCCCTCAGCATGCTCGACATCGGTGAGCATCCGCTTGACGCACGCTTCGTACATGGACGCTTGCTCGCTGGTGAGCGGGCACCACTCTTTGGATTCCAACTTCTCCGGAAGATCGGAGACCACGGTCGGGTCGGTTTTCACGCGCCGGAGAATGAACGGACGGACCATCGTCCGGAGTTTGTCCATCTTGATCTGGTCGCGGTGACGCTCGATCGGGAGAGCGAACTTCTTGCGGAATGATCCGGATGCACCAAGATAGTTCGGATTCAGGAAGTCCATGATCGACCACAACTCGGACAATCGGTTCTCGACCGGTGTACCGGTCATCGCGACGCGACGCGGGACCTTGAGTGAACGCACCGAAATCGATTGTTTCGCAGCAGGATTCTTGACAAACTGCGCCTCATCAAGCACGACGCGTCCCCATTTGACCTTCGTGATGAAATCGTTGTCGCGATGAACGAGTGCATAAGTGGTGACGACGACATCCGCATCCTTGCATGACTCGATGAACGCGTCCCCTTGAGGACGATCGACGCCGTGGTGGACCTTGATGTTGATCGATGGCGCGAAGCGTTCGAACTCTTTGACCCAGTTCCCGATCACGGACATCGGAACGATCAAGATCGTCGGATCGGGTCGTGCTTCTGGGTTCACTCGTTCGTGGAGGATCAGCGCGATCATCTGGATCGTTTTACCAAGACCCATGTCGTCTGCGAGACACGCGCCGAAACCGAAGCGTTCCATGAATGCCATCCAGCTCACGCCGCGGGATTGGTAGGGACGGAGGGTGCCTTTGAATGAGTCCGGTGTTTCGAGGATCGGAAGCTCGACGGAGACGCCTTCTTCTCCACCCAGCATCGACGCGACCCATCCGGTCGCTTCGACTCCCGTAACAGGGAGACCAGTCTGCGCGGAGTCCGATGCGAGCGCGAGCTGCATCGCTTCGCCGAGCTCCATTTCTCCGCCGGGGTTTTCGTGCATGAAGCTGATCGCGTTCTCGACATCTTCTGGACGGATCTCGACCCATTGACCACCGATCCGAACCAGTGGCGAGTTCTTCTGCGCCAGCTCCTC
>JARGNC010000209.1 GCA_029212425.1 Phycisphaerales bacterium
GATGTGATCGAGCTGGATCTTCGGTTCCAGCATGTGGAAGGCGAGTCGGGTTCTGTTGCTGTGCGGCGTCGGGTCGAGGTTGTCGCGATGGTGTCGAACCAGACAGAAGATCCGATGTACGCGGAGGTGGTGGCGATTGCTCCGAAGAACGCGAGACAGGAATCGTCGATCAGTTCGATCGAGGGGATGGGGAGTGGTGAGCGGTCGTTCGTGTTTGAGCGTCTGGTGAGTGGGGACGAGGTGGTGATCCGGGTACAAATCCCCGGCCGGAACATACAGCTGAACAAGGCGATCACGCTTCCATGAGAATCCGTCTGGTGTTTGTTTTTGGAATGCTCGAATAGTTCGGTATTCCAAGGGGTTTAGCGTATACTCGCATTGTCTGAAACTGTTTAGGAGTTCCTGTCGTGGCGCGTCCAAAATCATTCGATCCCGATACCGTCCTTGCCAAGGCGATGGGTGTTTTTTGGGAGAAGGGGTTTGATGCCGCGAGTATTTCGGATTTGACGGCGGCGATGGGGATCAATCGGTTCTCGCTCTACGACACCTTTGGGGATAAACACGAACTGTATCTCAAGACGCTTGATGCGTATTCGCAGAATGTTGTGGGTGCGATGGTTGAGCGGGTCAACGAGATCAACACGCTTGCGGAGCTTGAAGCGTTGTTCTTTATGATGATCGAGTCTCAGCACTCTGGGGAGTGTTCGCCTTGTTGCATGATGCATCGTGCTGCGATCTCGCTCGCGGCTGTGGATGAAGAAGCACGCAAACGGGTTGAACTCGCGCGCGATCGGTTCCACGGTGCGTTTCATGATGCGATCGCTCGGATCAAGCATGGCGGAGAGTTTCGCGCGGATCTTGATCTGAATCAAGCCGCGTGGCTTTTGATGATTACCAAGTCTGGTATCGCGAGTTACAACGGGTCGCCTGTTCCTGAGGACGAAGCGAAGAGCGCGGTCAAGGCGTTGTTTGCACAGTTTCAGGGTTGACGAGCGGCTGGGTTCGATCAGTTGTATATACACAGGAGATAGATGATGACTATCAGTGATCCGCATGCGGTGATGATCGCGCATGATCGTTGGGCCAATGGGTTGATGTATGATGCTTGCCGTGCACTGAGCGAGGAGCAGTTTCATCAACGGTTTGAGATGGGCGAGGGTTCGCTCCATGATAATCTGGTGCACAACCTGGGAGCAATGCGGGGGTGGACGGATGTACTCAACGAGGTTCCCAATCGTGATCGGCTCGAAGAGGGGCGGTACACACTTGAGGAAATCGTCGCGCTGCATGAATCAGTGACCGTGGACTTTGAGAAGGCCGCGTATCGGCAGGGGTTTGATGTGATGATCCATCGGGATCGCGGTGAGCGGTCGTACACCTTCCCGGTTGGCGGGATTTTGAGTCATGTGATGACGCACTCGATGCATCATCGGGCGCAGTGCTTGAACATGCTTCGGCATTTGGGGGTCAAGGAACTCCCGATGAGCAGCGTGATGGAATGGATGCTCTTTGGGGATATGCAATAATGCGGTTGGTGGTGCGTCATGCTCTTGGTATACACTGAGGGCGCGATTGTTGTGTGCGCGTAAGTTGATTTCTTCAAGGCGCTTGTGGCGCAGAATGGCAATACATGAACCAAACGATGCAACGCAGGACATTTCTCGCGGCGGGCGCTCTTTCGATTCCATCAATCGCATTGGCGAAGAGCGGACAAGAGGCGACGAACTGGAATCAGCGGATGGAGTTCCACAAACTGATGGGGCAAGCGGGAGATCATCTCAAATCAATGCGTGGCATGATGCGCGATCTTGATGGGCCTGGGGCGCGGGACGATGCGGGGTTCCTTGCCAATGAGATTTCGGTGCTGCTGGTTCAGTGCATCCAGTGCGCCGAACAGGTCAAGATCCCGAAACAATCCGTAGAAGAATACGGCGATGATCGGGCAAAGTTTTTGACAGATCTTCGTGTGAAACTGACCGAGTCGGCGCTTGCATCCGTCGCGTTGTCCCGCGCGATCTGGCTCAAGGATGATGACGAAGCGGCGGCACAGTATCGGGTGCTCCGGTCAATCCGGAAAGAAGGGCACGACGAGTTCATCAGTGAAGAGTGATTGCTTTCTCGGATGGGGTTTCCATGATTGAGCATCTTGTCGAGTTCTTTGGACGCACACACCTGGTCGTGTTGCATTTCCCAATCGCATTGGTCATCGTCGCGGCGGTCGTGGAGGTGTTTCGCGCAATCGCGCCCAAGCTGCAACGCAGGGCAGCAGTGGAACCGTTCCGTCCGAGTTCGGCGGGGAGTCTTATGTTTGCGTTTGCGCTGCTCGGAACAGTGGTGTCTGTTGCGAGCGGGTTGGTATTGGGGTTTGATGGTGGGGAGCGTGTGGACCTGCACCGGATACTCGGGATCGTCAGCGGCGTGTTGATGCTGATGACCGGACTCGCGTTGGTGCTTGCGATGCGTCCGCAGTCGCGTGGGGGGGCGGTGTATCTCGGATTGCTCAGCGTGAGCGCGGTTGGGGTTGGACTGACGGGGCACTTTGGGGGCGAGTTGACGCATGGTGCGGGGTTTGTGACCAAGCCTTTGGAGCGGATGATTGGAATGGAGGAGGCGGTGATTTCTGAGTTTGATCTCGAAGCGCTCAATATCTCGCAGGCGTCGCTTGATACATTTCACGATTCGATTTTGCCGATCTTTATGAACTCGTGCGTTGAGTGTCATGGTCCCGATGAAGCGGAGGACGACATTCGATTGGATTCGATCGCGTATGTGCTCGATCCGGCGGCGGACATGATCCGGAGGGATGATCCGGATATGAGCGAGCTGGTGTATCGGATTGATCTCCCACATGATGATCCGGACATCATGCCTCCGGAGGGGGATGGGGAGCCGTTGACTGCTGACGAGATTGAGCTGATCCGCGCGTGGATGAAGTCGCTCGATTCTTGATCGAAAGAGCGCAGTGATAGCGTCATCGATGGTTCGATGTATGCGCATTGAGGCATGGGTGAATGCGAGTTCGTTCAGCTGGGTGTGTTCGGATTCGCAATTATGATGAATAGAAGTGTCAGTATCGTGCACACGATAATGGCGAGTGTGAGTATGAGACACCCTTTCTTTGTTTCATACACGATTGGTTCGTTTGTTGAGTTTCGATTCGTAGTGCTTTGATTCATGGCGTTGTATTGGATAATGCTGGTTGTTTGGACAACCAATTTGGTGTGTGTTGATGCGACATCACCTCCGATGCTGCTTGAGCGATCAGAGGGTCACAGGTACAAATACAGTTGGGGTTGTGGGGTCGGTTTGGTTAGCGAGCCGGAGGGCCGCGGATTGGATCGTGGTTTGACTCGCGGCTTCGGTGTCCGAGCTTCGAAGTGGTGTCGAGTGACCCAACGATGGAGATCGGATTTGTAATCGAGCGC
>JARGNC010000011.1 GCA_029212425.1 Phycisphaerales bacterium
GTTGCGCCGAGCGTGTTCCGCGTTGAGTCTGGAGTGAGCTTCGAGATGAGCAATGCGGGGGCGTCTGACTTCTTGTTCAGCTGGACCGATTCGAGCGGGAGTGTGGTTGATGAATCGGACCCTACGCTGATTCTCACAGCGGGAGAGACTTACACCTTTACTCGTGTGACTGGATCCCATCCGTTTGTGATCACGGACGATACGCTGCCTGTTTCGGGTTCAGATGGATCGTATCAACGGACCACTTTTGATGGCGCGGTCATTGATGCGGCAACGCTGGGACCGATCGCGGACTTTACGGCTGATCCAGCGCCGACTGCGGACTTCATTGAGTGGACACTGACAAGTGAGGACATCGCGGAGTATTTCTACACCTGCCGAGTGACTGGGCATCTTGGTATGACCGGGCGGATTGAGGTTGTCGCGGGTGATGTGGTTGATCCGTGTCCTGCGGATCTCACTGGTGAAGGAAGCTTGAACTTCCTCGATGTGTCAGCGTTCCTCAATGCGTTCGGGAACATGGATCCGATCGCGGACTTTCAGGAGGATGGGAACTTCAACTTCCTCGATGTGAGCGCGTTCTTGTCTGCGTTTGGGGATGGGTGCCCTTGATCGGGATTTGATCTGCCTACGAAGGACGGACGCCTTGGCTTGCTGGGGCGTTCGTCTTCTTTTTTGGGAGATTTGATCGCAAGGAACAGGGGGTCGCGTATATCGTATCGTGATGAGTTTTTCGCTGTGTATGCCGAGGGATCGGGGTGCTGAGCGGACGCACCCGATCGCGAGAGGCACGCAATGACCATTCTGATTACCGGAGGCGCTGGATTCATCGGATCAAACTTCGCGATCGATTGGCTCGCGTCGAATGATGAGCGGATCGTGAATCTCGACAAGCTGACCTACGCGGGGAATCTTGAGAACTTGCAATCGCTTGAGGGCGATGATCGTCATCAGTTTGTGCATGGCGACATCGGTGACGCGGGGTTGGTTGGGAGGTTGCTTCAAGAACATCATCCGAGAGCGATCATCAACTTCGCGGCGGAATCTCATGTGGATCGTTCGATCGAGGGTCCTGAGGAGTTCATCAATACCAATGTGGTGGGGACATCGCGGCTGCTGCAGGTGAGCAGAAAGTATTGGGAAGGGCTGGGAGAAGATGCAAGATCGGCGTTCCGGTTTGTGCATATTTCGACGGATGAGGTGTATGGGTCGCTTGGTGCGGGTGATCCTGCGTTTACCGAGCTGAATCGCTACGAACCCAACAGTCCCTACAGCGCGAGCAAGGCGGCGTCGGACCACATGATCCGCGCGTATTTCCATACCTATGGGTTCCCCGTGGTGACGACGAACTGCTCGAACAACTATGGGCCGTACCAGTTTCCTGAGAAGCTGATCCCGCTGATTATTCATAACGCGATCGCGGGGAAAGACCTTCCGATCTATGGCGATGGTCAGCAGATCCGCGATTGGTTGTTCGTCTCGGATCACTGCAGCGCGATCCGTCGCGTGCTTGAAGAGGGGACACTTGGGGAGGTGTACAACATTGGTGGGCTCAACGAGAAACCGAACATCGAGATTGTGCACACACTGTGCGCGATTCTTGATGAGCTGCATCCAAACGTGGATGGACGATCGCACACATCGCAGATTGTGTTCGTGAAAGATCGTCCTGGGCATGATCGGCGATACGCGGTGGACGCGTCGAAGATTGACCGCGAGCTTGGGTGGAAGCCTGCGATGACTTTCGAGGAAGGCATCCGCAAGACGGTTGAGTGGTATCTCGCGAATCCGAAATGGGTCGAGAACATCACCAGCGGCGAATATCGGCAGTGGGTCCAGAGGCAGTATTCATGAAGCTGTTGCTGCTGGGCGCGGATGGTCAGGTTGGGTGGGAGCTGCGACAGTCGCTCGCTCCGCTTGGGGAAGTGAGTGTCGCGGATCGGGTTTGTGCAGACTTTGAACAGCTCGATGCGCTGCGTGAGTTGGTGCGTGCATCGGGTGTGGATGTTGTGGTGAATGCCGCGGCGTACACGGCGGTTGATCGTGCGGAAAGTGAGTCTGATCTAGCTACGCGGATCAATGCGGATGCGCCGGGGGTGATCGCGGAGGAGTGCGAGCGGTTGGGGGCGCTGCTGGTGCATTACTCGACGGATTATGTGTTTGATGGGGAGAAGGTTTCGCCGTATGCCGAAACGGATGCGCCGAATCCGCGGAGTGTGTATGGATCGACGAAGCTGCTGGGAGAGCAGGCGATCCGAGCGAGCGGATGCAGGCATCTGATCTTCCGGACAAGCTGGGTCTACAGCGGTCGTCGGAACAACTTTGTGCGCACGATTCTTCGATTGGCGCAGGAGCGTGAATCGCTCTCGATTGTGTCGGATCAGATCGGCGTGCCAACAAGCGCGGCGATGATCGCGGAGGTGACGGCGCGGTGTATTGAACATGCGGTGAACGCGGATGGGCCTTCGGGTTTGTTTCATCTGACACCAACAGGTGAGACCAGTTGGCATGGGTTTGCGAGCTACTTTCTTGATCTGGCGCGGAATGGTGGGATGGAACTCAAGGCGGACGAGATCCGAGCGATTCGGACCGATGAGTTCCCGTGTGATGCCACGCGTCCGATGAACTCTCGGCTGTGCTGCGACAAGATCCGCGATGCGTTCGGGGTGGAGCTTCCAGAGTGGCGGTTCCATGTGCGGGAGTTGATTGCTAGGATGCTGGAGCAGGAGAACGCATGAATCGCAAGGGTATTATTCTGGCGGGTGGATCGGGGACGCGGCTGTATCCGTCGACGCAGGTGGTGTCGAAGCAGTTGCTTCCTGTGTACGACAAGCCGATGATTTACTATCCGCTTTCTACGCTGATGCACGCGGGGATTCGTGAGATTCTGGTGATCTCAACACCTCAGGATACTCCAAGGTTCAAAGAGTTGTTTGGGGATGGATCGCAGTGGGGGCTTGATATCCAGTTCGCGGTGCAGCCATCTCCGGATGGATTGGCGCAGGCGTTTTTGATCGGCGAATCGTTTATTGGTGATTCGCCATCCGCGCTGATTCTCGGCGACAACATTTACTATGGGCACTCGATGCATTCGTTGCTGAGCTCTGCAAGCAATCAGACATCGGGCGCAACTGTCTTTGCTTACCATGTCAACGAACCGAACCGATACGGCGTCGTCGAGTTCGACAAGCAGGGCAAAGCGATCAGCTTAGAAGAAAAACCCAAAGAACCCAAATCCAACTACGCGGTCACGGGGTTGTATTTCTACGACAACGATGTCGTTGGTCTTGCAAAGCAGCTATCGCCTTCCGCTCGTGGCGAGCTTGAGATCACGGATCTGAACCGGATGTATCTCGACCGCGGCGATCTGACGGTTGAACGGATGGGACGCGGGTACGCGTGGCTCGATACCGGGACTCATGAGAGCTTGCTCCAAGCGCACCACTTTGTGCAGACCATCGAGCAACGGCAAGGGCTCAAGATCGCGTGTCCAGAAGAGATCGCGTATCGGCGCGGCTGGATCACTGAAAGCGGAGTCCTCGCGATTGCAGAGCGGATGAAATCCAATGAGTATGGGCAGTACCTGCTGCGTGTGCTCAAGGAATCGGAGCACGAATGAACGCGACCGAACTCGCTATTCCTGGTGTGTTTGTGCTTGAACCCAAGGTGTTCGGGGACGAGCGTGGGTTTTTCTTTGAGAGCTTCAATGCGAATGTGTTTGAGCAACTGACGGGACGATCTACGGATTTCGTGCAGGACAATCATTCGAGGTCATCGCGTGGAGTCTTGCGTGGATTGCACTTTCAGCTCGCGCCCAGAGCACAAGCGAAGCTCGTTCGTGTTGTTCATGGTGAGATCTTTGATGTTGCGGTGGATGTTCGTCCAGAGTCAAAGACATTCGGTCAGTGGGTCAGCCAATCACTCTCCGCGGAGAATAAAAAGCAGATGTGGATTCCCGAAGGGTTTGCGCATGGTTTCTTGACAATGTCGGAGACCGCTGAGGTGTTGTACAAAACCAACGGTTTATACGCGCCGGAGTTTGAGCGGTGCGTGCTGTGGAATGATACGAGTATTGGGATCGACTGGCCGACGACTGAGGGCTTGGTGATCTCGGAGAAGGATCGGGCTGGGCAAGCGTTGTCAGATTGCCAGTTGGTCTGAACCATCTATTCGAGCGCGGCTTTGTATGCCTTGAGTGTTTCTTCCGCGGCTCGCTCCCAGGTGTATTTGGTGCGGATCGTGTGTTGGAGACCGGAAGTGTCGCATCCAGAGTTGTGCAGGTCCTGTGCTCGCAAGATCGCATCGCGGATGGATCTGGGGTCCGATGGATCTGAATACTGGACAGCGTCTCCGAAGTATTCACGCGCGGAACCATCGCTCCCGACGACGAGCGAGCATCCCATGACTCCTGCTTCAAGGTTGACGAGTCCAGGGGTGTCGTACCAGCTCGGGCTGACATGCACAGCGGCGGATTGATAGATGCTGCGGAGTTGTTCCGGTGATTGGTGTTGGATGAACCGGACGCTTGGGCCGGCGCGTTCGATGCAGGTTTTGTGGTATGCGGAGCTGAATCTGCCGGGGGAGCCGACGATGGTGAGGTTGATGGGGTCGCCGAACTCAGCGGATACGGCGCGGATGAGGTTGAGCTGGTTCTTGCGTGGTTCGATGCGTCCGACGCAGATGACCCCGGTGCGTTGTGTCGCTGGTTCGTCTGCTTGATCGAGAAAGGCGTTGCAGACCGCGTTGGGGATCGGGACGAAGTGGGATTGGGGCTCGAACTGTTCTTTGATCTGTTCCCATTCGATCGTACTGTTTGGGAGGCAGACCGCTGCGTTGGACAGCAAGAACTTTGCGGCGGTGTTGAAGCGAAAGCCCATCAGGTCGAATGGGGTATTGACGCCTTCTTTGAATCGTGATCCGCTCCATCGCTCGATTTGTCGGACTGATTGGAAGATGTGCTCTCCGAAGATACGGGCGATGCAGCCGTTGAGACCGGTGCGTGCGGAGGTGTCAAATCGATTGGTCGGCCAATAGATGGTGCTGAGCGTGTATGGGAGATTGTGTTTCATCGCGGCTTTGGCGGCGGGCAGGTTCTCCCAGATGCGATCGAGATGGAAGAGGTGCAGGAGGTCGTATTCGTTCGAGTCTTGAAGCGTCGGGAGTTCGTCAACTGGTCTTCGATCGACTTCGATACCCAAGCTTTCGAGGGCGCGCTGGGTTTGGATCACTTGGATCGTGTCGCCGCCAGGGAAGGTTGTGAGATTTCTACGAACGAGCCAAAGTACACGCACCGGTGGAATCCTTAGGAGGGGACATTCGCTTCAACTGGATTGAGCGATGTCGTCGCGAGATCGTCGGCATCAAACGGGAGATTGAGGAGGCACTTTGCGATCCGGATCGAAGCGCGCCCATCTCCAAATACTGTGGTGGGCTGCGCCATCTTCGAGTAGACATCCGCGTCGTTGAGCAGGGTGGATGCGTGGCTGGTGATCTTGCCTCGGTCTGCGCCGACTGAGAGCACCACCCCCGAATCAATCGCTTCGGGTCGTTCGGAACAGTCGCGGAGCAGCAGGGTCGGGATCCCCAGTGCGGATGCTTCTTCTTGCACGCCTCCGGAATCGCTGAGGATCATGTGCGCGTTCTGGAGAAGTCGAACAAAGTTCGCGTAGTTCTGCGGTTCGATGAGATCAACGCACTCCTCGTCACCAAGGATTTCATGGACCGGCTCGCGGATCATCGGGTTG
Organism: Phycisphaerales bacterium; assembly: GCA_029212425.1. GTDB lineage: Bacteria > Planctomycetota > Phycisphaerae > Phycisphaerales > UBA1924 > UBA1924. The sequence goes on from JARGNC010000011.1 coordinate 5,745, forward strand.
AGGTGGACCGGGAAGACGATTCGGACATTGTCGTGGTTGCGTGCGATGTCGCGGATCGCGAGGCAGATTTGACGGATGGGTTCGCCGAACGATTCTCTGCGGTGCGCGGTGACGACGATGAGGCGTTCGTTTGGATCGTTGGGTTGCGTCGAGCTTTGTTGTGAGCTGAGCATCCAGTTGAGCGAATCGATGACGGTGTTTCCGGTCACCATGATAGATTCGGGAGGGATGCCTTCGCTGAGAAGATTTTGCTGCGCGAGTTTGGTCGATGCGAAGTGTTGGTCCGCGACGACGCCGACGGCTCTGCGGTTGATTTCTTCAGGGAATGGTTCGGAGTTGTCGTAGGTCCTGAGTCCCGCTTCGACATGGGCGACTTTGATTTTGTGGAGGGTTGCGGAGAGCGCTCCGGCGAGGACGGTCGCGGTGTCGCCTTGGACGACGACCCAGTCTGGGGTGTGGTCTTTGTAGACTTGTCCGAGTTCGATCATGAGTCGTCCGACGACATCGGAGGGGGACTGTCCCTTTTTCATGATGTCGAGACTGATGTCAGGTGTGATCTCGAACTGTTCGAAGGTTTGGAGGAGCATCTCGCGGTGCTGACCTGTGGAGCAGACGATGGTCTGGTCGTTTGGACCTGCGTGCTGCTTGAGCGCGTGGATGACCGGCGCGAGTTTGATCGCTTCCGGTCGTGTTCCGAGTACTACAAGCGTTCGTGTCATGGGCTCCCTCGAGTTGTTCAAAGACATTGCCGATCGATTGTACGGCTCTATGGTCACTGCTCGTGTCCATCGGCGGGTTTGCCCAAGAACTCCCCAGCAGCTATGATAGCGCACCAACGCATGTTATCTTCGCAGCCCATGATCGAAAACACCTACGCATCAGCCGCGAGATCAACAAATCCGTTGGCGGGGCCTGTCGGTGTGGGCGAATCGGGAGCCGAATCTGGGGCTGGTTCTGAAACAGTTTCAGGACTCACGGTACTGATCCCGGCGTACAAACCTAGCAAAGAACTCATCCCGCTTGTGAAGTCGATCCTTGAAGCTCGATTCGGTTGGATTGTCGTCGTCGATGATGGGTCAGGTGCGGAGTTTGATCCGATCTTCCGCGAGCTTGATGCGATAGAGGGGGTCACGGTGCTCCGTCATGCCGTGAATCTTGGTAAAGGCGTTGCGCTCCGGTACGGGCTCAATCACATTGCGGTTTATGCGCCTGAAACGCAGGGTGTGATCACTGCAGATGCAGATGGTCAGCACCTGCCTGACGATATTCTCAAGGTTGGGCACACACTGCTTGAGCATCCCGATGTGTTGGTGATGGGATCGCGAGATTTCCAAGGCGAGGTTCCCCTCCGTTCACGGTTTGGGAATGTGATGACACAGTATGTGTTCAAGGTCTTCGCGCCAAGCAAACTGAGTGATACCCAGACCGGTCTGCGCGGGATTCCGCTTTCATTGATTCCGAATCTGCTCGTGGTGCCTGGAGACCGGTACGAGTACGAGATGCGGATGCTGATCGAGCTCAAAATGCAAGGCGTAGAGATGGTTGAATGCCCGATCGAGACGGTGTACGAAGACGATAACGAGAGCTCGCACTTCCGCGCCGTGCGTGATTCGATGAAGATCTATTCCGTGTTTACGCGGTTCTTGTTGATCTCGTTTACTACTTTTCTTATTGACCTTGTCGTGTTCTCGATCATGGATTGGACAACCAATAACATCGCACTCTCGATGGTGATCGCGCGATTGGTGGCGGGTGTGTACCAGTTCACTGTGTGCAGGGGGTTCGTGTTCAAGTCCAATCGATCGGTGATCAGTTCCGCGTTTTGGTATACGGTGCTGGTCGCGATGTCTGGATTGGTTTCCTACGCGTTGATCACGGCGGCGACACTGGTCTCCTCGGTTGATGTGGTGGTGCTCAAAGTGGTTTCAGAGACGCTGCTGATTATCGCGAACTTCTCGATCCAGCGATTGTTGATCTTCCCGATCTCTTCGAGTCGTCGCTCGGAATCGGTGTAGCAAAGAAAAGCGAAAGCCCGTCATGACCAACTCCGAACACCAGACTGTATCAGCAGACGCGACCGATTGGACCGAGTACTACAAAGCGCCGTTCAAAGCGACCTCGATTACACGGAACTTTACAGGAAACTTGCTCGAGCGATACCTCTCGCTTGGGAACCATGTTCCCGGCGGCGCGAGCATCATCGAGATCGGTGGGGCCAACTCTTGCTTCTATACCAGACTCCGCGATGCGCTCAAGCCCAGCAAGTACACCGTGATCGACCTGAACAACTATGGGCTCGATCTGTTCCGCGAGCAATACAAGTCCGACATTGATGCGGACAAAGCGGACGCGATGCAAGCGGATGTGCTTGATACACAAACCCTCGAAGACATTCCCAAAGCGGACATCGTGTTTAGTGTTGGATTGATCGAGCACTTTGATCCGGAAGGTACTGCCGAGTCGATCCGCTCTCACTTCATGTTGTGCAAACCGGGCGGGCTGGTTGTGATGACCTTCCCAACCCCGACGCTTTTGTATCGAGCGACGAGAGGCGCAGCGGAGTTGATTGGGAAGTGGATTTTCCATGATGAGCGGCCGCTCAAGTTCCCTGAGGTGATCTCCACTTGCGACCAGCACGGCGAGTTGATCCGAAGTCAGATCAACTGGCCGATCTTCCTGACCCAAGGCATCGTCGCGTATCAAGTTCGCGGAGAATCACACACAGCAGAGGGTTCGGGATGAACACGCTCGCGGTTGCGGAAGTTTCACAGTTCGATACGCTGATGGGGATGCTCGCGGTTGTGCAGATGGCATGGCTCCCGGGGTACATCGCGACGCGTGCGATCCGCTTTCCAAGCGGCTTGATGCGGATCTTTGTTGGTTTCGCGTTCAGCTTGTGGTGGAATCTGATCCTCGTGATGATCCTCGCAGCGACCGGAACGCTTGGGCGGACCGCCGTGCTCAGCGCGATGGCATTCGAGATTGCCTTGTTGATTGCACTGTGCGTGTATCAAAGCAGAAAGGCTGGTGTTGCCTCTGAACCTGCTGAGTTCAAGACAGTACCGATGGCATCGGACGACACGACGAAACGCACCGCGGCGTTCGCGTTCTTCTGTGTGCTGGCCGTGTTCGGAATCTGGATGATGGCGATCGGCGACACCTTTATGCGATGGGACGCGGTCGCGAGTTGGAACCGGTGGGCGACCGAATGGGCGTTCTCCGGGAAACCCAAGTCCATGCGTGACTACCCACAGCTGGTTCCCGCGACTTGGAGCGTGAGCTACATGATGATCGGTCATGCGAACCTGCAACAGTTCGCACGCTCGATCCAAGGTATGTTCCCGCTCATGATCATGGGTGGGCTGTTCTGTGCTGGTCTAGCGAACAAGTCGCGGTTGTTGTTCCGTGCGGTCCCGATTACCTTTGTGCTGATCTGGTTGCTCTACAAGCCATTCTTCGTGTCAGGATACATGGACATCCCTGTCGCGGCCCTCGCGACACTCTCGTGGTGCCTTGTTCTTCAAGCGAAATCCATGACCGATCGAAAGGCGATCATCCGTACTGTACTTGCAGGCGCGTTTGTCGCGGGGATCGCTGGGGCGTGCAAGCAAGCGGGATTGGTGATGATCGCGTCGTACCCTGTGCTTGTGTTGATGCTGATCCCATCCGAGAACGGCGTCAAGCGCGTGCGTCTCGCTTTGGTTTCACTCGCTGTGCTCATCGGTGTGCTGCTGTCCTGGTATGGGTATTCAGGGTATCAGTTGATCTCTGGGAAGGAATCGTTCATCGGCGCGGAGCTCGTCGGGAGTTTCCATCCAAGACCAAGCATGGGCGGTCGATTGGTGACCGCGTTTGAGCGATTGGTTCCGCCGTTGACTGTTGGTCGTGGTGTTGATGGTGCGATGATCGTTTGGGTGGTGCTGCTCACATCGTTGCTCGGGGTATTTCATAAGGGGTCGCGTGCGGTGGTGATCGCGGTTGCGATCCCGTCTTGGTTTATCTGGGCATTCGGTTTCAGTTACAGCACGCGGAACATGGCGGTCGCGGTTCCTGCGATGGGTGTCGGGATGGCGGGATTCTTGACGCTCGTGCTCGATTTTGTGATGACGCCGCGTTACGAATCAATCCGTGATCGTGTCATCGGGGTGGTGCATCGGAAGCGACACAATCGGCAGGGTCGAGAAGGCGGGTTTAAACCCCTCGTCGTTGCGGTTGTCGTGATTGCCGGTGCGGGGTTGTTTGGCTGGTTGTTGATTGATTCCAAGAAGATCGCACAAGAGCAGTTTGATCAGCAGAGCAAGCTCGGTGAAGCGCCGATCAACCAGATGCTTTACGACGCTGATGGGGACAACCAAAGACTCGGACAGATCGCGGCGTCCTACGCGATTCTCCGGTACATCCCAGGCTTTCAGGATCGAGTGCATTTCTTGCCACCGGTTTCTTACACCGCGTTTGAGAACCAATGGAAGAATCCGAAGGTGGACTCATTCCTCGTGCGGGACATCAACCACATCGCGGACGATAAGCGGATCGTCCAACAGGTTCGAAAGCTGATCGAGGATGGACATCTCATCGAGGTCGGACACTACAGCGGATGGACTGTTGCGGTCCGTTCATTTGATGCTGAGGTGACCACGCCTCCGCCGCTCGAGCCACTTCCTGATCCGAAGAAGCCTTAAGAAGCGGATTATTCCGCGACGCGAGCGACGATCGGGAGCGACCAGTTCTGTGGGAAGTAGATCCCGAACTGATGATTTGGTTCTTCGTATATGGTTGGGGTTTCGAAACCTGCATCCTCGAAGTGCTTGATCAATGGGTCTCTGCCGTAGACGCGCATTTCGAGTGTGGCACCTTCTCCGCCGTGGAAGACGAGATTGCGGAACTCTTGTCGTTCGCCGGTCTTTGTTGTGTTGATGAGCACGCTCGAGGCGCCTTTGCCGACGATCTCGTAGTCGTGGAGATCGGGGAAATGCTCGACGGTTTCGCCGAGTGTGAACGGGACGCTGAAGATCATGACGCCGCCTGGTTTGAGGAGTTTCCTTGCGTTCTCGAACGCGATGGATACGGGTGGAGCAACATGTTCGTAGACATCGGATGAAATGATGAAGTCGTAGGTTCCGAAGAGTGCAGGGTCGGGATTCGTGACATCAAGCTGTGGTTCGTGGTCGTAGAAGGTGTTTGTGTATGAAAATACATTCGCGAGTCTTTTCGCGTACACGCCCCAGTCGCTCATCCCGATGCCTTTAATTTCTGGACGCGGTGGCATGTTGGAGATGATCATGCTCTCGCCGAAGAGTTCCATACTCAGCAGGTGGATGATGGATCGCATGCGCACGGTGGATCGGCATCCTGAGCAGGAGCTGGTTTCGCGTCCGATTTTGGATCCGTCAACCTCGTTGTGCTTGCCGCAGATGTTGCACTGGAACTTGATCCGTCCAACGACAGGATTGACGATCGCACGGTTGGGGTTCTTGGGTGCGGGTCGGTTCGAACCATTGTCGATGGAGAACTCGTATCCGTATCGCTCGAGCGCATCGCCTATGAGTTCATCTGCGATCGCGAGTTGGTCGCTGTTGAGTTCTCTTTTCCATCGACCTGCAGATTCTTTGTAGTCTCGTTTCTTTGCGTTGGAAGATCCGTCCTTCTTCGCCAAGGTTCCCTTCGGATTCAGTTTGCGGAGTGTGTTGAAAATCGTGTGTGCATCTACATCCGCGTACTTCTTGATATGATCATTGATCTCAGATTCCATGTCCAGACCTAGCCAATCTAGGACGCCTGTGATACAGCTGGCGTAATCCTCGACGAGTTCTTCATAGCGGACCTGGAAGACCAGGTTGGGATCGACATCCTGCAGCAGTTCGTTGTAGCGCGTATCGAACTCTTTCCAGTTGAGAATCGCATCATGGAAACTGGAGTCGCTCATCGATGCGATCGACAACGCAGAATCTCTTGGGTCGCGGATGACATGGATGTATCGAGCATCAGGGAACGCCGTTTCCAGTGCACCGATGCAATCTTTCAGGTGAGGGTGCTTGTCACCGAAATACGCAACGCTTTCTGGATCATGGGAAACGATCTTGCCTTCCGCGTTTGCGACGCGTGCGTAGAAGCGTTCGGTTAATGCACGCATGCTGCTCTGGAGTTCATCGGCCCAGAGTTCATTGTGGGTCTTGCCAAAGATCAAACCCTCGGAGACACCGATCTGGCTTTGTCGGATCATTTCTCCGAGTTGAAGCACAGTTGCCGATTCATTCGAGATCAGGATTCTCGAATGTACATTCAGTAGATTCGCAAAGACGGTTGTCCCTGATCGAGGTGCGCCGACAACAAACAGTGGGCAGGCGCCCTTCATAGCGCCCTGGTTTGGGACGGAACCCTTGTGTGCTGGGGATTGTTCTGTGCTTGCGTTCATTCTTGGTCAGTTCCTTCGGTTTGATCTGTGTAGATCAGCGTTCGGCCGCTGCGATATGCCGCGGAGTCTCCGGCGCGTTTTCCCCAAGCGTATCTTTCTTGAGTGCTTTGATATGTGTGTCGTTGTCGATTCCCACAACCGGATCGGTGCGGTATTGATGCGGTTTCCAAGTGCCCCATTTGGATTCGTAGTACGCTTTGTTTTCCTCAAACAACGCTTGTCGTTGGCTCGATACCACCATGCTAAATCCCGCGGAGAGGTGGTGATGAACGAATACATCGCTCGCGCAGCAGATCCGGTATCCGCATTGGCGCACGCGTTGGCAGTAATCGTCGTCCTCGAAGAACCCTCTGCCGAAGTTCTCATCAAGCAAGCCAACTTTCTCGTACACCGATCGCGGGAAGATGCAGCAGAAAAACGCGGCGACATTCATATCAAAGACTTCACCCGCACGCGACCGGGTAATCCGGAATGCTTCTTGGTGGATATCTTCTTTATTGTCGTAGCTGGTCTGAACGCGTGCCTCGTTGCCGATGTTGTTGGTCACCGGTCCGAGCAATCCGATGTCGGGATTGTTCCGGAGGTGATTGACGAACGTACGAATCCATCCACTGGTGACGATGGTGTCGTTGTTGAGCAGGATCAGGTACTCGCCTTTCGCGGCTTTGAGTCCGATGTTGTTGCCCTTTGCGAATCCGGTATTTTCGTCGTTGAGAATAACGCGTACGCGATCCTCGCGCTCGTTGAGGTCTTGGAGGTACGCTGGGGTCTCGTCACTGCTCGCGTTGTCCACGATGACCAGTTCGATGTTCTGATAGCTCTCATCAGCGAGCACGCTGTTGACCGCGTCCTTTGTGAGTTCAAGATTGTTCCAGGTCACCACAATCACACTGACGAGCGGATCGGAATCATGCGACTTTCGGAGACTTGCCAGTTCGCTGTCGAGCGCGATTGAACGATCCGACCAGCGATTCTGAGCCGCGAACGCTCGGCGTTGATCACGGAGCTGGTGATCATTTTTATTGTCGAGGGCATCCGCGATCATGTGGATAAACTCGTCGTGGGACTTGGCGCAGTGGACAAGCCCATCGAGTTCACCGATGTGCAGTTCTGGGAGGTCTGTTGAGACAACAGGTTTCCCAGCCGCGAACATCTCGTAGACCTTGACCGGATTGGTCGCGAGGATGAGATCGCTGAGGATGAACGGGATCATGCACACATCCATCCGCTTGACCAGGTCAGGGAGTTTGGTGTACGAGACTTCACCTGTCATCTCGACATTCGCAAGATCGGAGAGTGCTTCGCGAGCGCCACAGGTGTCCGCGCCAACGATCAGCACTGTACATTTCGGGTACGCGAGAGCGACTTTGCGGACAAGATCAACATCAAACCAGTCCGCGACCGCGCCGTAGTACCCAATGACAGGGCGGTCATCGTCACCACTCTGGTCCGCGATCGCAGCAAAGTGCTCATAATCGCACGCGTTGCGGATCATCGCGATCCGCTGGGCTTTCGGTTCTGCGAACTGTCGCAACCAGTTGCTGGTTACGATCGTCAGATCCGCCCCAGTGAAGAGTTTCTCTTCGAGTGATTCCATGTTCTCAGCGATGTCGCCAAATCCCGTGTGATGATCCATGCAGTCGTAAACCATCCGCGCATTGGGAAGCGAGGCGGCAAACGATTGCCACGCTGGGTGCTGCACCATCGAGACAGTTTGTCCGATCTCAAAGTCCAGCAACAGGTTCCGCAATCCGTTGAGGATCTGCGCGTGTTGATCGCTTGCTAAGTTGCAGTTGTAAATCGGAGGGGATCCCGCGACATGGAAACGGATCTGATGAACCACAGCATGTGCATCCGCTCCGGTATCGTTGTCGTGGATGGGAATCTGCTCATGCTCATATCCCGGATTTGGCGTATTGACAAACTGGGGTGACACATAGAACACGCGATGTCCGCGAAGTGCGAGTTGTTCTGCGAGGTGCTGGGGCCTCTGGTGTCTAAAGAACCAATCAATGACACCGAACACGATGACCGCTTCGGGGACACTGTCAATCTCGAACGCCCCTTGCTCGATTGGCTGAACAGATTCTGGATTGAGTTCGTTCTGCGAGATGACAGTCCGTTGGATGGGTTGTGCGGAGTCTTTGAACTCGCGTTTCTGTTGATGGTTTGAGTAGCCGACGGTGTGGCGCATCAGCGGTCCGAGTGTCGTGTAGAAGGCGCGTTCGAGTGCCCACTCTGTCTTGCTTGACATCGGGATGTGATGCTTGACAAACTTCCCGCATCGCTCAATGACTCGAATGATTGCGCGGATTATCCATCGGCAGGTTTTTTTAATTGATTTGCTGACCAGTCGAAGTGGTGCGGTCAGTCGCCATGATCCTGAAGTGTGGACGGATTCGACATACGCGATCAAGCGTGTGTATTCGTGTTCGAGCCATTGTCGGCGGAGGCGCAGCGCGTTGAGATGAACTTCCGCATTTTCAAGTGCCGCGTTTTTGGTGCTGAGCTCCGCCGCGAATGCATCGTGTTTTTGCTTGGTTTCTTGTGCGAGTATGTGCCGTTGTGCTTCGAGTGCTTTGACTGTGTCTTTGGTTGCTTCGATTTCCTCATGCAGCGAGTTGATGGTGTCCCGTTCCCTGCGGAGTAGCATCTCGCTGTGTCCAAGCTTTCGTGCTTGCTCCTGTGCCGAAGCTTGCATTCGTGTGAGCTGGGCTTGGGCGTTCTCAACCGACGCACGGAGTTCTGTCTCGATCGCGTTCTTTGCAGCGACTTGAGAAGCGGTCTGCTCGCGGAGCTGGGACAAGGCGCTCAGGGATTCCGATCGTGACTGATCCAGCTCGAGCTTCCGCTCGTTCGCGAGTGTATCGGATTGTCGAGCGTGTGCTTCCGCGCTGTTTATCCATGCTCCCGAAAGTGTCCGCAGTTCTTCGAAGCGTTCGCGGAGATTGTCGAGATGGGCAGAGTGGGCACTCGGTTCGGTTGTTGGCATGCCTTTGAGTGCTTCAAAGGTCTCTGCTACGAGGGATGGCAACTCACCTGTACCAACTCCGGAGTCAGCGTTGTGGTGACGATACTCTGGTGATACAAACCGATCGACCGCATCGCCTTGTTCATCGATTTGGAACTCGATGCCGAGCTGGTCGCCTGCGTTTTTCATCACAGTTCGCCAATCGCTGAGCATCGCGGCGTACTCGACAAATACTCGTGGTGTTCCGCGTGTATCGAACTCCGCGCGGAGGACATGATCGAGCCAGAGCCACATCGATCGACCGGAGTCGTATCCGTTCCGCATACGGAGTGATCCAGCGATCTCGCTTGGGTGACGCAGCGGCAGAATTATCGCGGGTTGAAGATCAAGTGAATCAAAGACCTGGTTCCACAAAGGCATCAACCGACACATGCGTGGATCTTTGAGCACGATCGGATCATCCTGATCCAGATCAAACTCGCTTTGAACGCTCTGCGTCAGTGTTCCGATCCATTCTTTGCGAGCGTTTCGAGATTCGAGCAGATCGATGATGTTGCGTCCGCCGATGCGGTCAAGCATCGGGGTATCGTTGCGGATTCCGATTTCGTCCAATAGTTGATCGTGGGACTCGACAATCTTGATTGGTTCCCAGAACCCAGTCTGGTTATCCGCTGCAGGACCTGCGGAATGTTTGGGGAGTTGACCTCCGAGCAAGCCGAGCATTCGGGAGAGCATTGAGGTTCCGCTCCGATGCATCCCGAGCACTACAAGTGCGCTTGGTCGAATCGGGTTTGCCTCGATCCGCGTACTGGGTGATGGGCTGGGATGATCAGGTGATCCAGGCATGGTTTCGGTGTGTTCTCCCTCTCGAATATCGTAGCACCGGAGGTCATCACAAACCCCTCCAAACACCCGCCTGACAGGGTTGGACGGCATCGATAGCGGCATTGTTGAAGAATTTGCGATGCTGCTCGAGCGGTGGGTCGGGTTATTGCTCGTCTTCTCGAATCACACCATCCTCGATCCGAACAATCCGATCGCACAAGACCTGTGACTGCGCCAGCGAGTGGGTTACCAGCACGACGGCTTGACCAGAACGGATGCGTTTCGCAAGCGTTCGCTCGGATTTCTTGCGGAACTCTTGGTCACCAACACTCAGGACCTCGTCGATCAGCAGCACATCGGGGCTTGTGATCCGAGCGATGGAGAATCCCAATCGAGTGCCCATCCCTGTTGAGTAAGTGCGGACCGGTTCATCGAAAAAATCTCCGATTTCGGAGTATTCGTGGATCTCATCGAGTCGGCTTGTGACTTCTCTACGCGAGAGTCCTTGGAGCATACCACTGAGCACCGCGTTCTCTCGACCGGTGAGTACCGGATCAAATCCCGCTTGGAGAGAGAGGAGCGAAACGGAGTGTCCGTTGTTGATCATGGTCCCGCGATCAGGACGGAGGATACCTGAGAGAACTCGGAGGAGTGTGGACTTCCCCGCGCCGTTTCTGCCCAAAATGCCGAGTGATTCGCCGGGTTTAATTTCCAGGTTGATCGATTTGAGCGCATCGAAGTACGAAGGGCGTTTGAACACATTGCCCTTGCGTTTGTCTCGGATACCGACATCGATCATCGAGATCAGTGGTTCTGATGTGGTCATTCCATCACCACCCTTGGATACACATAGCGAAGTTTTTTGTAGACCATCAGAAGCACGCCGCAGAGAACGGCACAGACCCCACCGCGCCAACTCAGCGCGAGCAAGTCAGGAACCGTATGGTCGATGAAGATTTCGCGGTAACACATGATGAGGTACGCGACAGGATTGAGTAAAAACACACTGTGCCAGCGTTCGTCAATCACGCTGTAGTCGTAGAAGATTCCAGACAAGAACATCAACAGGGTCAATCCCGTCGGAACCAGAATGGTTAGATCTCGGAAGAACGGAATCGCGGCAGCAATCGCAAGCGACGCGGCTGAAGTGAACAGTGCATGGACAAGAATCACAGGTGCCAATGCGAACCAATGCATGCCTGGTGGGTTCCCGTTCAACCAGACAAAGCCTGTGAGTAGGATGTAGACCGGTATCTGTTTGAGTGCGGTTTGAAGGAGCATCACAAGCGGGAAGAAGATCGGTTGGACCCCAGTCTGGAGCATCAGCTGTTGGCCTTGCAAAATACTGGTGCTGCTTGTGCCAATTGATTTCATGGTCCACATCCAAGGAATCAATCCCGTCATCAGCAAGATCGAGTAGTTCTCACCGCCGCGGGTGAGCAGGACATCGAACACGAGCATGTAGATCCCCATGTACATCAACGGCTCGATGATCCACCATGTAAAGCTCAGGTAGTTCCTTCGGACTTCTGAACGCAGGTTGTACAGCGCTTTGATCCACACTAGTCCGAGCAGTTTGTTGAGCGGGGATCGCGTATCGGCAACATTGGGAAAGTCCTGATCAGCAAGCTCCTCGACAAATGCATCTCCATACTGATGCGTGAGCAGAAGGTGCCTTGCGGCATCATAATCTCCAGTTGCTCGAGCCGCCGCGGCGCCCCTTCGATATCCGATCGGGAGTTCGGGGAATCGCTCGCGGAGGATTGCCCAACGCTTTGCCGCTTCTTCATAGTGCTCCGCGTTCATCGCGGATTCAGCAAACTGGATATAGAACCCCGGTTGGTTTGGAGTGCATTCCGCGGCTTTCCAGAGATACTGTGATTCCGCTTCAAAGTCACCATCATGAGCTGAGAGCGCTGCCAAGCTCGTCCAGGTGTGCGGATTGAGCGGGCATTCAACGCGGAGTTGTTCGAGGATCTCTTTCGCGTGATCCCACTGTTCGCGTTTCATCGCGAGGTGCGCAGGTTGAATCTTTGCGTACGGCTGATTCGGGAACCGATCCCGCGCCAGCACGAGCAGCGATTCCGCAGCGTCGAGCTCGCCCGCTTCAAGGTGTGCGTGCACCGCTTGGAACCAGGTGGTCGGTTCGTCGGGATACACCTTGCGGAGCATCGCCCATCTGCGAGCTGCCATCGACCAATCCTTCTCGCGGACAGATTCGCGTGCCCATTCAAACGCCATCTCCGGCGGGATATGCTCGCCGATCTCCGGTGGTTGAAGTGATACATCCGAATCCATAGCCATGAAGATACCACCATGCAGGGCTTGAGTAAAGGAAGCTGGTTGGGATCAATATCACTATCGTCGATTGCAGACCCGGAGCGCGTGAAGAAAGTGAAATGGTGGGTCTGTTATTCGTGCCGAAGCGCGACGATCGGATCGAGGTTCGCTGCTCTCATCGCGGGATACATCCCGAAGATCACTCCGATCCCGATACTGATCGCTACGGAGAGTAGGACGCTCCACATCGTCACAACAGTCGGCATGTCCGCGACAATGGTAATCAGCCATGGGATCAACAACCCGATCCCGATCCCGATGAACCCTCCTGTGACAGAGAGCACAACAGTCTCAATGAGGAACTGGCCAATGATCTGGTTTCGACGAGCACCGATAGCGCGCCGAATCCCGATCTCTCGTGTGCGTTCGGTGACCGATGCGAGCATGATGTTCATGATCCCGATGCCGCCAATCAACAGGGAGATCCCAGCGATTGATCCGAGCACGATGTTGAATGTCCGCTGCGTTGCTTCCGCTTGTCTCAAGAGCGCGAGCGGGACACTGGTGCGGTAATCGCCTTTGGGGTGGTACATCGAGAGCACCCGTTCGATTCCCGCAGCGGTCGCTTCAACATTCGCGATGTCATCCACTTGCACAATCAGTTGGTGGAGTTCGATCATCTCGCGAGAGTTTGAACCGTTGCCGCGTGTGACGGTGATGTCACCGAATCGTTCCTTTGCGACTTTGAGCGGGATGTACGCGTCGATCTGTTGATCCGGTGTCTGCATGGATCCGGACTGCGTGCTCTCGGATTTGATGATCCCGATGACTTTGTAAAACCCTTTGTTGATCCGTACCTGAGATCCCACGGCTGTCCGTCCCGCGAGGAGTTTGCGGGCGCCGTGCTCGGTCAGCACGACCACATTTGCCGATTGTTCCATATCCCGCTGAAGAATGACCCGGCCTGCAAGGAGTTCTCTCGAAACAAGCTCAAACCAATCAGGGGTTGTTCCCACCAAACGAAGTTCAGCGGTGCGTGATCCAATTCGACCCTCACCACGGATCAGCTTCGCTGGGACTGTGCGGACCACGGTCGAGAAGCTGCTCTCGATCCTTGCCATGTCGTCGTAGAGCAAGCCATAGATGTTCATGCGGATTCGGTTCGAGCCCGATGTCGCTTGTTCAATTGGTTCTTGTGAGTTGATGATGATGTTCTGGCTACCAAGCCGGCTGATCTGATCGATCGCTTCTTTGGAAGCGCCCTCACCCACCGCGAGCATCGCGATGACTGCGCCAACGCCGAAGACCATGCCCAGCATCGTAAGGATCGACCGCATCTTGTGGAGGAGAAGGGTCTTGATCCCGAGCTGGATGTTGCGGAAAAATCGTGAAGAGATCATGCGAGCGCCTCGTTCGAGTTGCTGACCGGCTCTTTTTTGAACGGTGTACTCTGGGTGAGTGATTCGACTTTGCCATCTCGCATCACGAGTTGGACCTGCGCGTACGCCGCGATTTCAGGCTCGTGCGTGACCATGATGATTGTCTTGCCCTGGTCGTGGAGTTCTGTGAGCAGTTCCATGATCGCGTCGCCTGTCGCGGTGTCGAGATTCCCTGTTGGTTCGTCCGCGAGGAGTACCGATGGGTTGTTGGACAGAGCGCGAGCGATCGCGACGCGTTGTTGCTGACCACCAGAGAGTTCGGTAGGTCGGTGGCCGAGCCGTTCGGAGAGTCCGACCCGATCCGCGATCGCGATTGCGCGTTCCGCGGCTTCGCTCGCATCGACACCTTGGTAAAACAACGGGAGTTCAATATTCTCCTGGACAGTGAGCTGCGGGATCAGGTTGAAGTTCTGAAAGACAAATCCAAGATGCTGCAGACGAAGATCCGAGAGTTCGTCGTCGCTGGTTTTGGAGATGTCCTGTCCTTCGAGCGAATAGCAGCCCTTTGTTGGACGATCCAAACAACCGAGCAGGTTGAGCATCGTGCTCTTGCCTGAACCACTCGAACCGGAGATTGCCCAGAAGCTTCCGCGTTCAATCGTGAGATCGACTCCCGCGAGTGCGTGGACATCCTGGTCACCCATGCGATAGGTCTTCCAGACACCTTCGAGTTCGATGACCCGATTGGACTGTGAGCTCATGGACCCAGGTTGATGCGGCTGCCGTCGACTCAAGGCGATTTCCTTTGGCCTCGCCCTTGTTTACCAGCTGGCGGGGTGGATGGTCGTTTCTGCTCAGCAACAGGAGTGGTCTTGCCTTCAGCAGGCTCTTCGCTCTTTGCCTTTGCTGCTTTGGTCGGAGATTGCTCTTCGCTCAGTGGTGGAGTGAGGAGAACACGGTCGCCTTCGTCCAAGCCGCTGACGATGTGGACAACTGTGTTGTTGTCGAGTCCGGTTTTTACTTCCTTTGCTGTGGTCTGATTCCCGTTCGAAACATACACAACAGATTTGTTATTCTGTCCAACAACCGCTTGGATCGGGACCGAGATCGCGTTGTCGTATTCTTCGATGTTGATGCTCGCTTTGCAGCTCATCCCTGTGCGGAGCGATGGGTGGACGCCGTCGATCATGATCTGGGTGTCGTAAACCTTCAGATCGGGGTTCATGAATACCGAAGTTGCGTCTGGGAGCGGTGCGATTTTGGTGACCCGACCTGTGAAGGATTGGCCTGGGAGTGCGTCGATGGTGATCTGTGCGACTTGGTTAAGCTGCACTTTCCCGAGTGCGGTTTCGTGAATCTGGATCGACACCATCATTGAATCAGCAGTGGGGAGGTGGATCAGCTCTTGGCGTTCGTAAACTTCCTGTCCTTCGTCGAGCGGTTCTGTGTCGCCGCGCCAACTGAACTGGGAGCTTGTGGCGTAGACCACCATTCCTTCAGCAGGAGCGTACATTTTGGTTTTGGCGATCTGGTCTTCGATTTTCTCGAGCCGCAGTTTCTGTCGTGTACGCTCCGCGCCGTTGGCACGCTGTCTCGCTTCCGCTTGCACAAGATTGCTCGACGATTCACGCTTTACGCGTTCGAGCGCCAGTTCTTTTTGGGTGATCTCCGAATCGAGTTCGGTAAGTTTGCGGATGTGAGTAAACTCTTTGAGCAGTTTCAGATCTTCGCGAGCAAGCGCAAGCTGGAGCTCCGCACGCTTCTTCGAAAGCTCATCAGCACGGAACTCAGTCTCGGAAAGGTACTTCTCGTTGTAGAGCTTCTGCGACCACACAAACTCGTCTGTCGCTCGACGGAAATCTTCATCCGCGAGTGTCACATCCGCTTCCGCTTTCATCAGCAGCTTTGGCCACTCACCATTCAGGTATTTTTCTTTATCCTCGATCGCAAACTGGTTGGCAAGCTCCGCGCTCGCAATGTTGCTCTGATTCTGGATCCGTGTCACCTCCAGGTTTTCTTGAGAGGAGACATAGTTTGCTTCCGTGTTCTCGACCTGGATCTGCTGATCAACGAGACGATCTTGGAGCGAGCTCGAATCAAGCTCGATCAGCAGGTCGCCCTTTTTCACCACCGCGCCCTCGTCAATCACATAGATAATCGAGGTGCGTCCCTCAACCTGACTCTTGACGATGTGCTGATCACGAGATTTGATTGTCCCCGTTTCGGTCAGATTGATGGTCAATGGACCACGCTCGACGGTGTACATCACCGCATCGTTGGGACGGCTGGACCCTTCAGATCCGCTCAGGATCACGGCAGATGCAACGCCACCGATCAGCACGAGGGCGATGATGAGTATGATCGCGTTCTTGAGAGCTCGGTTCATGGTGTTCCTCAGTTCTGTAAGACCTGATCTCCAGAGAGTTCATCTTCAGGAGTAATGGTGACGCTGTTCTGGATCGGCATCCGATCAGGATTGGGTGCTTGGAATCCGGAACTGGTGATATTGGTCGCGGCATCGAAGCCGCCTGACATTGCGTACTCCAGTTGTTCACGGAGTTCGTCGATGTTGTACGCGTCTGGATCGAACTCGACCCAGAGCCCGTTGTTCTGAACTTCCAGAACACCGAGGTCCCGCTGCAAACGGAGCTCACCGATCCTGTAGTTGACAACCGCGCTCGTCAGCGCATCTTGTGCGGAGTTCAGCGAGTTCTGTGCTTCAAGCAAGTCGCGGATCTCGGCGCGTCCAGCTTGGAGAAAGAGATCGGTTGAATCCACACGACGCTGAGCAACGCGGACCGCCTCCGCTTGAATCCGGATGGTCTCGCGTGCTTCCAAAAGCGAGCGGAGCACATTGCGAACATCAAACTTCACGTTATCTTCCGCTTCTTGGAGATCACGGACTGTGCGTTCATACGCGATCAGTGTGTTTCTGTAGCTGTTGCGTTCTGCAGTGCGTTCAAAGGGGAGGTCGATCCCCAGCAGCAACGAGTAGAACCCTCGATCCGTCCGGATCTGTGCGTCGTCGAGGTTCGCAGAAGAAATGGATCGGCTCTCTCCGAGTGATGCGGACCCGAGGAGGGTGACATCGGCGCGGAGGTTGTCCGCTGCGATCGCGACCCCGCGCTGAGCGTCGGCAATCGCGCCAACCGCGACGCGGAGATCCAGCCGATTCATCAACGCAATCAGGATCGCGTCATCTTCTTCAAGCTCCATCGGTCCCGCGTCCTCCATCGAGGGGGGGATCAACTCAACATGTTCATCCGCTGCGAGCACTTCAGTCTCTTCGCTGGATTCCTTTGGGTTGAGATACGGCGCGTATCGCTCGGAACTCAGCAAGCGATCGAACTCATTGGGATCGAGCTGGATCTGTGCATCGGTTGGTAGACCGAGAGAGATTTTGAACTGGTCGAGCCGTTGCTCAGAACTCTGGATCGCGCTGATCCACGAGTTGCGTGCGCGGAGTTCATCCTGTACCGACTGATCCACTTGAATTTCAGGCAATCGTCCGGCATCCGCGAGTCTGCGTGCTCTGCGTGTAGAAGACGCAACGCGTTTGTAGTTTTCAGCCGCGTTCCGGACACGATCGAGTTGTTGGAGGACGGAGAGGTAATCGCTCGCGATCTGTACCGCGAAGCTCCGTTTAAAACGCTCGAAGGTATAGATCGCATAGACAACATCTCGCTCTGCTTGCGTCAGCGGCTCGGTCACCACAAATCGGCTCGAACCACGCAGCAGCGGAATCGACAAACTGGATTCGAACCGAAGCCCCGTCGAACCCTCGTTTGTTCCGTTGAGCATTTTCGCAAGGTCTACAGCGAGCAATCCTGTAAACTGCGCACCGTTCTTAAATCGGCGCGAGACACTCAGGGAGTCCTGATGAAGGATGCCGTTGGTTTCCGATGTCGCACCGATGTTCGAGCTCAAGATTGTGTCAGCCATCCCCTGCCAAGTGTTCCGGAAGTTGTTTGCCTCCAGATCGAGCCCAAGTGCGGATTGGTAGACGGATTCTTTTTGAGATTGATATGACCGGCTGTTACTCGCAGCGATCTGGAGCGCATCTTCAAGCGTGAAGACTTGGAGTAGAGGGGGCTCTTCGCTGCCTTCATCTGAGTGCTCTTGACGATTGGTGTACGCATCGTCTGGCCATTGCTGGATTTTCGGATCGTCAAATGAAGATGCACTGGCAGGGACCCGCATAGGGAGTTTTTGGTCAAGCAATAAACGCTTGCGGAGCGATTCGCTCGCCGGCTCGATGGTGAATCCATCGCTGTCTCGCCCCATGGACGCTTTCCATGATTCATCAAGGATCCGGGACGCTGCATCGTCCGCTTCGACCCTGTACGACTCCGGAGATCGGCATCCGGAAAGTGGCAGCGCAACCACAGATCCTGCGATTACCGCCATCCACACGCTCAATTTCCTGCCAGTCATGCCGGTTCCACCTTGCTACCGAGACCACGACGGACCCGTTCAAGATCATACTACCCAAGTACAACGGCGTTGCAGCGATGAGATTGCTCATTTGAATTCTTTAGAGGATAAGTTTGTACTGGTTTCGAATACGAAAAAACCAGATGCCGAAACATCTGGTTCTTGCTTATGAACGATTGATTGAAAAGCAGTTGTATTTCAGCTCTTGCGTTATGGACACCCAGCACCGAATGCTGCTAGGAATGCGGAGACATCAAGGAAGTTGAATGATCCATCGGCTTCAAAGTCCGCAATCGGATCTTGGTTTCCAAACGCTGTGAGGTACGCAGATACATCGAGGAAGTTGAGACTTCCATCTTCAGTTAGATCCGCTGGACAATCATTGCCCCAATCAATCGTGACTAGCCAAGCACCGGTGGCCGCGCCGTGCCCGATGATGTATCGACCGTCAGCAGAGATTGCTTGTGTGACTTGGAGTTCTGTGCCCGCGGGGACATTGGCACCATGGGCATTGAGCCATGAAACGAGTTCAACGAGTTCGCCCTCTCCTTTTGGTTGAATCCAAGCTCGTCGATTCCCAAACAATCGGTCAAATCCAACGATCGTGCCGTTGTCTGCGATATCCATTGGGGTTCCTGCCCAACCAGGAAGGAGCGACCCTGCTCCGATTTTGGCGATGACACCATCGCTCAGCATGGCGGCATCGAATACGCCATCTGCATCACCAAAGTACCATGAACCAAGAACAGTTGATCCATCATCACTGATTCCCAAGAACTCTCCTTGGGATTCTGCTGCGGGATCTAGCAGCGTTCCAGCGAGGGTCATGCCATTCCAGGTCACTGGTGTTCGGCCAAATACCCCCTGTGCAAATCCGGCAATGACTGAGCCGTCTGACGACATGATCGACGCACGGTTCGCACCGAATGCAAGATTTTCAAGCTCTTGCATACCCGATTCTTGAGTCCAGCGATATCCTCGGCCCGAACATCCGTCCCATGAAAGACCAACCGCGATCGTGCCGTCCCCTGAGAGTTCATACCCATTGCTTCTACTTGGGCAAGCCCCCGCGTTGGGGAGGAAACCGAGTTCGGTCCACCCATCGGCGTCTGTCCATATTGCGGCGATGGTCTCATAGATATCAGTTTTTCCAGGTAGATCACCCAGCACCACCGATCCGTCATCAGAGACAGCAACTGCCGCTTCAACAAATGCTCCGCCACCGTTGTCAATGATGGTGAACTGATTGTTCACTCGGTCCCAGCGGTATCCAATATCCCCAAACAAATCGCCATCAGAGTCCAAGCTGCCAACGATCCATTGACCATCAGGCGAGATGTCATTTGCAGATGCCGCAGCAATCTTAGTGTTGGTGTCAGTAATGAACTCGAATGTCGCGGTGACTTGTGCCGGAGCGACCGACGCAAGAGAGAGTAGTGTTCCTGAGAACGCAATAAATGTAGTGTGTTTCATTGTTGTTTTCCTTGAACGGAGTCGTGGTGTACTGGCCAGAATATTGTTTTGATTTGTCGAACGGTTATGGGCATCCAGCGCTGAATCCGGCGAGGAATGAACTGACATCGAGGAAGTTGTAGTTGCCATCGGCTTCAAAGTCCGCGATGGGATCTTGGTTCCCGAATGCTGCCAAGAATGCGGACACATCCAAGAAGTTCAAGCTTCCATCATCGTTGAGATCCGCAGCGCAGTCATTTCCCCAGTCAATCGTGATGAGCCAAGCGGGAGTGCCACCGGTATGTCCAATGATGTATCGGCCGTCAGCTGAGATCGCCTGGCATACTTCAAGCCTCGCACCGGCTGGTACCGTTGCACCATGCGACTCGAGCCATGACACCAGTTCGATGAGATCGCCTTCCCCCTTAGGCTGAATCCAAGCACGCCGGTTTGTATGAAGTATATCGAATCCAACAATGGTTCCGTTGTCAGCGATATCAAGCGGGATTCCTCCCCAACCTGGAAGGAGTGAGCCAGCACCGATTCTTGAAGCTGTTCCATTGACGACCTTTCCAGCATCAAACACGAAGTCTGCATCACCAAACCACCAAGATCCCAAAACGACAGATCCATCGTCACTGATACCTTCGAACTCACCCTCGAACTCAGCAGCCGGATCCAGCAATGTGCCAGCTAGGGTGTCCCCATCCCAGGTGGCTGGTGTCCGGTTGAAAACACCTTGGGCGAATCCTGCGAAGACTGAGCCGTCCGAAGACATAATGGAAGCTCTGTTGTTCCCAAATGCAAGATTTTCGAGTTCCTGCATCCCAGTCTCTTGTGTCCAACGGAATCCGCGAGAGTTACAGCCATCCCATGAAAGCCCGGTAGCGATTGTGCCATCACCTGAGATGTCGTAGCCGCTGCTCTTGCTTGGGCAAGAACCAGCGTTTGGTAGGAAACCAAGGCTTGTCCAGCCATCCGCGTCGGTCCAAATTCCGGCGGTATGCTCAGTGCCTTCAAACCCACCGGCGATATTTCCGAGTACCACCCCGCCGTCATCGGACACGGCTTGGACGATTTCAACACCGGTGCCAATGGGTTCGCCTTCAATCATAGTAAAGAGGTTATTGACTCGATCCCAGCGATATCCTGTGTCTGGGATAAGGTCGCCGTCGATGTCCATGCTCCCAACAATCCATTGCCCATCCGCAGACATGTCGTTGGCCGAGGCTGCTGAGAACTTTGTGTTCTGATCAACGATGTATTCGAAAGTCGCCGAGACTTGAGCCGAGGCAGAACTTGCGAGAGAAAGCAGATTGCCCGCGGCTGCAAGAATGGCGGTTTGATTGGAGACACTGTACATGGTGGTATTCCTTAGAGTGTTCTTGGATGTATTGTCAGAAATGGGGCATGGCCACCTTTCGATGGCATGCCCAACATGAATAGAAGTTTCGCTTTATGCACGACGACGACGGGACGCTGCGAACCCCGAGAGACCGATCAATGCCAAGCCGCTTGGTGCTGGAACCGCGTTCCATGAAATGTTGTCGATGTAGGTGGTTGGTGAGAATCCGAACCCAAGGATGCGGACTTCGTTGAACACATCGCCGTCGGTACCGGAGATGCTCCACCATTCGTCGCCCAATCCACCCCATGCTGGACCCGCATCTGAGAAGAAACTGCCCACTTCAACGCCGTCATGGAAAGCAACAGCAATCATGCCGCCTCCAATGAATGAGCCGGGTCCTGATGGATCCCACACCTGAGCGCTGAAATCAGTCAGGTCGGTATCGAATGTCATGAAGACACCGAAGGCGCCTTCAAACGCATTGCCTGAGTTCACCCATGGATAGATCCCTGAAACATCTCCTACCGCACCTGAGCCTGTCCCGGATTGGATATCCGCGAGTCCGATGCCGGCCCATGAGTTTGGAGCAACGACACCGGTCGGTCCGCCGGCTTCATCAAAGTTGAGCGTGGTTGAGTGGGTGGATGCTGATGAACCTTGGCTGACGGTGACGTCAGCAGCAGCTGATCCAGCGGTGAGTGCGAGTGCGAGCAAAGTCGCAATTTGTGTTCCTGTGTTCATGATTCTCTCCTTATTGAGGTCATTTTGAGTGGCCAACAAGGCCGTAGATATGCAGTCAGTTGGGAAGATACACAAATT
>JARGNC010000012.1:0-6003 GCA_029212425.1 Phycisphaerales bacterium
CATGGTGTGATTGAGTGCTTCCCCCTTGAAATCACTGAGTTGATCCCACGATCGACGATCTCCTCGCGCAACCTGCTTTGCGATGCCGACGATCCGATCTTCTGGCAGAGTGGATCTGTACCGATCCGTCATGAGCTCCGCGATCCCTTCGAGGGACCACCATGGTGCATCGATGATGTCTTTACCAAACTCAAAGCTGACCGCGTGACCAATCTCATGCGCGAGCAGCGTCGAAATACGATCAACAGACATCGAATCCCGACCCAAAATCTTGATCGACTCCCGCGGTTCGTTCCAGCCGGACAGCGGATCAAGATACCCAGGCGCAATTGAGAACTGCAACGATTGCATGGTTGAATAGATCTTGACAGACAGCGGTGTCGAAAGAGTGCGATCAAGATCCTTCTCGATCTGCGCAGCGATTTCAGGCGCGATCATCATCACATTCGATGCGAGTTCTTGGTGCTTACGATCCGCTTTGACACGAATCCCAGTCTCGTCATCAAGTTGAATCTCCCAACCCCGACCAGCAAATCGCCAAGGACCATCCGGCTCATCACCCATCGGATAGAAGATCGCGTTCATCTCTATAGACCGCTCGATCTCATCCGCGCTGAGCGTCCAGTGCATCCGAACCTTCATCATCGCAGCTCGGCCAGTGATTCCTACGATCAGCTCTTCGAGCGGCTCGATCTGAAACTCACTCACCGGATTGCGTGCGAGATCATTCACCCACGCGCGCTGCTCATGCACAAAGTACACATCTTCGGGATCAATCTGCGCCATATACGCACCAAGATCACCCGCGATGATCGCGCTTTCCATCGCATGAATGGATTCTGCAACGCGTTCTTGAGGAGACATCCCCGCTGCGACGGATACACAGACAGCAACAGGAATCAAACACGAGAACCAACGCATTTAGAACTCAGCCTGGCGTGGCGCTCTTGGGAACGGGATCACATCGCGGATGTTCTGCATCCCTGTGCAGAACTGGACGAGCCGTTCAAACCCGAGTCCGTATCCCGCGTGCGGGACCGTGCCGTACTTGCGGAGGTCGCGGTACCACCAGTAGTCCTCGATGTCGAGACCCATCTCCGTGATGCGGCTGTCCAAAACATCGAGCCGCTCTTCGCGCTGCGATCCGCCGACCATCTCACCAACACCCGGCACAAGAATGTCAACCGCAGCAACGGTCTGGCCCGGCGCACCATCGGTGCCCTCATCGTTCAGACGCATGTAAAACGCTTTGATATCCTTCGGATAGTTGATCACCGCGACGGGCTGCTTAAAGTGTTTTTCCGTCAAGTATCGTTCGTGTTCGGACTGCATGTCCGATCCCCACTTGACATCGTATTCGAACTTCTCGTTGCATCCCTCGAGGATTTTGATCGCTTCCGTGTAGGTGATCGTCTTGACCGGCGCTTCCGCGATCATCTTCAATCGATCAATCAGCCCCTTCTCGATCCGGAGATCGAAGAACTCAAGATCATCCATGCGGCGCTCGAGCAGATCGCTCGCGCAAGTGCGGAGCATCCCTGATGCAAGCTCGATGTTGTCGTGCAGGTCCGCGAACGCGATCTCGGGTTCGATCATCCAGAACTCCGCGAGGTGACGCGTGGTGTTGGAGTTCTCAGCGCGGAAGGTCGGACCAAAGGTGTACACCCGGCTCAGTGAGCTCGCGTAGGTTTCGACATTGAGCTGACCAGACACTGTCAGATGCGATTCCTTCCCGAAGAAGTCTTGGGAGAAATCAACCTGGCCATCGTCGGTCTTCGGGATGTTGCAGAAATCGAGCGTGGAGACGCGGAACATCTCGCCAGCCCCTTCACAGTCCGAACCAGTGATGATCGGGGTATGAACCCAGTAGAAATCCTGCTCGTCCATAAACCGATGGATCGACTGCGACAACGCATGACGAACACGCGCGACGGACCCGAAGGTGTTGGTGCGTGTGCGGAGGTGCGCGATCTCGCGGAGGTACTCGAACGAGTGGCGCTTGTTTGAAGCGGGGTAGGTGTCAGGGTCTTGAACCCAACCAATGACGCGGACCGCGGTTGCTTGGATCTCGACGGACTGGCCTTTGCCTTGTGATTCAACGAGGACACCGTCGACTTCGACGGAGCAACCAGTGCCAATCTTCGCGACCTCTTCGTAGTTCGAGAGATCGTGGCGTGCGACAACCTGGATGGGATCAAAGCAGGTCCCGTCGTTGACCGCGATGAACGAGAGCCCGCCGTCGGCTTTGGAGTCGCGCTTGGTGCGGACCCATCCCTTGATTGTCAGTTCAACGCCAGCTTGGGCTTTGAACGCGTCTTTGATCTTCATCCATGCCATCGGGGCACCTCAAATCGAGCATCGCTCGGGGTTGGGTTTGGACCCAAAATACAGAACTTTGGGGTGACCGGATCGTAGACAATCGGGACCGCGTGTGCAGGGAATCCGTTTCATCGCTTGGTTGCTCATGTGCATCGGACAATCCGTTGGATGGGCCGACTATCCTTGTTTCCTATGGCTCGCGCTGACGACATCCCGCCGATCTCCCCGATGGGGATGACCCTCGATGCGTTTGTCGAGCTGTGCGCCCAGCAAGGGGTCGGCGCGGGACGCGCCAAAGCCGCGTATCAGGATGTGTATCGCGAGGGAAAGCCGGATTCCGCTCCATCTCGTATTGTGCTTCCGGAGATCGTCAAACGCCATGAAGAGCCGGTCAACGAGGGCGTGACCATCAAGTTCGTTCAGCGCCTCCCCAATCCCAACCATCGACTCCTCCATCGCGGGATCGATTTCGACGACATCGAATCCGTCATCATCCCGATGATCGGCAGGTCCGGGCGCAAGACCCACACCCTCTGCGTGTCCTCGCAGGTAGGGTGTGCGATGGGATGCGACTTCTGCGAGACCGCGCAGATGGGACTCATCCGTTCATTGACCGCATCCGAAATCGTCGCACAATGGTGGGCGGCTCGTCACATCGAGAACATCGAGATCGACAACATCGTCTTCATGGGGATGGGTGAACCGATGGACAACCTCGACGAGGTGCTCGCAGCGATTGAGTGCCTCACCGATCGCAGCGGCGCGAGCATCCCGATGGCAAACATCACCATCTCGACGGTTGGTCGTATAGATGGGCTGCGCCGGATCAAAGATCAGGTTCAAGAGCCAGGCTGGAAACGGCTGGGACTCGCGCTTTCGCTCAACGCGTCCAACGACGAGTCCCGATCAAAGCTCATGCCGATCAACAACAAATGGAATATGCAAGAGCTGCAAGACATTCTCCAAGAACTCAGAGAAGTCCGAGGCGGCCGCAAGATCATGATCGAGTATGTCCTCATCCCGGGAGTCAACGATTCGCTCACCAACGCGGATGAACTCGCAGCATGGATGAAGCCATTCCTCAAAGACCCAACGCGCGAGAAAGCAAAGGGGCACGGCGGATTGCTCAATGTCATTCCCTACAACCCAAGACGAGACTCCCCTTGGCCCGCACCCACTGAGGAGCAAGTCGATGGATTCGTCGACCGATTGGTATCGCATGGTGTGTTTGTGAACCGACGAAGAACCAAAGGACGCGACACGATGGCCGCATGCGGTCAGCTCGGGACCGCGGAGATCCGCAAGCGCCAGTTTGTGCCGGTGACGATGAACAACGATTCCAACCGGGACACTGATGAACGATAAAGCGAAATCCAAACGAATGCCGCTTTGGATCACACTCGCAGCGATCTATAGCGTGCTGCTGATCGTTTCACATCTTTCCCAGAACAAGACCATCGCGCAAACGCAATCCACGAAAGCAACGGACAGCACACCTTCTATCAATGTCAAAGCAGTCCGAAAGGACGGGACAGCCAACCCTGATCGGATCGTCCGTGTTTACTACAACCAATGGCTCCCGCAAGATCCATCGACACAACTAACCCCAGTCCTCCTTATGCACGGATCTCCCGGAAGCGGAGACGCATTCGACGAACTCGCTCCGATCATCGCGAGCACGAACCGCTTGGTCCTTGCACCAGACCTCCCCGGATATGGCAAAAGCGATTGGGCACCAGACATGTCCTACAAGGGGCAAGCACGCACGATGAGCACGCTCGTTGATGAGCTGCAAATCGATCGCGTCCATGTCGTCGGATGGTCTTCAAGCGGCGGAGTCGCTCTCCAGATGGCAGAACAGTTCCCCGAAAGAGTCGCATCGATCACCATGCTCGCTGCGATCGGCGCGCAGGAAACAGAAGGCAGCGGTTCGTATTTCTTTGAACACTTCAAATATGCAGTTGGATATGCGGGATTGGGATTCGGTCCCGAACTCATCCCCCACTTTGGGAAGCTTGGAACATTCCATAGCCGCGTGGGTTGGCTCAAAGCATTCTGGGATTCTGATCAGCGTGAACTCACCCGGATCATGCCGACCATCAGCACACCAACGCTGATTCTGCATGGGAGGGATGATCCGCTGGTCTCTGCGAGTGGTGCGGAGTTGCATCACGCGATGATCCCCACGTCCCAACTGGTCATGCTGGATGCATCGCATTTCTTGCCATTCATGCAAGCAGAGGAAACCGCTGGATATCTCAACGAGTTCTTCGCTCGTCATGACATCCCAGGCGTAGAACCACTCAAAAACACACTCGACCTTGCGCCGGTCCCTGTCCGCTACGGCACAGACGCCGCGCTCCACTGGGTCGGGAAGCTTGTCAAAAACACGCCTTGGTGGGCGCAGATTTTGGTCATCATCCTGCTCACACGCCGGCTCCCGCATGTATGGATTGTCGTCACGATGATCTTTGTGGTCATGATGGATGTCGATCTCGCGGTCGCAATCCTCGGACTCACGATCGGAAGGCTCTGGTGGTTGATCCGAGGCGCTAATCCGCTTGATAAACCCTTCGGCACACTCCGCTGGATCCGAGGCGTCGCGTTCGTCATTCCCGCGACCATCATTGGAATGATCGGCGCCAGCAAAGCGGTGGAACTGAGCGAGCATGTTGGGTTGCTTGGGTTTATTGGATTGATCGGCGCCAGTTGGTTGCTGCTGATCGTAATCCACGCCGTGCGCCACATCATCACTTGGAGCGGACGCCAACGCATCCGCGCCGCGATTGATCGCGCGTGCAATCATGAGTATTGGCCAACCTTCTTCGTGTACATCCCGGTGCTCTGGTGGGGAATCAAACGAGTCATCTCAGGCAAAGGATTGGGTAAAATGACCGCCGTCAATCCGGGGTACGCCGACGATGCGGGAGTACAGGACGAATCCAAAATCGACCTCAACCACAAGCTCGGCGACGGATCGGCAAATGATGATTCGGTGCTCCACTGTGTATTGATCGATGACAGCCAGTGCGTCGAATCCAGAATACAAGCCGCGCACAACGCGATCGACCATGACCAAGCACTCGGCGGCTTCCCTGTCATTTGCAAACCCGACAAGGGAGAACGCGGCCGTGATGTCCGCCTTGTGCGCACAAAGGATGACCTCACCAAATACTGCACATCCAGCGATGAACCATTTGTTCTCCAGAAGTTTCACCCAGGACCATTGGAACTGGGTGTGCTCTGGGTGCGTCACGCGGAGTCAATTACGGACCCCGACTACACCGGACCGTCAGGGTTCATCTACGCGATCACCATCAAGCACTTCCCCACACTAATCGGCGACGGAAAGACCTCGCTCCGCCGGCTCATCCTCAAACACCGTCGTCATCGAGCGCAAGCAACAGTATTCGTCCAGCGCAACCGCGATCGGCTCGACTGGATCCCAGACAAGGATGAAGAAGTTTCGCTCGGATTCGCAGGAAACCACGCGCAAGGCGCGATGTTCACCGACGGCCAACACCTGATCACACCACAACTCTCCGCAAAGATCACCTCCATCGCTGATCGCTTTAACGCGGATCAAGGGGGGGGCTTCGACATCGGACGCTTTGACATCCGATGCGAATCACTCGAACAACTCCGCAACGGAGAAGGATTCGGGATCGTCGAACTCAACGGCCT
>JARGNC010000012.1:6013-9087 GCA_029212425.1 Phycisphaerales bacterium
ACCAGCGAACCCACCAACATCTACGATCCTGACCGCACCCTGATCTGGGCATGGGATGTGCTGCTCGGATACTGGAAACACGCGGAACGACTCGCACAAGCACGACTCGACACCAAAACCGGTCAACCGATCGACGAACGAACATGGTGGCGAATGAAACGCGCTCTCGTCCGCGTGATGTTCGGATAACGAGTCAGCAACTCGTCACGGCTGCAATCGGGTCGAAGACCACGAACCAGCGACAAACCCATCCCCTGATTCCGAGAGATCTCGGACCCATCGTGCGCGATCGTGGACTCGTCCAACACCACCTGCCCAAAGCTCAACAGATTGCGCGTGGATCCGGAAACCTCCCCAGTGCGGCGGTCGTGGGACGACGACATCTTCGCCGTTCATCAATGCCGCAGTATCAAGTCCCAGTCCCGCGATGACCTCCGCCGCTTTGTCGAGCAGCGCTTGTCGCGACTCGATCGGTTGCGATTGATCGCTGATCCACGCGCCGAGTCTGGATTCCAATCTTCGCGAAGCGAAGTAGCGATCGGATTCTGCTTCCGTCGCGTGCGTGACCCGACCTCGGATACGGACCTGCCGTTCGTACTGATCCCAGTGGAACACAACAGACGCGAATGGGGATTCAGCAAGTTGCCGACCCTTTGCGCCGTTGTAGTTGGTATAGAAAACTATGTTCCCAGCGTCGGGTTCGATTTCCTTACACAACACAATCCGCGAATCAGGGAAGCCGTCCTCGTGGAGGGTCGAGATGGTCATCGCGTTGGTGTTGGGAGTGATCCGCTCGTCCCATGCTTGGTCGAACCATGATTTGAAGATCGGGAATGGGGAATCCGGAAGCGTGTCAGGGAGGCGTTCGCCCTCGTCGTAGAACTGGACTGGATCTGTACTCATGACCAAGCGTATCCACAGTTATAACCAAATTGCCCGGTTGTGTGGGGACAACTTGGCGAGAACAATTCTGAGAGCAAGCGATGCACTAGTATGTCCCCTGTGAGTGAAACATCCCTCGAATCCAAACCCTGGGCGAAGAAACGCAAGCCCACGATCGACGCTTCAGAGCTGTTTGATCGGACCCCGCCGCACCATATTGATGCGGAAAGGTCACTATTGGGGTCGATCCTGCTCGATCCGATGGTCCTGACCGAGATTGTCGAGATCATCTCGCGCCCTGACCAGTTCTACAAAGAAGCTCACGGCACAATCTTCTCCTGCCTGCTCGAAACCTTCGAAGCCCACCAGACAGGGGATATGGTCCAACTTGCAGAAAGCCTGCGAGCGAAGGGGGTCTTTGATCAAGTTGGTGGATCGTCGTACCTCATGGAACTCGCTGAAGCGGTCCCCAGTGCGGCAAACGCTCCGTATTACGCGAAACTGATCGCTGACAGCTACCGGCTCCGCAAGTTGATCGACGCTGCTGGGGAGATTTTGTACGAAGCGTACACCCAAGGCGGGGGCGCGCCAGGAGCCGCGAAGGATGTCGTGGACCAAGCAGAGAAGCGGATCTTCGACATCGCATCTGAGGACATCAACGCGGAGCCCGATTCACTCAAAGAGCTGCTGATGCAGGAAATGATCCGGATCGAGGAAGCCGAGGGGCAAACGATCACGGGACTCCCGACCGGATTTGATTACCTCGATGAGCTCCTCTCAGGACTCCAACCAGAAGAAATGATGATTCTCGCGGCTCGTCCATCCATGGGTAAGACCGCGATTGCGCTCAACATCGCGGAACAACTCGCGTTTGGTGGTTCAACGCCTTGGAATCACAAGAAGGATGCGGTCCCTGTCGCTGTGGGCGTGTTCTCGCTGGAAATGTCGCGGAACGCGCTGACCCAGCGTCTGCTCAGTTCGAGATCTGGAGTGGATTCAGCGAAGCTCCGCTCAGGACAGGTCACCGATGCAGATTGGACCAAGCTCCAGCGTGCATCTGGTGAACTCGCAGAAGCGCAGATCATCATCGACGACACCCCAGGCATGACCGTCCTCGCGATGCGCGCGAAAGCTCGACGCATGAAGCAACGGCACGACATCCGATGCATCGTCATCGACTACCTCCAGCTCCTCACCTCTCCGGGATCTGCACGCGAATCGCGCCAGGTTGAAGTCTCGGAAATCTCACGCTCGATCAAATCACTCGCTCGTGAGCTCAAGGTCCCCATCATCTGTCTCGCGCAGCTCAATCGTGGTGCAGAACAACGCGAAGGCAACCGACCCAAGATGAGCGACCTTCGTGAATCGGGTTCCATCGAGCAGGATGCGGATGTCGTCGCGCTCCTCCACCGCGAGTCGTACTACCATCGCGGCGAGCCATCATGGGATCCAACCAACCCAGAGTTCGATGAGGACAATCGCGAAAAGCTCAACATGACCGAACTCATCATCGCAAAGCAGCGGAACGGACCAACCGGCACAGTCAAGCTGGTTTGGGATGCCTCCACTGTTCGGTTTAAGAACTGGGATCCGATGCACACTTCAACAGGATCGCAGGGGTTCAGTGTCACCCACGACATGCCGGACTTTAACCCCAATCCGCAACCACCATCCCCACCACCCAACGGCGGGTTTGACGGGCCTGACTTCGCGCCCCCACGACAGACTTTCGCTCCAGGTTCCAAGAGCGGTCCAGAAGTGAACTTCAGAGACGGATCCGGGAACGATGTGGACTTCGATGATGACGACATCCCACCTTTCTGAACTGATCTGGGTATCAAACCACCATAACCAAGACTCATAGTCCACTTGAATCCATTGCCCTCAATGAGTTCTTCGATGTTGTCCAAAGCCAAGAGTTTTCTCTTGTGTCGAATATCGGAACTTGATAAAATCCACATCCATCTCCTTTCAAGAGCACCAGCTTTCAATTCTCAAGGGACACTACATATGCGCATCCGATCATCCGCACCCCTCTGCATGGTGTTGTGCGCTTCCCTGAACCCAGCAACGCTCGCGGATGCGACACCGGTTCGTTCGAGCATTCATACTCAGGCGCAGATCGAACTCACCAACACCTCCGCGAACGAAGAGGTCAACGCATCGGACTCACAAACTGATGTCTTGGAAGA
>JARGNC010000012.1:9187-27632 GCA_029212425.1 Phycisphaerales bacterium
CTCTCGTCCATCAGCTACTTCGGATTCGTTCAAGTCTTTCAAGAAGACGAAATCGGGAACGGGTTCAACGATGCGTTCTTCCAGTTCCAGTTGTTTGATTTCAACTTCGATACCGAAGCGTTTGACCTGATGATCCCGCTTGAAGCTGAATCGGGAAGCTATCGGATTCAGCTCCGGCTCGGACACATCGGGCTCGGCGTGCTGAATGTTCCGCAGAGCGATGGCTCGCTCGAAGCATCGTGGATGATTATGACAGGCAACCCCTGTCCCGCGGATCTGACTGGCGACGGCACGCTCAACATCTTCGACATCTCTGCATTCCTGATCGCGTTTACAGCACGAGATCCCGCTGCGGACTTTGCACAAGACGGCGTGTTCAACTTCCTCGATGTTTCCAGCTTTCTGGTCGAGATCGGGAACGGTTGTCCGTAATCCAAAAACTACTCAATGGTATTATGCCAAACTGTACTCAAGACGAGTCTTGTAGTTGGCGCGCCTTGTCATCGCAGGGATCAGGATCAAGTCGATCAGCTGACCAATGAACAGCAATCCGCCGGTAAAGAACCAGAGGAGCCCGGTGATCCATTTGCCGTTGTAGAAACGGTGGATACCACAGAATCCGACGAGACTCAGACACCAGAGCAGATATGAGATTCCTGATGATCGCATGTTGATGACCTCCAAATCCTTGTTCGGAACTTGGTCATCATGATTTCAATCCCCAAAGCTTGTGTACACGCTCCGCGCTGCCGCGATGAGGGGGTGATCGATCGGGACGAGCCGCTGCTTGTTAGCGGCGCTGGTGATCTCTACATCACCAAGCACTCCGCCTTGCATCACGACCAGGCGGTTCGTTTTCCCTTGTTTCAAGAGTTCCATCGCGTGATGACCGAACTGGGTGGAGAGCACGCGATCCCCAGCGGTCGGGGTGCCTCCTCGTTGGACATGACCCAGGACGACATAGCGGGATTCGATCTCCGTGCGTTCTTCAATCTCCGTCGCGAGCCATTTCGCGACCCCTCCCAGACGGATCGCTTCTGGAGAGTTCTCGATGATCCGATCGACAATCTGCTTTCCGCCCTTTGGTTTGGCGCCTTCGGAGACAGCGATGATGGTGAATCGCTTGCCGCGCTGCGATCTCCAAATGCAGTATTCCGTGATTTTGTCGATGTCGAAACCAATCTCAGGGATCAGGATGATGTCCGATCCGCTCGCGACCCCTGCGTGGAGCGTGATCCATCCCGCGTTGCGTCCCATGAGCTCGACAACCATGACACGATGGTGACTCGCGGCTGTCGAGTGAACGCGATCGAGCGCTTCTGTTGCGATATGGACAGCGGTCTGGAATCCGAATGTGATGTCTGTGCCGTAGAGATCGTTGTCGATGGTCTTTGGGATCCCGATGCAGTTGAATCCCTTGTCGGTGATTTGTTTCGCGATGGACATGGTGCCATCGCCTCCGATGACGATCAATGCATCGATTTTGCGGACTTGAAGGTGCGTCACGCAGACATCGGTGAGATCTTTGAAGATTGTGTTCCCTTGCTCATCCTTCCCGACTGGGAAGTTCTGGGGGTTGGATCTGTTGTTGGACCCGATGATGGTGCCGCCCATTGTGAGGATGTTGGAGACATCGTCGAGATCGAGTCTGTGGATTCGGTCTTCGATAAGTCCAAGGAATCCGTCCTCGATTCCGAATACTTCGATGCCGTGATTGATCGCGTCTTTGGTGACGGCGCGGATGACCGCGTTGAGACCGGGACAATCGCCGCCTCCAGTGAGGACAGCGATGCGTTTGATTTTGGATGTCGGGACGCTTTTTTGGATGGTGTCCATGTGTCTTTCCGGAGGATTCAGAGATCGCGCAGCGCATCTGCGCGAATACTGCAAGTTCATCGGCGATTCGACCCCATTCCCGGCAGCCGATGCGGTATTTGGCGGTAGGATACAGCGATGTCCCAGCCGACCGACACCCCAACCCCTTCTCAGGATCGGTTCGATCCCCACCTCTATCTCCACCCCCAGACCCTCGCTCGGCTGACCTCGATGGAACTGCGAGCGAAGATGATCGTCGAGGGGGTCCGATCGGGTCAGCATCGGTCGCCGTATACAGGAGTGAGTGTTGAGTTTGCGCATCACCGCCCGTATGTCGCTGGGGACGATATTCGGCACCTAGACTGGAAGGTCTATGCACGCTCGGACAAGCTGCAAGTCAAGCAGTACCAACAGGAAACAAACCTTGACCTCGTGATTATGGTCGATTCGTCCGGATCGATGCGCTACGGATCCCGATTGTTCTCCGACGCATCAGGTTCAGCGAGCGCCACAGCTCCCGATGGACGGATCAACTGGTCCAAATACGACCACGCGACAGCGACCGCGGCGGCGCTCGCGCACATCACACTCCATCAAGGCGATCGCGCCGGATTGATGATCTTTGCGGACGAAATCCGCGCGATGGTTCCCCGATCAGGTCGCGTTTCGGGATGGAAGCCGATCGTCGACGCGCTGGCAACCAATCCCGTTGAGCAGGAGACCGACATCCAGCGCGTGATGGACCAAGCGATGGGCAAGCTCAACAACCGGTGCATGATCGCGTTGATCTCCGACTGTTTCATGGACCCCGCGGATCTCAAATCCGCACTCGCGAAATGCAAGCATCGAGGTCATGATGTCATCGTCCTCCAAGTGCTCGACAGAGCAGAACGGACATTCGAGTTTGAGGACAGAGCGGCGTTTGAAGGATTGGAGTTCGAACCAACCATAAGGATCGATCCGCGTGCACTCCGCGATGATTACCTCGCAGCGTTCAACGAGCACAACGAGACCATCACACACGACATCCGCTCGTTCGGTTTCGATCACCACGTCGTCTCGACCCACAAATGGCTCGGACCCACACTCGCGTCCTTTGTAGCACGAAGGAACGCATCACTCTCCAAACTCAGGAGCGCGATGCGATGATGGGATTGAGCGTGCTTCATCCTGGCTTATTCATCGCCGGCATGCTTTGTGTGTCGATCCCGATCGTGGTGCATCTACTACGAAGGAAACATCGTCCGATCTCCTGGGGCGCGATGCGGTTCCTCGAACAAGCGTACAAAAAACGCAAACGATTGGTCACCCTCGAACAACTCCTGCTCCTTCTGTCTCGCTGCGCGATCATCGCACTGATCGCTGGAGCGGTCGCGGCACTGATCCACGGCTCGGGCGCAAGCGACTCACGATCACGCACGCTTGTGCTCATGCTTGACAACTCGATCCACAGCTCGACCCAACTCGCATCCGGACAAAGCTCGCTTCATCAACAGCGACAACGCATGCTCGACCTCCTCAATACACTTGACACCACGCGGGGAGATCGCGCGGCGCTCATCACCCTCGCTTCACCAGCTCACGGCGACGCAGTTCCCGCAACCAGTGAACTCGGACTGATCCGATCAAAGCTCGAGAGTATCCAAGGGACAGACGCCGATCGCGATCTTGATGGCGGACTGAATCTGCTCTCAGAGCTGATCGAGAACGATGACACGCTACAGCAGCTCCGAGTGGAACCAGTGCTCTCGCTCAGCTCTGCAGGATGGGACACGGAAACGCAGTACAGTTTGAACGCCGTTGAGGGTGTTGAGAGAATCCTGATTGATGTTTCTGAGTCTGCAGCAAATGACAACTTCGCAATCACAGACACGGTAACGCTTCGTCCGATTGTGACCAAGCAAGCGGAGTCTGCGGATGGGACACCGATCATCCAAGACGAGATCCAAGGGGTCCGCATCACCCTTTCCCGATCAAATCCATCCACAGAGCAGGTTTCGCAGGTTGTGCTTTATGATGCTTTGACGCAAGAACAACTCGAAACGCATACATTCCAGTGGTCAGCAGGACAAGCGGAGCTTTCACAGAGTGTCTTCGTCGACGCGAAGAAACTCAAACCCTCGCGTGGTGGTTCGGCGATGCTGCGCGTTGCGCTGAACCAATCCATTCCGGATAACAACCCAAGAGACAACGCACGCTTTGTTGGGATGCCAATCCGTCAGCATATCGCGACGGGGATGATCGATCAGTTCTCGAGCGGCGACGCTTCGATCCGACCATCGCGCTGGGTTCGCGCGGTTCTGGGCGCTGATGATGGTTTGATGACGATCCAGCAGATCCAAGCAACACTCGCGAGCGATCGGATCGATCCGACGCTTGATATTCTCTTTGTCCTCTCGCCCGAAGCGATCGACGATGCTGGATGGTCTCGCATCGCTCGGCTCAATGCTTCGGGGATGCCTGTCGTCATCACGCCAGCGGTTGATCCGACAAGCACTGATTGGATATCCCGCGTTCAGACACTCGCGCCCGGAATGCTAAGCGGATCAATCGACTCGACATCCTCCACGACCAGAAGCTTTGACCCGCCGATCGGTCTTGCTGATACGCTTCCAATGTCACGCGATTCCGCGCACAATGTTCTCCAAGGGATCGAGAACGAATACCCCGACCTCGCGTCTTCGGTCGTCATCACTCGCCGATTGAATCTCCAACCAGGTCCAGATGCTCAAGTGCTGATGATGGATTCTCAGCAACACCCCATCGCGATGATGCTCCCTGCGGGCGCATCGGATGCTCAGGATCGCCCCGGCGCTGGAGGCGTGGTGCTCTTTGGGGTTCCGTTTGATGTTCAGTGGACCGATCTCCCTGCTCGCCCACTCTTTGTTGCGATCACCCATGAGTTGGTCCGCTCACTCCTTGCTCGCTCGATCACGCCTGAGATGCGCATCGCAGGGGTGAATGCAGCGCTCTTACAGTTTGATAATCTAGAGCCACTCGTGGAGCAATCAGTTGACACTCGCAACGGACAACATGTTTCAATCTATGTGATGCTCGATGTACAAGGCGCAGGCACACGTGGTGTGATAGTCAATCCAGATACTCGACGCACCACGATCGATCCAGCATCAAGCGAATCACCAATCGAGGCGCTTACGCGGAATCTCGACGGGGTCGAGATCACGGATCTAAGTGACTCAACAAGTTTGAGCGAACACGAGCTTGGCAGCGGAACAAACGATGGCCGATCAGTCGCTTTGATCTTGTTTGCGATCGCCGCTCTGATCGGGATTCTTGAGTTTATCCTCGCTCGGCGCTGTTCCTACGCAGCGAACACCCCCTCCGCAGTTTTGCCTGGAGGTGGGATGTGAACAGGATCTTCGATTGGATCTTCGGTTTCGAGGCGGGAACCTTTGGTGCGCAGGACTCCGGCATTGGATTTACGCACTCGATCCCGATCTGGATCTGGATGCCCATTTGTCTGGTGATTGGATTGTCCGTTTGGCTGAGCTACAAAGGGCTCCCAGGTCCACGCTGGTTCCGCGTATCTCTGGGTTCCATCCGCTGGGGTGTTGTGGTGCTGCTACTGGTGC
Source organism: Phycisphaerales bacterium (assembly GCA_029212425.1). Taxonomy (GTDB): domain Bacteria; phylum Planctomycetota; class Phycisphaerae; order Phycisphaerales; family UBA1924; genus UBA1924. The sequence goes on from JARGNC010000012.1 coordinate 14,596, forward strand.
TCGCGCTTGGGCCTCAGATCGAGCGTGAACGCACACTCATCGAACGGGATCGTGTGATTGTGCTTCTCGACGCTTCGGGATCGATGCGGATGCCCGAGCTTGAATCCGATGGCACTTTGACGACCAGAGCACGCATGCTCTCGGATTTGCTCGCTCAAAACTCCACGATTTTCGAGCAAGTCGAATCAAACTCTTTCCTCGATGTGTACACCTTCACCGATCGAATCTCAGAAGTTGATGGATTCCCAAGCATCGACTCGGATTCAATTTCTGACAGCGCGAGCACCACGCTCGGACGATCGTTGCAATCTGCGATCAGCAATGCTGGGACAAGTCCCATCTCTGGGATTGTTGTGTTCTCTGATGGTCAATCTCACGACCAACCATCCGATGCGCTCCTTGAATCGCTGATGAGTTCCAGCGTTCCGGTCATTACTGTCCCGATCGGTTCGAGCGACCCTGTCCGCGACGCTTCAATTCGACTTGTTGAATCACCAAGCGCGGTATTCGCGAAAGACCGTGTGCCTGTCCGGGTTGTCGCACAGGCGAATGGGTACAACCCTGGTGATGAGATCAACATCGAGCTCGTGGACCAAACAACTGGGATCACCCTCGATTCAAGCACACAAACAGTCCCTGATGTGACAGATGAGCATGTGACCATCGAAGCGGACCTCTCTCATACTTTCGCTGATGCTGGAGAAAAGCGTGTGTTCGTGCGACTCTCACCCAACAGCGGGACCGATCTCATCGACGACAACAACCAGCAATCGATCGAACTGAATGTGATCTCCGAACCGATGCGGGTGCTCTATATCGATGGTCACCCGCGATGGGAATACCGCTACCTCAAAAATATCCTCACACGCGAGGACACCATCAGCGCGACCACGATGCTGCTCGCTTCGGATCGAAGATTCATCGAAGAGGGTCAGTCCGTCAACGGGCAAATCCCGAGCACTTACGAAGAATGGGAGCCCTTCGATGTGGTGATGCTTGGGGATGTCAGCCCTGAGCTGTTCTCCGAATCACAACTCGCATCGCTCAAAGAACACATCGAATCTCGCGGTTGCGGGCTTCTCTGGATCGCAGGGGAAGGATCAACCCCCAATGCTTGGCTCGCATCCCAACTCGCTCCGCTCCTCCCGATGCAACGCGGCAAAGCGGATTCGCTTTCAACATCATCCAACGAGTCTGTTCAAGCGGTCATGAAACTCACCGAGTTTGCTGATCGTGTGGGCCTCCTCGCTTCGAGTGATCGGACACAAGGCTCGCGAGCAGCGGTTGAGAATCCGGATGCTGGATGGACCATCCTTCGCTGGGTACACACGATTGGAGAGGATGATCTCAAGCCTGGTGTTTCAACGCTCGCGTTTGCGGATTCTCTGGATCAGCAGGGCGAACGCGCACTGGTCACCACAATGCGTTACGGCGGTGGACAAGCGGGCTATGTCGGCACCGATGAAATCTGGCGCTGGCGCTACGGGCTGGGAGAAAATCTCCCCGAACAGTTCTGGCTCCCCATGATCCGAACACTGGCGCGTGGGACCATCGCAAGGAGAGCCGCACCCGCTGGGATTTCAGTTTCTCCACAACGCATCGCGCCTGGGGACGACCTTCGTATCACACTCGATCTCTTCGACAGTTCGGTCATCGAAGATTTTCCAATGAAGATCCAATCGAGCATCAAACCCCTCTCGCAGAATCTATCTGAAACCAATGTCCAACTCAATGGAAACGGCAAACGAAGATCCGCGATCTGGACTCCGAGCGAGCCGGGTTTATATTCCATCAGCGTCAGTCATCCGCTGCTTGGGGTTGACCCTGTATCACAAACATTTCGCGTGCTCGCTTCATGGGACGAGTCCACAAATCCCAACACGGACCACGATGCCCTCGCAACTCTGAGCGAACAAACCCAAGGCGAAACACTGAAACCTGACCAACTCTCAAACCTCCCTGACCTCCTCCCGAATCGCACACGAATCACGACGCTTCCACCCCAAACCACACCGCTCTGGGACAGACCGATCGTGCTCATCTTGTTGGTGCTGCTGCTCACCACAGAATGGATAGGGAGGCGCGCGATTCGGCTCGCATAATCATGACCACACTCAATACTTCATCACGAAGCAACACGCCAAGCACGCAATCGAGCACGCTCGAAGCGTCAGTCGTTCGCGTTGTACGCAGGATGCGCATGCGAGGCGTTGTCCGTGCATCGGGGTGCATCATCGGCGCGGTTACCATCGCGGTGTTTCTAGATTGGGCTTTCCAACTCTCCGCATCGTTGCGTTGGGCATTCCTTGCGGGGATTCTTTGGATAAGCATCTGGGCGAGCCGGAGACTGATCCGCGATGTCTTCCGGATCCGCATCCGTCCGAGTGATCTTGCGCTCAACATTGCGGATAACAGCCCAACGCACTCCAACACCAATCGGCAAAGTTCGGCGCTTGCCGCGATTGCTGATCTACCCAAAGCAGAAGGCAACCCGATCGAGCAACAACTGATCCGCTCCATCTCAACGAGATCAACTTCCCATCTCGACACAAAGATTCATGCAACAATCCGCTCCAACACAACGCGAGAGATGATCGCGATTTTCGCTGGATTCCTTGTGCTCTGCTTGACCGCGTTCGCATCCCCCACGCTTCTCACCATCGGTGCTCGTCGTGTTGTGATGCCTTGGACACACGCGGATTGGCCCAAGCAGTTCGGGATTGAGGTACCAGATTCTGCGATCCATCATCCTTCCGATCGTGCCTTTATTGCTCGTGCAATCATCGGCCCTTCCAAAGAACACGCGGACGCGAAACTTCGCTGGAGACTTGTCGACAACGCAGGGACTCCGATCGTCCGATGGACTTCACTTGTCCTCAACCGCCAGAAAGACCCTTCTCGCTACGAACAACTGATCCCAATCCACACGCTCTCAGCGCAGAGCATCCCAGCGGGATCCACGCTCGAATACCGCATCGAAACTCGCGACGACCGAAGCGATGTCCAGAGCATCCAAATTGTCCACCCGCCCAAATTACAGGGTGTCGAGATCGAAACCACGCTCCCGGATTACGCTCAATCGATCCACGACTCAGCGATACCCTTTCTGCAAGGGAACACCAAACTCGCCCCATCATCGCTCTCGATCGGACCGATCCTCGCTGGATCAACGATCACAACCAGTTGGATATTCGACTCTGAGGTTCATGCGAAAGGCACACAGCCGTCCGAGTCCAACACCATCACAATAACTCAACAAATCAACGACAGCGGCACCATCACCACTGTACCGATTGACAAGTTCGGATTCTCCCCTCGCGCCGCGATGGATGTCTTTGTGCGTGTGGTACCTGATGCTCCACCCGAAGCGATCGTCCAATCACCCAGCACCGACCTCACAGTTGGGCAGCGTGCGATCATCGAACTGAGTGGCTATGTCACCGACGACCTCGGACTCGCAGCAGTTTCGATGAACGCGACAATCCAAAGTGGCTCGAACCTTACAGACCATGTTCTACTTTCTGCAGTCTCCGACGGCTTGCGTGAACGCACACTCCCTGCGCAACTCAATCTCGCGGAGCATTCGATCAATCCCGGATCTCAAGTTGAACTCAGCGTGTCCGCGATCGATCTGCTGGGTCAAGAAACGCGATCGGTTCCTCGCATAATTCGAGTTGTTGAAGATCGGGAGATCCTCGAACGCGTGGAATCACAACTCGGCTCGATCGGAGAAGTATTGAGGCGCCTGGACGGTCGTCAGCGGGAACTCCGTGAACAAACATCCGAAGGTTCCGATGTCCTTCCAGATGATCAATCATCGCTCACCACGCAGATCGATGCGAGATCACAAGCGGCCAGCCGATTACTCGACATGCTCGAGCAGAGCAATATCCAAGACCCACAGCTCACTCCGATGCTCGAAAGCATCAACGACATCCTCTCCGAAGCACGCGAGCAATCGCAACGCGCAACCGACGCACTCGAAAGAGCGCAGAAGGAACAAGCAACCGAGCGGATGGACAGCGTGCGAGACCAACTCGGAAACGCGATCGCGATGCTTGATCGCGGACAAGACACCTGGCTCGCTCGCAGATCCATCGAAGACCTCCGTTCGAAGGTTCAAGAACTACTTGATGAAACAAATGAGTTGGGTCAACAAACCGCTGGCAAATCCATCGACCAGCTCTCCGAAGATCAACGCTCGATGCTCCAACGGATTCTGGACAAACAACGCAGAGCTACGAACCAAGCACGCGAGACAATCGACGCGCTCGACAAACAAGCGGATGCACTCGAAGAGAATAACCCCACGGGTGCCCAAGGAATCCGCGATGCCGCGACCCAAGGCAGGAACTCAGGAATCGAAGAGCAGCTCGCCCAATCCGGCGATGAGCTCGCTGAAAACCAGACTTCGTCCGCCGCAGCAACACAGCAGCAGGTGCTCGAAGAGCTTGACAACATGATCGAGCAAATCGAGCAAGCACAGAAGAACCGCGATTCTGCGCTCCGCAGAAAGCTCGCGTCGATTATCGAATCTATCCAAGGCTTACTCGAAGACCACGAGCACGAACTTGGCCGGTTGGACGAAGGGTTCCCGAACCTTGATCGCCCGATGATCGCAATCCGCGAGAACACACTCGCGGTCCGCGACGATGCTGCATCTGCGTTCCCAGAGACGCAATCTATCGCTGAGTCCATGACCAAAGCCGCGGACTCGCAAAGCATCGCGATCACCGCGTTGCGTGCTGATCCGCAAAACCTGACCTCGGCGCGCCAGTCGGAACTCTCCGCAATGGCGCATCTTCAATCCGCACTCGATGAAGCGGAGCGTCAAGACGAGCAAGCCGCGGATCGTCAGGCGCAGCAACTCCGCGAAGAGCTCCGAGCAAAGTACCAAGAAACACTCGAACTCCAATCGCAAATATCTCTCGAAACCCCCCCGCTTGTCGGACAACGGCTCAATCGCAGGCAGCGAGCCGCCGCTCGCGAACTGAGCGAACGCGAGAACTCGCTCAATGAAGCACTCAAGACCATGGTCGAAGAAACAGAGGAACTCAGCGAAGCACCCATCTTCTCGCTCGCGCATGACCAGCTCGAAGATCTCCTCGATTCAACCTCCTCGGCGTTGAATGAACAAACCATTGATCCGATGGTCACCAACGATCAACAAGCAGTCGCAACGATCCTGTCCGCGCTCATTGATGTCCTCGGGAATCAAAGCCAACCCCAATCCGATGCGTTTGAAGACGGGCAAGGCGGCGACGGAGGTGGACAGGGTGGCGGCGGACAAGAACCCGTTATCCCACCTATCGCGCAACTCCAACTGCTCCGCACTCTCCAGCAACTCACCGCGACCCAGACCAGGTCGCTCTCCGAGCAGGATGCACCTGATCTCAGCCGAGTCCGAAAAAACGGACAGATGCAGCGAGAACTTGCGGAGAAAGGCCAGCGACTGATCGAAGAGATGAACCCAGCGCCTCCTTCGGACGAACAACCACTTAAGGAACCGGTTGAAGAACCGGCCGAGGACCCCACGCCGTGATATTTCAGCACCCCCATCCCGCGATCACCATTGGACTCGTGCTTATCGCAAGCATGAGCGCGATGGCGCAAGAAGGGACCGAGCCGACTCGCGTACCAACGCTCGATGAACTGCTTGGGTTGGAGATCGAACCCGAAGCACCAGATGATTCGGAGATCGACCAAGCGCTGTCAGCACAACAATCAGCCGAGGCGTTTACGCAAGCGGTAGGGCTGATGGAACAAGCAGCGAATCGGCTGGAGACGAACGAAACCGGACTCACGACACAACGCATGCAAGAGGACATTCTCCGCAAACTCGACCAGGTGATCGAATCAGCGCAGCAGAACCAAAGCTCCGGAAGCAGCGGCGGATCATCCTCGTCTTCATCTTCGAGTCCTCAACAACCCGACCAACAGTCCCAGCAGCCCAGCCCTTCGAGCGGAGCAGGTGAGCCGGGAGATGGATCGACCCCTCCGGGGTCCGACGAGGTTGGGTCAAACAACCGAAACAACGCGATCGCTCGATGGGGAAGTCTCCCAGAGCGGCTCCGCGATGCACTGAGTCAAGGGCTTGACGAGCCATACTCCGAGCTGTACCGAAGCTTGACCGAACGCTACTACAAAGCACTCGCGGAGGATGAGGAATGAAACGCCTACCCGCGCTGCTCGCATGCTCGCTCCTCGCAGCATCATCGAGTCTCACGACCGCCCAACCCGCGAACCGACCAGCGCCTGCCGCTGGTCCGGAGATCACTCCCGAACTTGACCAGACGATTGCCAAAGCGATCAACTATCTAGCATCCACTCAAAGCGACGACGGATCATGGGAAGGCGGGCGATTCGGGAAGAATGTCGCGATCACCTCCCTCGCGTGCCTTGCATTCATGGGCGACGGCAACACCGCATCGCGCGGTCCATACAGCGATCACATCATGCGAGGTCTTCGTTTCGTCCTCGGCTCGACCAAAGAAAATGGACTCATCACTGCAGAAGCAAACAACGGTCCCATGTACGGGCACGGCTTCGCAACCCTGTTCCTTGGAGAAATCTACGGCATGACAGGAGGCGGCGCGGACACCGCGATCAGCACGCAGATCCATGAGTCACTCGTGAAAGCCGTGCGGCTCATCGAGCAGACCCAGAACGACGAAGGTGGCTGGCGCTACAACCCAGTTCCATACGATGCGGATGTCTCAGTCACCATCTGCCAGATCATGGCGCTCCGCAGCGCACGAAACGCGGGGATCGAAGTCTCCAGCGAGACCATCGACCGAGCCGTCGAATATGTAAGACAAACCCAGAACCCCGACGGCGGCTTCCGCTACCAGACCAGCGCAGGATCAAGCGCCTGGCCCCGCTCCGCGGCAGGGGTCGCGAGTTTGTACTACGCAGGGATCTATTCAGACGATTCGATTGATCGCGGACTCGAATACCTGATGGGGACCGCGCTCCCAGGCGCGACCACCCCATCACGCTCCCACTATTTTTATGGACAGTACTATGCAGTTCAAACCATGTTCCTCGCAGGGGACGACTACTGGGACACCTGGTGGCCCGCGATCCGCGAAGAACTGATCGAGACCCAACTCGACGACGGCGCGTGGGAGGACCGATCCGCCGGCAAGGTGTACGGCACATCCATGTCACTCATTATTCTTCAGATGCCCAAGCGGTATCTGCCGATCTTCCAGAAATGAGATCCTCTTTGCGATTCAGTGTGATCATTCCGACTGTCTTTCTCTCCTGCGTTAGCAATGCGAACGCGGATTGGCACCTCCTCCGCACCGACCTGACGATGAGCGAGATCCGATCCCCAAGAATCGAGCGAGGGATGGTGCACTATCTTGATCAAACAGGATTCGAGACAACCACGCCTTTGGACCAGGTGTTCTTCGTGCTTCCATCAGAGCGTGGACCCCAATGGGAGTACACCTTTGCTGGATCAGGGACTCCAGCATTGATTCATCTCACAGATGACCAGCGGCTTCAAGCACAGATCCAAGACAACGAGAACCCAGATCTGCTGCAGTTCATCACCGAGTTCGATTCCGAACCTCGCACCATCCCACTTGATCAGCTCCGATCGCTCGATATGACCACAGATACCCAGACTCCGATCGACAACAATGGGAACGATACGATCAGACTGCTCAACAACGACACACTGACCGGATTCATCGAATCGATTGGAGAGTCTGTCTCCATTGACAGCGATGGTATGATTCGAACCTTTCAACTCAACCAAGCCTCGTTTGTCCAGCTTGCAACAGATGCGACGATCATCCCAGGAACATATCTCTACCTCGATGCAGAGAATCGAATGCGCTCGCATTCAATCACCGCATCAACCTCCAGTGTTGGCACAGCACAATCTCTGATCTTTCAGAGCGACACGAATGCACCCACCCGAAGCATCCTGATCGAGTTTGAGCCTCAACGCTTCGCTGGGATTGAGATGGAACTCGAATCCGCGAGCATGATCCCGCTCGCGGCTCTTACACCCGAATCCACCACCCCCACTGGGGATCGCTCTTGGACACAGTCACCAAGCACACTCATCGAGCAGATCCCCAACTCAGGACTCAACGATCTGGATCTCAAAGCGCCGATCCAGCTTCATTATCAATTCGAAAGCCCTGTATCCCGATTCGCATGTATTGCGGATCTGATCGCGGATCGTTGGTCGGATTGCGAGTTGATCATTTCTGCAGGTTCAGATAGCACGCCGCTTGTCGAGATCGAATCCCACCGTCTCAACACAATGCGCGATCAAGTCGAAATCTCGATTGATCTCCCCCAGAACACCACAGAGCTGGTCATCAGCGTCGAACCTGGAATCAACGGCCCGATCCAAGATCGCGTGATCCTGCGCAAACCGAGACTCCTCATCGAGCGACCTCTACCGCAGTTTGAGTGAAGCCATCGCGACGACGACGAGCAGGATCGAGATCAACCACAACCTCGCGACGACCTGGTTCTCCGCCCAGCCCCCTTGGTGGAGGTGGTGGTGGTAGGGCGCGATGCGGAAGATGCGTCGTCCCGTCCCGGTTTTGATGCGCGTGTATTTGAACCATCCGACCTGCATGACGACCGACAGGATCTCGAAGATAAACACCCCACACATGAGGAGGACGACGAACTCTTGTCTCGTGATGATCGCGATGTATCCGATCATCCCGCCGAGCGCGAGTGATCCGGTATCTCCCATAAAGATCTGCGCTGGTTTGCAGTTCCACCACAAGAATCCCAAGCACGCGCCGAACATCGCGCCGGAGATCACCGCGAGCTCATCCGCCATCGGGACATACGGCACATACAGATACTGCGCCGAGCTGAGCTGACCCGCGACCAGTGAGAGCAAGATCAACGCAAAGCTGACAATCCCGCTGATTCCCGCTGCCAGCCCGTCCATGCCATCGGTCATGTTGACCGCGTTGGAGAGCCCCGCGACGACGAGCATCGACAAGATCATGAACGCTGGGAGACCAAGATAAATCAATCCATCCGCGGCAAACTTCGTCCCAGGCTCATAAGTCCGCTGGAATGGAAGGTTGAGCACATGCGAGATCGAATCGACCTGCGCTCCGTCCTCGACCTGCACGCCGTAGCGGTACGCGAAGAATCCCACGATCAATCCGATCCCGAGCTGGAAGACGAGTTTCTCCCATGAATACAGCCCTTGTCGACCGGTGCCACGCGTTGCAGCGGTCAGTTTGAGGTAGTCGTCTGCGCCCCCCACGACCGCCATCCATACAAGCGTGAACAATCCGAGGTAGACAATATTGACACGGATATCCGCGAGCAGGAAGGTGGAGATGAAGATCGCGCCGCAGATCAGGATGCCGCCCATCGTCGGGACATTCGCTTTGGTCGCAGCATGCTCTCGCAGGAGTGCCGCGTCGGTCTCGCCCGCGTCACCGATCTTGAGGCGAATCAGCATCCGGATCACGCGCTTCCCAAAGAACACCACGATCGCGAATGACAATCCCGCGGCCATCAAGGTCCTGAACTGAATTTCATCAAAGACACGAAAGAACGCGTAGAGCTTGTGATCCACCAACCATCCACGCAACATGTCAAGCAATATATAGATCATGTAGCGTCCATGCCCTCAGTCGTCCCGGTGCTGCGAATCTCTGCGCCAGACTTCGCATATGTCGTGTACCGATTGATGAGGATATACACCAATCGCTCCAAACCCACCCCACGCGATCCTTTGAGCAGCACCACATCCCCCGGCTTGATAGAACGAGCCACTTCCGTCATCGTGTGGTCATCGGTCGCCGTCCATCGTTCAAAGTCCGCCCCCTCTGCGGCGGCATGATACAACGGACCAACCAAAACCACGCGACCATTCACATCGCCCAACTCGCCAACCATCGATGCATGCTCGTCGGGCCCGGACGATCCAAGCTCAAGCATGTCTCCCAGCACGACGACCTTGCTGGCATCGGAATTGATTGATTCGAAGAATGACAACGCTGCGCGGGTTGAATCCGGATTCGCGTTGTACGCATCGTTGTAGATCACGATCGGCTCGGTCTGGGTTGGCACCTCGACACGATCAAGCCGCATCTCGGGGAGCTTCGCGTTGAGCAAACCCGACGCGATCTGTCCGTCGCCCATCCCGCACGCTCGACCAACCAACACCGCCATCGCTGCGTTCGATGCGTTGTGCGCTCCGGGAACCGGCGCACTGAACCTTGCCCCATCGAGCAGAAACTCCACGCTTTGTTCCGAGGTCACGATCTCAGTCAAACGCGAGGGGTCCAATCGTTCAACTTCACAAGGCACAGACAACGCGCCGAGCACCTGATCCAGCGGCTCGATCCCGCTTGGAACAATCCCACGCTCTATCGTGGAGAGCAGGATGCTCGCCTTCTCTGCACAGACGCCTTCGAGTGATCCGAGTTCTTCGAGATGCGCTCGACCAATCGAAGTGATCACGGCTATGTCAGGCTGCACCAACGCCGCACGCTGAGCGATCTCGCCGTGACTCGAAGTCCCGAGCTCAAAGATCGCGAAGTCCGCATCGATCGGAGTATTGAGCACCGACATCGGGACCCCGATCGCGTTGTTGTGACTCTTGGAGGACACCCACGCGTTGCCTTGCTCGCTGAGCACCGCGTGGACGAGCCGAGTTGTGGTGGTCTTCCCGTTGGAACCAGTGATTCCAACGACTGTTCCTTTGAGTCGTGATCGCCAGTTTGCTGCGAGCACTGTCATCGCGTCGGTCGGATCTTGAACAACCAGCGTCGGGACATGAAACCCATCAGGAACTTTGGATGGATCGGTGATGAGACAAACCCCCGCCCCCTTCTCTTTCGCGACACTCAGGTACGCGTGCCCATCGACACGCTCGCCGACATACGCGACAAAGATCTGACCACGCACCAACGCTCTCGTATCGATCGATGCGCCGATTGGTGGTTCATCACCCTGCGTTGGTTCGATCAACCAACTCCCGATCGAGGTCCAGACCGCGTTGTCCCATCCGATCCCGCTCATGCGCTTGCCTCCGATCTGCTCCGTCGTTCGTGTAGCGCCCTGGCTGCGTGTTCCGCGTCGTCGAAATGATGCACGACCGGATTCCCCAGATGGTCCGAAAGGATCTGCTGCGCTTCGTGCCCCTTTCCTGCGATCACGATCGCGTCGCCTGCGTTTGCGTGCTCGATCGCGTATTGGATCGCTTGATCACGATTCACCTGCACCTCGACTCGTGCGCGTTGCGACTGATCGAGTCCCGCGAGCACATCGTCCACGATCCGCGATGGTTTCTCGCTCCGAGGGTTATCGCTTGTGAGCACGATCCGATCCGCACCGTTGCACGCCGCTTGTCCCATGCGTGGACGCTTTGTCCGATCTCGATCACCACCACACCCGAATACACACCACAGGGATGCCCCTTCAGGAAGCACTCCTCTCACCGCGCCGAGCGAACTCCGGATCGAATCGTCCGAGTGCGCAAAGTCAACGAACACACTCAGATTATCACGATCGTTGCTGACGCGTTGAAGTCTTCCGCTCGGAAGATGGAGTGTTGGGAGTGCACGGATATATCCCGCGATTCTCGTTTCGGGATCAATCCCGACTTTCGCGAGCAGCACATCTGCAAGCCCCAACGAGATCACCACATTGCTCGCGTTGTAATCCCCAAAGAACGGCACACACGATTCAATCACTCCAATGGGGCCGGTGATCGAAACCTGCATCCCCTCCATTGTCCGATTCACAATCTCCCCATTCCACGCAGCGTCCCGATTGAGCATCGAACATCCAAGCACATGAACCCCTGGACTGCATGCGTCCATCATGGTCTGTCCCGCGGGATCATCCATGTTGATGAGTGCCGAGCTGCCTTCAGCGAGATAGTTGAACAGCTTTGCTTTCGCATCTGTGTAGGATTCGAGCGTCTTGTGGTAATCCAGATGATCACCGGTCAGGTTCGTAAAGCCCGCAGCGTCAATCTCCACCGCGCTCGTCCGTCCCTGATCGAGCGCATGGCTCGACACTTCCATCACACACGCTTGGCATCCATGCTCGACCATCGTCGCGAGTGTTCGGCTCAACTCGATCGCGGGAGGGGTCGTCATGGACGCGACGCTGCGCTCTTGTCCATCATCAATCACAACAGTCCCGATCAACCCACACTTGATCCTGTGCTTGGAGTTTGGCATCACAAAATGCTTGATGATCTGCTGGGTCAGGTGCGCGATGGTGGTCTTGCCGTTGGTGCCAGTGACACCTGCGATTGCGAGTGCTTTGCTGGGATGCCCGTAGAACCGCTCCGCGAGGATCGCGCCGATCCCTGATGCGTTTGGGCTGTAGAGCAACGCCGCGTGTGATCCTGTTGGGATTGTTGCTTCAGGATTGTCCGTCAACACCGCGACGGCGCCGGCATGGACCGCTTCGTCGATGAACTTGGCGCCCTGTTCCTTGGTCCCTGCTCGCGCGACAAACAGCGAACCAGGCAGCGCTGTGCGCGAATCTTCCGTCAGATCGCACACGCGGATCGAACGGAGATCATCAGAACCCGCCGCGTCACCAAGGCGCGTCAGTTCGATGCCATCGATCAGTGTGTGCAGGTCCATCAACTCACCCTTTCGCGCCCGCCCTCGATTGGGCCTCAATCAGCCCACTGTATCGTCCATCAGGGCCTGTTTCAGACACATAAACACGATACCACACCCAGCCAATCCGCGGCCCAACATCCCGACAATCTCAAGGCAGGATCAGCATCGCGTCACCGTAGCTGAAGAACCGGTACCCATTGTGGATCGCGTGTGCATAGATCTGCTGAACCCGCTCGATCCCCGAACAGTTGGATGCAGGATCGTCAAGCATGCTCGCGACCATCGCGATGAGTGTTGATCGTGGTAGATGAAAGTTGGTCACCATCCCGTCAACCCACTTCCAGTCATATCCCGGCGAGATCAGAATCCGAGTATCAATCGGCTGGTCAATCGATCCGCCCATGCCATGCACTCCCGCAAAGCTTTCGAGTGTCCGCGCGG
>JARGNC010000210.1 GCA_029212425.1 Phycisphaerales bacterium
ACGGATGCGGTGGGGTGCCGAGTGTTTGTGACTGTCGCGGGAGCGATACCCAGCACGGTGGGTGTACGGATCGAAGCGAGGGTCGATGGTTCGGTGCTTGCGAGCAGGGCGATCGAGCTGGTTCCAGACGAACAGGGCATCGCAGAATCCGCGGCGACGCTCGCGTTCCGCTTGGATCGAGCAGGGGTTGTTGAGGTAGCAATGACTCGCAGTGATGCGCTCGAAACTGACAATACGGTTTGGGTGATGATGCCTGATCCATCTCCTGTGGTGACGACGGTTGTTGCGCCGGATGGGGTTGCTGATCCGTTGTTGGTTGATGTCCTCAGTGCGGTGACCAACGGGGTCGTCGCGGTGGTGGGGGAAGGCAAATCTGTTGCATCGGGGACAGGGCTGCTGGTGTACGATCGCGTGGAGCGGGATCGGCGCGTGCAGCTGCCGACGATTGAGATTGGGGTTGGTCGCGATGGGGGCGGGACACTTGATCGAGTGCTGAGCTGGGATCGATCGCATCCAGTGATGCAAGATGTGGATTTGAGCGGGCTGCGATTTACTTCAGGTGTCCTTGATGTGGGGGATGGCGAATCCGTGCTTGGATCCAATCGTGATGGCGCGGTGTTTGTTGAATCCGCGCAGCAAGGCGTTCGGCATCTTGCGGTTGCGTTTGCGCTCGAGGATTCCAACTGGGGGGTGCAGGTTTCGATGCCGATGTACTTTGCCAACGCGGTACGCTACCTGCTTCCCGGCACCAGCGGCTCGGGAACGGTGTACACCACCGGCTTACCGATCGGGGAACGAGGGGTGGTCATTGATCGCGTCGGGATGACGACGATTGAAGATCAAGAGGTCGGGGTGTCGCTGCTGAACCGATCGGTTTCGATCCGGGCGGGTCAGACCATGCGTGGGGATTGGCGCGATGCTGGTGTGCTTGGTGGGGGGGGGCACAGCGGGCGCGTGGAACTTTGGAGATGGTTCTTACTCGCGGGATTGATCGTGCTGACGATCGAGTGGTGCTTTGACATGCTCCGTCGACGCGTGCTCTAGAGCGAGTTACGGCGATGCTTGTTCGCCGCTCCATCCGAGGACATCGACGACAAAGCGTCCTGGTTCGGATTGCCAAGGGAACATGCGGCGGGGCCAGCTGCTGTGCTGAGCGTCTTGGAGTTGCTTGGTGGAGTCCGTGCGTTCGATGCCGAACATGAGCAATCCATCACGGGAGATCGCTTCAGCGGGGATATCGAGTTGGAGGATCCAGCGGTCGTCTTTGAGCGTTGAGGTCAGATCGAGGTCATCGGGGATATCCTGATCGGAGCGCATTTCAAGCAGACCGAGTGTTCGGGAGATGGACCATGAGGCGCGGGTGAATCCCATCGGTCCAACCCAGACGGTGATGATGGTGTCGTTGGTGGTCTTGGGGTTGAAGCCGCACTCGAGGTAGAGACGCCAACCGCTGCGTGGGTCGGGATTGTTGAGGTCGGTAGCGCGGTGGAGGAGTCCCGCGACGCGTTCATCTGGTGCAGGGAGTGCGCCGAGTCCTGATTGTCGGGATCCGAACGCGTGGAGTGTCCAGTCAGACAGAAGCGGTCCGACAAGCACTCCTGGAGGGGACGCGAGCGGGACATCGTTCATGGTCTGGAGGTTCGTCGTGTGGCGAGCGATGCGGACGCTGAGTTGTCTTGGTTCAGCGAGTTTCGCTTTGTTGTAGGTGGGTTGTGCGGGCAGCGCGAGCGTTGCGGCCGTGATCTTTCCGGGCTGGAGTGACTGGACATGTGGATCGATGCTTTGATTTTGGATCTGCGCGAGTGTGGTGCTGGTTTGGGACTCGTGGTTGGAGAGCCAGAGCAGTCCGATCTGGGGGGCGAGCAGGATTCCTGTGCCATCTGGGGTTCGAGTTGCATGTCCCGCATCGTCGATGACCCAAGACATCGAATCGGGCTGGGAGTCGAGCCACGCGACGACGCGTTCGACGCGGAGTTCATCGTTGACGAATGGTGAGAGAAGGTCGTGCGCCAGAGCGCTGAGCTCGATGGTGTCGTCGGTCCACATCGGGATGATCTGGTTGTCTGCGATCGCGGTTTGGGTGAGCTGGACTTTCAATCGACGCGCTACGGCTGGGTCGATGAGCCAGATGCGGCCGAGGATGATCTGCCAACGCGCCGTGAAATGGTCCGCGATGCGAGTGAGAACTTGGGAGGAATCGGTCTGCAGCAGTTCGGTGTGGATCGCGATCAGATCTCGGTCGGTGTTTGCAGGAGTGGAGGATGCATTGAGATCGGGATTGAATCCGTCGGTCATCAACTGCGCTCGCCAACGGTTGAAGGGGTCGGCGCTGAGGTTGGTGATCGCGTGGAGGACAAACGAAGATTCGCGCTGTTTGGTTGTGAGTGCGGGATCCCAGAATCCATCGTTCGCTCTGCTGCTGGTTTCGAGGATGACGCGCGATGGGGAGGGGAGCCAGTTGGGTTCGTAGCGGGTGTCGTCGATCCAGATCCCCTGACCCACAGCATCGATCGGGAGATTGATCAGCACGATCCAGGTGCCAGGTCGTTCGGATTTGAACTTGCTGAACTGAGCGGGGGTTGAGGTGTTCCAGATCGGGGTGGTGCGTGTCCATCCTGTGGATTGCTTTGGGGAAGTGCTCCGGACATAGACGAGGGTGGAATCGACATCTCTGCCGTCGTCGATGCGGACTTTGATCCCGGATTTGACGGCTTTCGGATCCTCGATCTGAAGCGGGAGCACAAGCGGATGCGCGACGATCGCGTCGATCCGATCGGAAATCGGACGGACATTCTGGGCGAAAAGGCCTGAGCTTAGGGCAATCAGGACCGGAATAAAGGTCCGAAAATATCGTTCAATTGGGGTCATTGTAGAAAAATACGCATCGGATACGGATTTGTATTGCAACCGGAGCGAGGATTCTGCATTATAGTAAGTGTGTACTTACTTGTTCTGTCTGAGGAATCTGACGAGCTGGCAGGAAAACGATGTCAGCCGATCCCAAGAACCAACGGTAGCGTACTGAATACCAGCTACAGAGGAGTTGCATCATGAACCCACTTCAATCCAAACGAACACGACTGACCACACGGACCGCTCAGGTTGTCATGACCGGCGCGTTGCTACTCGGGGCGAGCACGCTTGGGGGGTGTGACAATGCGCGGAGCGGGTTGTTCTCAGGTGCTGCGATTGGCGCGCTTGCTGGACTCGGACTGGGCTCTTTGAGTGGGAACGCGGGTGAAGGTGCCGCGGCTGGTGCGATCCTTGGTGGAGTCGGCGGCGCATTGGTCGGAGACCAGAACGAGCGTGATCGCGAGAACAGCCGATACAGGGGTTCGGATCATC
>JARGNC010000211.1 GCA_029212425.1 Phycisphaerales bacterium
CCCTCCTCAACCGCTCATCCGTCGTCCAAGAGATGCTCCGCCCGCTCCGATTAGAAGACACACAGGTCAACACCCTCCAACTCATGCAAAAAGATTCCCTCGACCTCACCGACGCCGATCGTGCTCGAATCCTCGACGCCGTCAAACTCGTCATCGGACCCGCAACCGACGACCCCCTCACCGATCCCAACGGCTGCCGAGGAGTCGTCATCCTCCACGGCACCGACACCCTGTGCGAAACCGGAAACTGGCTCCACAAAGCACTCGTCGAAAACGCCGACCCAGACCAACAACTCAATGTCCCCGTCATCCTGACCGGCGCGATGCGGCCCTTCGAAATGAAACGCTCCGACGCCCTCCAAAACCTCAACGAATCCATCTTCGCCGCGACCATCCTCGACCCCGCCGTCTATGTCGTCGCGCACGCCAAAGCCCTCAAGTTCCCCGGCCCAATCAAGGACCGCGAACGAGGCACCTTCGTCAAAGTCTAAATGAGATGTAAATCCAATGGTGTACCAGATCCATCGAGTGGCGCCGTGCGTCTGCTGTAGCCCGAAGTGCAACGCTCAGTCGCAGCCATTCCCGTACAACTGAAGGTACAAACTCACATCAAGGAAGTTGAGTGAACCATCCCCATTGAGATCCGCAAGACAAGGCTCAACGCGTGGATCATCAACCAGGCGAACCCGATACTCAATTGCACCATCACGGTTCAACACGACCCCCATCGAGCCAAACTCATTAATCTCGACAAATTCTTCGAAACTAGTCACCCTGACTTGAGCCCCGGCAGTTAATGCGTCCGCGCTGATCAAATAATCCTCTGGATCGTCTGGCAGAGTCATCACCGTTGGAGCAAGCTCAGGTCCTGTACCAATGATGTAAAAACGAAACACTGTACCAGCTGCAAGGTGAATATAAAGCTGTTGGGATGTGCCATCAATCAGTTCGACATAGCTACCAAACATATTCTCGATAGTGTGGTGTTCGATATTGAGTACTGGATCCGCAGAGCCCGCAAAGCCCACATTGCTGCGAAAATGCACACTAAACTCAGCATCGATCAGATCAAATCTATCAAACTCATTTAAACCAGCACTCGCATCAATCACAACACGTGCATGGGTGATCGTCACACCAAAGTTATCTTCTTTGCTGGCATCAATCTCGATCTCTATGAACGGCTGAGCGAGCGTAATGGATGACAAAAGAGCGATACACACGCCCATAAAAACGATCAGTGCAGATTTCATCTGGATCCCCTTCCTATACGAGCGCCCAAGAAATAGGCACAATCAAGACCCAAACTGTAACACGGATCGTACTGTCAAACAAGAACAATCTTGCCCACCAACTTGGGAATTTATACCAGCAGCGATGAATCCGAGAATATCCAACCCGTCATTCGCTCCTCAGCCCGCACGCGAACCCTACCCCTCGCAAACCTCAGCCACACTCGGACACGAGCACACCAGATTCCGATCCCCATAAGGATTATCCACCCGCCCGATCGGTGACCAGAACTTGAACCGACGCAGATGCGCCGCGGGATACGCCGCGACTTCACGCGAATACGGATGCGTCCACTCATCAGCCCCCACCGCCGCGATCGAGTGCGGCGCGCCCTTGAGCGGATTGTCCTCGCGGCTCATCGCCCCCTCCTCAATCTGACGAATCTCCTCGCGGATCGTAATGAGCGCATCGCAGAACCGATCAAGCTCCGCTTTCGATTCCGACTCCGTCGGCTCAACCATCAGCGTCCCAGGAACAGGCCAGCTCATCGTCGGCGCGTGGAACCCAAAATCAATCAACCGCTTCGCGATGTCATCAATCTCAATCCCGGCTGATTTCTTAAACGCGCGACAATCCATCACAAACTCATGCGCCACGCGACCCTTGGAACCACGGAACAAAATGTCGTAATGGTCCTTCAATCGCTCAACCATGTAGTTCGCATTGAGCATCGCAACCTGCGACGCGTGCTTGAGACCACGCTTGCCCATCAGCGCGATGTACACCCACGAGATCGGCAAAATACTCGCCGACCCCTCCGGCGCCGCACTCACCGCCCCAACCGAACCACCCGTCGCAGGCTCCCGCACAGGATGCCCCGGAAGGAAAGGCTTGAGCTTGCTGTTCACCCCGATCGGTCCCATGCCCGGACCACCACCGCCGTGCGGGATACAGAATGTCTTGTGCAGGTTCAGGTGACACACATCCGCACCATAATCACCAGGCCGACACAACCCAACCTGCGCGTTCATGTTCGCCCCATCGAGGTACAGCATCCCGCCATGCTCATGCACCACATCGATCATCTCGCGGATGTTGTCATCAAACACACCGCAAGTCGATGGGTAAGTAATCATCGCCGCCGCGAGCGTGTCTTTGTATTTCTCAGCCTGTGCAACCAGATCATCAAACACAATCGCCCCGGTCTCATCGACCTTAACCCCGACGACCTTCATCCCCGCGATCACCGCCGAAGCAGGATTCGTACCGTGCGCACTGTTCGGGATCAGACACACATTCCGCTGTACATCCCCTCGGCTCTCGTGATACGCCTTGATCGCAAGCAATCCTGCATACTCCCCCTGCGATCCCGCATTGGGCATCAGCGAAACCGCTTCAAAACCAGTGATCTCCGCGAGCCACGCCTCGAGCTGCTTGAACAACTCAAAGTACCCGCCGCACTGCTCCGCCGGAGCGAACGGATGCATGTGCGCAAACTCTCTCCAGCTGACAGGCACCATCTCGCTCGTCGCGTTGAGCTTCATCGTGCACGATCCCAGCGCGATCATCGAGTGCGCCAGCGACAGCTCACGCGACTGAAGCTCCGAGATGTACCGGAGCATCTCCGTCTCTGAGCGGTGCGTATTAAACACCTCGTGTGTCATGTACGAACTCGTCCGCGCAAACGCAGGCGGGATCTCCATCCACGCCTTCTCGCTGAGCGCTTCGAAAGAAGCTTCTGCGCCACCAAACGCCGCGAGCAGATCCATCACGAGCTGCTCGTCGCCCGTCTCATCCATCGTGATGCCAACAGTGCCATCCTTGAAATCACGCAGGTTAATCCGACGATCCCGCGCCGCCTTGATGACCGCCCCCGCATCACCCTTGACCTTCACGCGGAGCGTATCAAACACCAGATCCTCACCAATCTCATGTCCAAGTTCAAGAAGCCCAGCCCGAAGCGTCTGCGTCAGCTTCCGAATCCGCTGCGCGATCGCTTTCAAACCATCCGGCCCGTGGTACACGCCATACATCGAAGCGATCACCGCAAGCAGCACCTGTGCAGTACAAATATTGCTCGTCGC
>JARGNC010000212.1 GCA_029212425.1 Phycisphaerales bacterium
TGAAGGATGTGCTCTGTCCCGCGTGTGGAGTCGAGATCGAAGAACGATTCTTCGATCTTGATGAACTGCTTAATGCAGACGAGGTGTTCTTGACCGGTTCAGCCGCGGAGATGATCGCGGTCCGCGAGGTCATCCAGCACGACGACCTCGAGGTCACCAGCACGCACACGATCTCAGCGGGCGAAGGCCCGATCACCAAGAAGCTTCGCGCGAAGTTCACCGAGGTCGTGACCTCGGACAATGTGCCTGAAGATTGATCGCTGGCTGAGTACAGAGCTTTTAGAGTAGGTCTTTAGATATCGACACGATCCCGTGTTAAGCGGATGTGTTGAGTTGAGAACAACGGGCCTTTATTCACGCCGGGACAGTCTTCTGCGATCTCTTCCCAGTCTTCACGTGAGGCTAGGTTTGATCTCCAGAAGGGCCATGTCTTGCATTGCTCTGGTCTGGATTTGTAGATGGTGCACAGTGCCTTGCCCTGTTCGTCACGATCGAGGAACACGCAGTCGTATCCGTGACTCGTTTTGCGTTCTTTGAGTGATCGTCCGACGATGGTGTTGCGTGTGTACTGCTCCATAAAGACATCGGTCGTGACACCAACATCCTTTGCCATTGCCTTTGCTTCTACATCGGTGAACAGGACGAACCCTGTTGGTCCTGTGCAGCACTTGCCGCACTGGGTGCATTCAAAGCGGAGCCCGGACTCGCCGGTCTCTGTCAAGGCGGTGGGGTCTGGTTGATCGAACCATTCGGTGCCTGGTTTCTCGTTGCGTTTCATTCAGGGTCACTCTCATGGTCGTTTGCTTCATCGTCCGGATGGTTATGTCGAACGACAACAATGGTTTGGTCGTCCTTTGCGTGATCTGATCCGGTGAACTCTACAAGCGCTCGATTGATCGAGTCTATCACACACTGAGGCTGACCGCTGCATTCGCTTAGTGCTTGGTCCAAGCGTTCTTCTCCGAACATCTCAAACCCCGCTTCATTGTCTGCTGGTCGCGATGCTTCGGTGATGCCGTCGGTGTACATCACGAGGGTTTCACCCGGCGCGAGCGTGCTTGAGAGCGACACTTCGGGGAGATCGGGCGTGATCCCAAGGGGCAGGGATCCGGGGTTGACAAGTGATCGGAGAGAGCCGTCTACGCCTCGGATTCTTGGTGGGTTGTGTCCGCAGCGTGCCCAGTGGATGGTCCCGGTCGTGGGATCAAGCACTGAGAGGAATGCGGTGACAAAGATGTTCGGGAGTGAAGATTCGAGCAGGTGTGTGTTGAGATACTTTGCCGCGGTGATCGGGTCGGATTCAACACCGGTCAGGACCTGTTGTTCGCCGTAGGTTTTGATATACGCGCCGAGCATCGCCATGACGGTCGCTGCCGCGGCGCCGTGTCCAGCTACATCCGCGATCATCACGCCGAGCTTGCCATCGGGAAACTGGAAGTAGTCGTAGAAGTCGCCCCCTGCATACTGACTGGGTTTGTAGCTCGTCGCGAGCGTGTACCCCTCGAGTGTCGGGTTTGAGGCAGGGATCAGCGCGCGTTGGATGCGTCCCATCTGCTCGAACTGGTTTTCGAGTTCCGCGTTGAGCTCTTCCACTTTCTTTCGGCTCACCAGATTCCGCGTCGCGGTACCCATCATGTTCAGATCGAGGAACCCGATTTCAAAGGTTTCCAGTTCCGACCAGTCGGGGTTCTTATGGAAGCTCAGGGACCAGTTGATCGCCTCTCCGTTTTCATACGCAGGAATCGCGGCAACAGCGTGGTAGTCATTGGCGCGAGCGCCGAGGACCTTTGCGAGAACGGGGTCCTTGGTAAAGTCCGCGTTGTTGAAGAGCTTGGGTTCAGGAGTCCGGATCAGCTCCCAGACCAACCCACCTTGATGGGTCTCCAGCGTGTCCCATGTTTTCCAGGGGTTCTCAAGTGGTCCAGCAGAGTTCGGGCTCCCGCCGTCTGCGGTTAGCACACGCGTGAATTTGTAGCATCCGTCTTTGAGTCCGCGTCGAGAGAGTGAAACAAACCCATCGCGCGGCGATCGCTTGGCAACCCAAGGTCCGAACTGTCCCAGCATCGCGGATGGATCTCTGGTCGAGCTGACTTCCTTGAGCATCGATGCGAGCTGCGGGATGTTCGGATTCGCGGAGAGATCGACAACCTTGAAGTGCGCATCTGGTTTGGATTCAGTCGAACTGCTCATCGGCACGCTTTCGCAATTGAGTTATGAAGCTGATCAACCTCCGCAAGCATGTCGTCCATCGAAGCGGTTACTTTGAGTTGTGCGCCTTCGGGAAGGAGAGGGATATTGATCCGGATACTGCACGCCGCGCTGTGCGCCGCGGCTTTCCCTGTAATCGCAGCGATCTCCAAATCAGACCGCAGCATGCGATTGGTGGTCCCGGTGAGTTCATTGACGATGTTAAGGACCTCAACGCACAGTGCGAGCATCGAGGTCGGAGGTGCAATCGCTCCAGCAACCGCATCGTCCCAACCCGACTGTCGTGCTGGGTCGGATTCGGGGAGCGACCAGAGCGTGTTGAGCGTGCCGTACCCTGTTGCGTCGTCGTCAGCGAGAGACAGGAACTTGGATTGTGCATCGGTGAGGCGCGCGAGTCGGCTTTGGTTCTCGGATTCAAACTCGGCATACTTCTTCTTGCCGAGCGTGAAATGGACGACCATCCCCGCGATTGCTGCCGCAGTCGCGCCGTTGGTTCCCGCGACGGCTCCACCACCAGGGGTTGGTGCTCCGGAGTTGAGCGCATCGAGATACCCCGCAACGGTCTGGGTCGAGATTGATTGGTTGGGGGTGTCGCTCATGGTGTCAATCGTAGTCCGCGCGCTCGCGGAGTATGTTCGCAATGACAATCGCGGTGGGGATGAATGCGTTGGGGGTGTCCTGGATCTGTGCTTGGAGTTCATCAAGCGTCAGCCAAACACACTCAGCGTATTCCCAGTTCGCATCGGTCGCAGGAATCGAATCGAGGGAAACTTTCAGCACGATATCCACCGATCCTACATCGTCATCGTAAACAATCGCAATCGGGGCTGGTTTCGTATCAGTGAGTTTGATCCCTGCTTCTTCCATCGCTTCGCGACGCAGTTCGCTGATGATCGCATCGGGACCCAGCGTTGTTCTTAGTTCGTCTGGGACATCGATCCCGCCGCATGGACCAAACTCGAACTGGTTCCCGTACCGGTGGGTGGTGGGGGACCGCTTCCCGAGCATGTATCTGGTGCACCCAGTGTGATGAGCGGTAAAGACCCCAGTCACCGCAAGCAGCGAAACCCCGAGGTCAACCGTGTCGCGTACCGCGTGGTGCTTG
>JARGNC010000213.1 GCA_029212425.1 Phycisphaerales bacterium
GCATATGAACTCCAGTTGATATAGGGATAGATACTGATTAGATAGTACGCATAAGCGGACAAAAAGCCTCAGTGGAGGATCGAGTTCGACCAAAATTCAACCGAAAAACACACCAGAAAGACTCATAATGGTGATGAAAGAGATTTTTTACAAAGTTTCTCCACAGGCGCTTGATTTATACTTACTAATCAGTATACTTGCGTATATCGTCCTCGTATATACCAATGCACATCGGTAAAGCGAGGCGAGCGATTCCGAGGTTGAATCGCCAACACAACTGTGATCACCAGTCCTCAGCGAGCGTGTCGCTGGGCTGGTTATCCCGTGCCGAAAGGAAATCAGACATGGCAGACTTTCAAATCCATACCGCTCAATCCGCGCCAGAAGCCGCTGAACTGATCCAAGGAGCAATGAACGCGTTCGGGTTCCTCCCAAACCTGCTCGGAACAATGGCAGAAGCCCCAGCGCTGCTGGAGGGGTACATGACCCTCGCTGGAATTTTCGATCAAACGAGTCTCTCGCCGACAGAGCGTCAGATTGTTCTGATGGTGAATAACCGGCTCAACGGATGTACCTACTGCATGTCGGCGCACACTGGGATCTCGAAATCACAAGGCGTACCTGACGATGTCATCGAGTCGCTCAGGACTGGGACCCCGATTGCTGATGCACAGCTCGAAGCATTGCGTGTGTTCGCTGTTCGCATAAATGAGAGCCGAGGATGGCCAGAGCAGTCGGATATCGATGAGCTGCTGAGTGCTGGGTACACGAATCGAACCATTCTCGAAGTGATTCTTGGAACAGCACTGAAGGTGATGTCCAACTACACCAACCACATCGCAAGCACACCGCTTGATGATGCATTCGCGGCGGTTGAATGGACACCAGATGAACTGGTTGAAGCCGTCGGATAAACAGTTCTATTCGGTGATCCATGCAGCAGGAGCGGATTGCCAAAAGGAGTAAGCAATGAGTTCTGAACTAAGACCCGCTGACACAGCGGGAGCGCGATCTCCGCGCCCATTGGTCCCGCCATTCAATATGGAATCCGCGCTTGCGAAAGTGCGTGCGGCTGAAGATGCGTGGAACAGCAGAGATCCTGATCGTGTATCGCTCGCGTACTCGCCAGACAGTCAGTGGCGCAATCGCGATCAGTTCATCCAGGGGCGAGATCAGATCCGTACTTTCCTGCAGGACAAATGGAGCCGAGAGCTTGACTATCGGCTCGCAAAGTCCCTCTGGGGATTCCGTGAGAATCGAATCGCGGTCCGCTTCCAGTATGAGTGGCGAAACTCGGATGGACAGGGGTTCCTATGCTACGGCAATGAACTCTGGGAGTTTGATGATGCGGGGTTGATGCGGCGCAGAGAAGCGAGCATCAACGACATGCTGATCAGTGAAAGCGACCGTCGGTTTCGTTGGGAAGCACCAGGACCGCGCCCGATCGATGATCCCGGGATTCCAGAAGTGAAATGAATCACAAACAACCTGCTCCCAGGGACATTCCCGGAAGCAGTCTATATACGCACAAGTACACAAAATTGAACCAGTAAAGGAATCACAAATGAAAACGCACAAGAAAACAATCGTCATGATCTCATCTCTCACGGCATGTGCCGCGACCATGATGGGGTGCTCAACGCAGCAGACTATGGACAGCTCGCACAGCGAGATGCACGCAAGCGAACCTGCGAAAGTGCACTACATTAACGGTCCTCGAAACGATGCGCCGATCCCGCGACCAGGAGTCAAACTCTCGCGTGGGAACTTCGCGGTCGTTGTCATCGATCCTCAGAACGACTTCCTGAGTCCGGATGGGGTGACATGGGGCGTAGTTGGGGAGAGTGTCACTGAGAACGGCACAGTCGAGAATATCGATCGGTTGTTCAGCACCGCAAAGGAAGTCGATGCTCAGGTGATTGTCAGTCCGCACTATTACTACCCCCATGATCACAACTGGGAGTTTGAAGGCGCGCTCGAGACATTGATGCACGACATCAAAATGTTCCATCGAGATGGCCCATTGGAAGTGGGGGGGCTTGAGCGATCAGGCGCTGATTGGCTCGAGCAGTACAAGAAGTACATCAACGATGGTCAAACAGTTGTGGTTGGGCCGCACAAGGTGTATGGACCAGAAACAAACGACCTGGCGTTGCAACTCCGCAAGCGAGGTATCAATCAGATTGTGCTCGCAGGGATGTCCGCAAACCTGTGTGTGGAATCCCACATGCGTGATCTGATTGAAGACGGATTTGAGGTGGTTGTGGTTTCGGATGCAACCGCTGCTGCGAAGCTCCCAGGGTACGACGGGTTTGAAGCTGCGTTTGTGAACTATCGCATGATCGCGAGTGATGTCTGGAGCACAGACGAAGCGGTCGAGCAGATCAGAGCTGCGAAGGGGAACCTGGTCAACACATCCGGCGCAAGCGATATTGCTCTTGCGGGCTTCGATCCAGTTTCGTTCTTTACAGGAAGCACACCCAAGAACGGCTCACCCATGATCCGCTCGGACTACGGCGGAGCAACCTACATGTTCGCCGACGAGCGGAGCAAAGAAAGATTTGAAGCGAACCCGTCGCGCTACGCGCCACAATATGGCGGATTCTGTGCCTACGGAGTTTCGATCGGCATCCTGCTCCCTGTGGATATCACCACCGCGCAGGTCCGAAACGGAAAGTTGTACCTGAATGTGAACTCACAGATTCTTGAGAAGTTCAATGCGGACTTTGAAGGAAGTGTGCAACGAGCAAACACCAACTGGCCAGAACTCTTCGAGCAGCACGCTGAGTAAACAGCATGGTTCGCTGAAGGATTACACAGATTCGATTCTCTCTTTTTGCCCGGCTGGGATACGACCCCAGTCGGGTATTCCATTGCCTTCGCTTTGTTCGATGAATGTCCAACACTGATTCCTATAGACAAAGACTAAAAAACCCCACCACAGATCTTGTGGTGGGGTTTGATTTGTTCAAACGGAGAGGGGGGGATTCGAACCCCCGAGAGGATTACTCCTCCACACGAATTCCAATCGTGCGCCTTCAACCGCTCAGCCACCTCTCCAGGTAATCAATCGGGCTCAGATCGGGGTCTGAGCCGCGGTTCGGATGGATAGTGTAGGCGATCTTCGACCGCTCGGCCGTCCACCATACGAGATCATTATGCGGAAAATTGTCGCTGGGGCTCAGCTGTTTTGGCCCGTGATCGACATCACAAGGGCTTGGATCAGATCCGCAGGCTCGCTCATCCGTCCGGTCCCGTCGTGTCGGCATGCTTGCCATCCGGTGCCGGGGCCGACGATGGTGTT
>JARGNC010000013.1 GCA_029212425.1 Phycisphaerales bacterium
AAAAAGACGACACGCTCTGGACCTCGATCGAACGGCTGTTCATCACTTCACGCAAGCATTTTGAGTCCGCGCCGGGCATCTTCCACGACACACGCGAGGGACGCACGGATCTCTTCATTCGTCCGCGAACACTCCACGACGGCGCGACCCCTTCAGGAGTGGGCGTGATGACACTCGTCACAGCACGCATGGTTGCGATCTCGGGAGAGGAACGATGGATCGATTGGGCCTTGGAAGCACTGCGAGGTGTTTCTGCTGCGATCGGGAGCAATCCGATCAGCGTTTCCAACTCCACACGCGCGTTGATCGAACTGATCACACAGAAGCAGCGCATCGGGGACAAGTATGTCTTTGCAGGTGCAGCAGAGCTTCAACCCAAGCAAGCTCCGACCGGTCCTGTTGCGGTCTTTGTGTCTGAGGACGCGGTAACGGTGAGCGAGGATCATCCGGGTTTGTTCTCCGTTGCACTCGAGATTGAAGAGCCGTACCACATTGTCGCTGCTGATCCGGGGACTTCGGACGCCGCGAAGGGGTTGATGCCGCTCCGGGTGGGGTTGATCGAGGGTCAGGGGGTCGCGGTTTACGCGGAGTATCCCGATGGTGAATCGTTCGGAGAAGGGGATGCGATGATCCGCGTCCATCACGGCCGCATTGAGTTCGAGGTCGCGATCGAGAAAGCGGACGGGATCGGTCCGACCCCTGGCAAACCGATTCTCGGAATCACCTTCCAGCCTTGCAATGACACCCAGTGCCTTGCGCCGATCACGGTTCGGCTCCCAGTTGAACTGACAATCCAGTAGATCCTTGCGGATCTCTCCCCGGATTCCCCCGATCAACGGCCACTTTGGAGGGTCGTTCTGATATACTGCGATCTATGGATCACAAGTACGACCATCCCGTCCGCACAATCGCGCTCATGAATCAAAAAGGGGGCGTGGGGAAGACCACCACCTCGGTCAACCTCGCCGCGGCGATTGCTCGGACTGGACGCAAGGTACTGCTTGTTGATCTAGACCCCCAGGCGCACGCAACGCTGCACCTCGGAGTCGAACCCGGAACCGAACAAGACGATGAACCGACGGTCTACGACCTGCTCCTCGAACCCCAGCACGGCATCGCGGGGTGCATCCGCTCGATCGACGACAACCTCGATCTGATCCCTGCAGAGACCGACCTTGCCGCGGTTGAGACTGAGCTTTCTGGGGTTACTGATCGGAACAATCGGCTCGCGCAAGCGCTCGCCGTGCGTGATACCGATCACGAGTTCGTGCTCTTTGACTGTCCACCAGCACTCGGGCTCCTGACCCTCAACGCACTCGCGGCGGCAAACGAAGTCCTCATCCCGATGCAGGCGCACTTCCTCGCGCTCCAGGGGGTCAGCAAACTCCTCGAAACAGTGGGGCTCGTCCGCCAGCAGGTCAATCCCCAACTCCGCGTCGCGGGAGTGGTGCTGTGCATGCACGAACAGCAGACCACGCACTCAAGAGAGGTCGTCGCGGATCTCGAACGCTTCTTTGAATCGGGGAGAGACTCAGGAAGTGCATGGGCAAGCGCCCGCGTGTACCGCCCACCGATCCGCAGAAATATCAAACTCGCGGAGTGTCCAAGCTTTGGGCAGACGATTTTCCAGTACGAACCAACCGCGCCAGGTGCGCTTGATTATGGTCAGCTTGGCGCGTCGGTTGTCGCTGAATGGGATCGCGCGTTGTCCGCGATGAAAGCGACCAACGCTGCGGCTGATCTGAGCGAAGCGGAAATCAATGTGCTTCGGGGTTCGTCAGCACCGACCCAGACGATGCAGGCATCATCGGACGCCAACCTGAGCGATTAACGATGGCAACCCAGACCATGCCGACTCACAACAACCTGTTTCAATCTGCAGCACGCGTGTCTTTTGTGCTTTACACACTCGCGTTGTTGACCGCGACACACTGGCCCGGACTCAGTATCAAAGGACCGGTCAGCAGGACCGATCTGATCATTCATGCAGGCGCATTCGGTGTTTGGACTCTGCTGCTGGGCGCAACTGGTTGGGTACGCTCCAAATCCTGCATCCGCAGGCAGACGCTCATCGTCGGATTGATCGGGATTGCGTACAGCATCTTTGACGAAACCACACAGCCGATTTTTCATCGGG
Organism: Phycisphaerales bacterium; assembly: GCA_029212425.1. Classification (GTDB taxonomy): domain Bacteria; phylum Planctomycetota; class Phycisphaerae; order Phycisphaerales; family UBA1924; genus UBA1924. The sequence goes on from JARGNC010000013.1 coordinate 2,138, forward strand.
TCTTTGATCTGCTTGATCTCGCGGCGGATTCGATCGGTGTGGTTCTCGCGAGTTTGTTTCTGTTGGTCATCTGGTACCGGAACAACGGGGGGCAATGCAAGATCGAGCACGCGAGCATTCTGAGGTCGGAAACACTGGCCGAACCATCCCCGGAAACCCGATCTTGATTCCAGTGGATCCGCAACCTTCACAACCGATTCAGTCAGCTGAACAAGTGCACGATCAGTCGCTTGGTCGCAACACGCGCACCGTCGCGGGGTTGACACTGATCTCACGAGTGCTCGGCATGGCAAGGGATTTGGTGACGGTCCGCGTGTTCGGCGATACCGCAGTTGGTTCAGCGTTCGCCGCGGCGTTTGCGATCCCAAATATGTTCCGCAGATTGTTTGGAGAGGGGGCGCTGTCCGCGGCGTTCATCCCGGAATACACCAAGCTCAGCGACGACGATCCTTCCAAAGCAGACGCGTTCGCTTCGCTCACGATCGGTCTGCTCGCGCTGGTGACGGGAATGATCACCATTCTGATTGAGCTGGGACTGCTCGCGGCGGTCTTGATGTCTGCGGACAATCCGGATCGTGCGTACTCGCTCAAACTCGTGATGGTGATGCTCCCGTTCATGCCGATGATCTGCGTCGCGGCGATTCTTGGGGGGATGCTCCAAACACACCACCGATTCGGACCATGGGCGGCTGCTCCGATCCTCCTCAATCTGTGCATCATCGTCGCATCGATCCCATACTTCTTCGTCGATGGTGCTGATCCCGCGGTATGGGCCTACCCAATCGGGATCGCGGCGGTTGTTTCAGCAGCATTGCAAGTACTGTGGTCTGTGCTGGCGCTGCGTGGGAAGGTCCGATGGACGCGGAGCGTAAGCGCGGTCCAGTCCGAAGCACGCACGATGCTTCGGAGAATGGTGCCTGTGCTGATTGGTCTTGGAACACTCCAGCTCAACACCTTTGTCGATACGCTCCTCGCGATGTACCCCAACTGGATCGGTCCGACATTGATGGGGCGCGACTATCCGCTCGATGAATCCTCCAACGCGATTCTGTTTTACGCGCAGCGTTTGTACCAGTTCCCGCTCGGTGTGTTCGGGATCGCGGTCGCGACTGCTGCGTTCCCGGCGCTTTCTCGCGTTGCTGGTGATCCATCGCGTTTCAGCGAGATGCTCCGCCGAGGGTTGCGATTGAGTCTGTACATCGGGATCCCCGCAAGTATCGGGCTGCTGGTGGTGGGGGGTGCATTGATCCGCGTGCTGTATTCTGGATTCGGGGATGGGTTCTCAGAGGACGGGATCATCCGTGCGACATCGGTGCTGGTCGGATACAGCGTCGCGATCTGGGCGTACTCGCTCAATCAGCTCTACACACGCGCGTTCTACGCGACGGGAGACACTCGGACGCCGATGAACATCGCGTTGGTCATGGTCGCGGTCAATATCACCCTCAACTGCACGCTGATCTGGTGGTTCAGGGAGGCGGGGCTCGCATGGTCCACAGCAGCGTGTGCGATCATTCAATCCCTCTGGCTCGCTCGATCATCGACGCGCAAGCATGCGTCAGGAAAGAGTTTAGGTAGTTCGTCCGTTCGTCCTGTCGGACTTATGCTCGTGGGATCCCTGCTGATGGGGCTGGGCATCTACGGCGTTGTGCGTGTGTGGGAACTGCCCTCGCATTGGTCAATGCAACTGGTGCGTGTCTTGGTGATTTGTGCGATCGGTGCAGCGTTTTATCTGATTTGGTCGATAGTTTGGAGCATGCAAGAACTCCGCTGGATCGGAGCCCGCTCTACGGAACGATCGGGCACAACGGACGGCAACGACGGAGCATAACCAATGAAACGCAACACACTCCGCGACACAGCAAAACTCCTGTTCGCGGTCCTCTTTGCCGGCGGGATCCTCGCGATGACTGCGTGCAACACCGTCCGAGGCATCGGGAAGGACATCAGCTCCGCCGCTGACACCCTCGATCCAAACCAGAACTGATCAACAGAATATGTTCACCCCGGTGATCGAACTCAGTGGAAGAACAGTTTTGATCAGCGGCGCATCTTCGGGGATCGGAGCCGCGACAGCGATCGCGTGCGCGAGCAAAGGGATGCGCGTCGGGCTCATGGCTCGGCGAGCACAAAAACTCGAAGCACTCGCATCGCGGATCGGACATGACCGCAGCTGCGTGATCGTTGGATCAGTGGATTCGGAGGATGATTGCGAGCGTGCGCTTGCGGAATGCGAATCGAAGTTCGGTCCGTTGTACGCTGTGCTCGCCAACGCGGGGTACGGACAAGAGAAGCCTTGCCATTCATCATCGAGCGAAGAAATCCGTGCGATGTTTGAAACAAACTTCTTTGGCTCATTGCGCCTTGTCCAACCAGCGATCCAAGACTTCATTCAACGCGGCGAGGGGCACGCGATGATGGTGTCGAGTTGCTTGAGCAAAATAGGTCTTCCAGAATACGGCACCTACTGCGCCACCAAAGCGGCGCAGGATCACTTCTGCAGAGCGATGCGCCATGAACTTGAAGGGACGGGGGTGTCGGTGTCAAGCGTGCATCCGATCGGGACCAAAACAGAGTTCTTTGATCAAGCCGCGAAAAGATCTGGTGGGGAGTTAGGACTCGCTGGGAAGAGCGAGCGATTTATGCAATCTCCGGAACGGGTTGCGAGCGCGATTGTTCGGTGTTTGCAAAGACCCAAAGGCGAAGTCTGGACCAGCTTCCCGACTCGGCTCGCGCTTGGCGCATCCGTCGTATTTCCGAGAATCACTGATTGGGGAATCTCAAAGGCGATGCGGAAACGATCCAGCTTGGGTGAATCCCTGAATACATAAGAATTTACGCGCTTTCGTGAACCCGAAGTGTTCAATCCATCGAACATTGTGTGGGACATTGTGCGTGTGGACACATATTACATTTGGATAGAAGGGACACTTTATGCGAATCGCAGTTCGAAATGGTTTTACAGCGATTGAGTTGGCGTTGTTGCTTGTCGTAGGGATCTCAGCGAGCGCGGTCATGGGACCAGCGATGTCGAAGATGAGATCAAACATGCAAGGGGTATCCAGCGAAGGAAACCTGCACATGATCGGTCAAGGGGCCGGGATGTTTGGGCAGGACAATAACGGCAAAATCTTTACATTCTCATGGAGAGGCGGTAATGAGTATCTCAACATCCGCAACGGAAACATCCTCTCTCCAGTCAGTGATGCAGAAGCGTCTTCATATGAAGCACGAGAAATCCTGTGGAATGCGACAGGACGCATGAATGGTGTTGGTCGAATCTTTGCGCCTCAAGCGAGATTGATGCACCGTCGGTACTCGCACCTTGTGCTCGCGGATTATCTGGGAGGGAATGTCTCAGATTCGATGTGGGTAGATCCCGCAGACGCGCAGCTCCAACACTGGCAAGCAACCCCGCTTGAATACCGCGAAGATGTCAACACCATCCCATACGGCATGGGCTATCCAAAGTCTGATTTCTATGACCAATCACCAGGATGGGATAATGTCGGGGTGCGCCAGTTCTGGTCGTACGGATCAAGCTATCACCAAGTCGCGAGCGCATGGTTGTTCGATGATCGAGCGACATACACGCCGAACTACGAAACACCGCACCTGTATGCGCAGTTCTCAGGACCAAGCGGTGCGGTTGCGCAGCGGTACTTTAGTGAAGTCGCATTCCCATCAGCGAAGGTGTTTATGCACGAGGAGTTCGATCGCGAGCAGAAAGGGTCGCCTTGGTTTATGTACGATTTCGCGGCTCCTGCGAAACTCATGTTTGATGGATCAATAAACACTGCATACACCGGAGATGCAACTGTCGGCGTGAATCCTGCGACAGAGCTCCATCAGAAACAGAATGGTGAACAAGACGCGTATTACCAGAACTACATCGCGCTCGATCAGTTTCCGCTTGCGCTCAATGACAAGATCACGCTCCGCTATCGCTGGACATCAGGCGGACTCAAAGGCTTGGATTATCCACAAACCCTCATGGGTGGTCGATAATCCGAATCTGCTGAAGTTCTTTGCGTGAGCACAGTTCTCAAACACCCCGATCAAGGGGTGTTTTTTCATGAATACATCATAATTTCAGTTTCAATTCCGGATTCATTCTTGGTGCTCTTGGCGGACTCTTGTATGATCTCACGGTAGATATATGTTTCGATTATTTTGAAGGGGATATTGATGATGTGGAACTTGAAGAACCAGCGATCTGGATTCACCATTGTTGAACTCGCAGTCGTGGTCGTACTCGCAACAAGCATGAGTGCGCTGCTCGCTCCGACGCTCAAGCAGGTCCGCTCGCAAGGCAGGGCAATGTCCAGCGAGGGCAATCTTTGGACAATCGGTCAAGCGAGTGGTATGTACGCGATGGACAACGAGAATCGGATCGCGTCGTATTCATGGAGAGCGGGAGAGACTTACATTAATCTGTCCAACGGCTCCAGTTTCACGCCGTCCAGTGATCAAGAAGCAGCTGCATACCAAGCACGCGACATTCTGTATCGAGCAACGGGACGGACTGCTGGGCAGTTCCGGATCCTGACTCCAACATCCCGACTCGTGCATCGCAGGTACTCACACCTCATACTTGCGGATTACATGGGAAGCGTGTCGGACCGAGTCTGGGTCGATCCAAATGATTTTAACCAAGCGGTCTGGCAAGACTTCCCAACTTTCTACGACTTTGTTCCCTACGGCCAAGGTTTGCCTTCGTCGTCTGGTTATGACAACTCATCGAGCTGGGCGACAAACTCGATCAGGCAAATGTGGGGGTTTGGATCAAGCTACCAGACCATCCCGCATGCGTGGATGAGCGATGAGCTCCCGAGTTATGCTCCGATCTCTGACACGCCTCACTTGTTCTTGAGTGCTGGTGGATCTCCTCATCTTGGTGATCGCTACCACAACGAAGTCGCGTTCCCAGCTTCGAAGGTCTACATGTTCGAGGAGTTCGATCGCGAACGCGTCGGCGCTCCGTACTTCGCGTATGGATACACCAATCCCGCCAAACTGATGTTCGATGGATCGATCAACACCATGGTGACCAGGGCGGCGAATGATTCGGTAAGCCCACTCAACTTCGGAAGCGGATTGACTTGGACTCAGCGCTACCTCCCGATCGACAAGTTCCCAGTTCCGATTGGAGGGCTCGGGGATTCGACCGAGCTCAACATGCATTACCGTTGGACTCGCTTCGGATTGCAAGGGATTGATTACCCGACACCTTCACCAAAGGTGTTCTCCCGATGAGTGCTGATCAATGTACAAAGCAAGTTGAGAGCAAACGCATGCACACACAGCACAGAACAAAGTCTCGGCTCGGATTCTCTATCATCGAACTCGTCACCATTCTTGTGATGGCCGCAAGCGTCACTGCGGTGCTTGGTCCAGCGATGAGCCGCATGCGTACACAAATGCGGGGCATGACCAGCGAGGGGAATCTTGCTTCGATCGGTCAGATCAGCGCGATGTACGCAAACGATCATGATGATCGGATATTCACATTCACTTGGCGCGCCGGTGTTCCATACATCGATCTTGCTTCGGGAAAGGAACGCATTTCCACGACTGACCAAGAAGCCGCCTCTCGACAGGTTCAGAATATTTTGTACCGTGCTACGGGTCGTGTATCCGGTCGATATAAAATAAATTCCCCATCCTCACGATTGATGCATCGGAGGTACTCGCACCTTGTGCTTGCTGATTACATGGGTGGGAGTGTCACGGATCCGATGTGGGCGGACCCAATGGATGCGAATCAACTCAGGTGGCAACTCAACCCGCTTGAATACTCAGATGATGACCCCAACACACTCCCGTATGGGAATGGCATGCCCGATCTATCGGGATATGACGACGATACAAACTGGCAACAAATCAGTATCCAATTGCTTTGGCCCTTTGCTTCGAGTTTCCAGGTTGTGCCCCATGCGTGGCAGCAAGACTTCGGGCCGCAGTACTATCCAATTGAGGACACGCCGCACCTGTTCTTTCAATCCTCGGACGGCATTGTTCTGGGAGAGCGTCGTTTCCACGAAGTCCGTTTCCCTGGCGCGAAGGTGCATATGTTCGAAGAGTTTGATCGCGAGCAAGCTGGATCGCCATACTTCGCATACGACCATGCGCGACCTGCGAAGCTGATGTTTGATGGATCGATCAACACCATGATGAGCGGTCTTTCGCACAGCTCGGTGAGCCCGGATGATTATCTTTTCAACGATCTGTTGCCACATGATTCGAAGCACGCATTCGGAATCTGGGAACAAACCTATGTCCCGCTCGACACTTTCCCGATCCCGCTCGGAGGGCTGGGAGACAATACACACCTGAACCAACGCTTCCGCTGGACACTCCACGGATTGCAGGGCATCAACTACCCCCAGGGATTTACCAGACCGGGTCGTTGATTGATCTGATCTGCACAATTGAAAAGCCCTCCCGGTGGTGGTCGGGAGGGCATTTTTTCGTTCCGAGTGTTGGGGGTGTCCACTGCCGTGGTTCAGTCCCTGACCTTGGCGCATCCTTGCGCCGGGGTCCCATCCTTGGTGGGGCGTAGGGGAAACGGAAAAACCCCTCACCTTCCTCAACTCGGTCCGGATTGTCTCGGCTCTCGTGGACTGGCAGGTACCACTCAAACCGACGCTTGTGCCATCGGGTGCGTCTTTGCAACCCTCAGGCGTGATTCATCTCCCACGCGTTCAGAGACTGCTGATCTTCTCCGCGATCTCGTGCATACGCGCGAGCTTGTCGTTGAACGACGCTTGCCAGGATTCTCGGTCTCGGATCTCCAAGCGATCCCCCGCACCGATCACCACGATGTCGCGTGGGAGCGACAGCGTCTCGACCTGCCATGCGGGCAAACGGATACGGTGGTTCGCATCCACATCCACTTCCTCGGCGGCTGAGTACAGAATCGCATCCAGCTCGGACTGGTCCGGAGATGGTGTCAGCGACGGAGATCTCCGACCTGCTAAATAGAGTTCGTTGAACATCGAGTGGGTGTAGAGCCGAAGAGTCTTGGTCTGCGGCCAAGGAATGCAGAACCATGTCGCGCCGTCCTGGTTGGGATCCCAGCGATTCCGGAACTTTGCAGGGATCGCCAGCCGAGTTTTGGCGTCGATCGTCGCATTGGCTTGTCCGGTGAATGGCACGGGTTGGAGCCTCGATGGGGTTCATGCATGGGATTATGTCCCACTTCGACCCACAACGCAACCCGCTCCACCCACAGTCCGTCATTTTGAGGATTGAATGTGGATAGTTTGATGCCAATTAAGGTCCGCTTGACACCGGTGGTGGGTATGTAAATAGAATAACCACAAATATTTGCGGGTCATTCGGCCTTGGTAATGGTGGAAATGTGAAATTGTGAGAAGATGGAGAAGTTCAACGCATCGTGGGTCGATTTTGGGTGTCAGCGTCGTTGTGAGTTCTTTTGGTGCCTTGGAGTGACTCGATGGATGAGTCAGCACAGCATGTCATTGATGAGATGATCGCGCAGATCAAGCGCGGCCGTTATCTCATGACCGCGAGCTTCGACGGTTCACGAGCTGGGGTTGTGGTCGAATCCGTGCAGTGGTTGATGAACGATCCGCTCTTGATCGGGGTTTCGGTCCGGAAAGGTCACGAGATTGATCCATTGATTCGTGATTCGAGGTCGTTCGCGATCGGATTCATCGCTGAGAATGACCGTTTCATCTCCAGAAGATTTGGTCAGCGACTTAACGGCTCAGATTCCGCGATCTATGTCGAGGGGCTCGATCCGTTTGAAACCCTTGAGAGCAAGAAGCTCGTCACTGGGAGTCCGATTCTCTCTCAATGCGATTCATGGATCGACTGCGAGGTCTTCCGCAGAGTCGATCTCGAGAACGCGTTCGAGCTCTTTGTGGGAAGCGTGGTCGCGATCCGACATCAGGGTCAGAACATCGAAGTCGAACGCTCGCAAACAAGCGAAGTCCAAGCCGGACAGTAGCGGTTTAGTTCAGCACAGAATCGATCACCGCTTCGATCTTTGCCTCAAACGATTCATATGAAAACCGCAATGCGTTGCTCCTGCAGTTGTGCGCCATTTGGTGCTGATCTGGGAGTCTTTGAATCGCGCGAGCAACTTCCGTCGCGTCCGGAAGATCGAAGAGGGTGCCTGTTTTGGATTCGATCACTGAATCGAGTGCGCCACCTGCACGGCGCGCGACGACCGGGAGCCCGCACGCTTGCGCCTCGACTGCTGTGATCCCGAAGTCCTCAATCTGCGGCTGAATCAACGCGGAGCATTTCCGAAACAGCTCAAGTACTTGGGCATCCGGGATGTGTCCATGAAAGCGTACTCTGGGCTTGTTTTTGTATGCTTTGACGAGCGAAGATGCGTGCGAACCCGTGCCGACGATGTTGATGGGGAGATCGAGTTCAATCGCGGCATCGATCGCGAGATCCACACGCTTGTACGGTTCAATCGCGCCAACGAAAAGCAACTCGCTGGCACGAGGCGCCTCAGGATCGCTCGGCGGCGTGAAATAATCGGTCCGAACTGGTGGATGAATGACCACCGCGTCGCGGTTGTAGGTTTTCTTGATCTCGCTCGCGATAAAGTGCGAGTTGGCAATGAACTGCGTCACCGTTGAAGCGGTCCGCAAATCCCAGTCTCGCAGCGAGTCGCCAAAGCGTTCAAGTCCCGCGGCTCGGAGTTTGGACTTGAGTCCAGGCTGCGTCGTGTATTGATCAGTCTGTGACCACAAATATCGAGCAGGCGCGTGGCAGTAGCAAATATGCGGCACAGACTCAGGAGATACGAGTGCTTTGATTGCAGCGGATGATGTAGAGATGAGCAGGTTGATCGGACGCGACTGATGATCGGATTGGAGCTGGCGCGAGAGCTGATCGACGGCGTGTGGATAGCGGGGGAGCAACCAGCGACGGAGCGGAGATGGGAGCCGATTGAGATTCGAGGTGGTTCGAGGTACCGAATCAATCGCGGGGGTGATGGGTTTGCTCGAATCAAACATCGTGTAGAGCTGGGTGACCCTTGCATCGGTATTCAAAAGGTGTGTCGTAATCGCATCGAGGACCAACTCCCCTCCACGGCGAGCGACCAACCAATCATGCGCCAGCGCAACAGTCAAATTCCTGGTTGATTTGGATATAGAGTTGGTCATTGGCGGAATAACTAACCGTTCGGTTGGGTCTATGCTTTCTATCTACAGGTCCTGAATACGATGAGTGAGGATAGACGGATGGCAGAGCAAACCCAGATATCGGCGGCGAATCGTCTCGGACTCGATTACAGAGCGGAAGCGAAGCGGCTCGGGGATCCAGTTGTTCCGATCATTGACGGGCATGCTCATATCAATGGGAAAAGAGCCGCGAAGGTGTATCAGGAGGTTTGTGATCTCTACGGCATCGAGCGGGTGTATTCGCAAACCCAGCTCGCTCACGCAATGGATGTCAAAGAGGTGCTCGGAGATCGGATCCGTTTCGTTGCGATCCCGGAATACATGCACGAGGATCGCGCGTGGGCGTTTACTGAAGGGTTTTTAGAGAACCTCGAAAAATGGCACGCGCTTGGGGCGCGGATGGTCAAGTTCTGGGGCGCGCCTCGGCTGCGCGATTTTTCAGAAGCGATCGGTCTACCTCCAGAAGAGACTGTGCCGTTTGATTCGCCTTGGAGATTGAAAATCGCTCATCGCGCCAAGGAACTGGGGATGTCGCTGATGGTCCATGTCGCGGACCCTGACACATGGTTTTCGACGAGCTATGCCGATTCATCCGTCTACGGCACGAAGCACGATCAATATGAATCGCTGCATCGATTGCTCGACAAAACCGGGATGCGATGTCTTGGGGCGCATATGGGAGGGAATCCGGAAGACCTCGGATTCTTGAGCCAGCTTCTTGATCGTCATCCGGGATTGGTGCTCGATACCAGCGCGACCAAGTGGATGATCCGTGAGCTGAGCAAGCAACCTACCAATGAGTTGGTTGAGTTTTTGACCAAGTACGAGGGGCGGGTCATCTTCGGTTCAGACATCGTTACCCATGATGATCATCTCGCTGCGAGCGATCCGGACAATCCCGCGTTCGGCAATCAGCTGGCGAACAGCGAGCACGAAGCGTTCGAGCTCTACGCATCACGCTACTGGGCGCTGCGGACGATGTTCGAGACTCAATACCGAGGCGAATCAAACATTGCCGACCCCGATCTCAAGATGTGCGATCCGGATCGCTTCGACGACATGAGCGCTCCTGCGCTGCACGGACACGCGCTCCCAGAATCAATGCTCAAGACATTGTACCGAGGTGCGTGTGAACACACGCTCGATGAGTGGTACGGGGCTTGATCGGTGATCCGACGCTCAATTTGCGTTAAAAAAGCGATCTATGTGGAACAGATCGGTTTCTTTGCTTGTACCGATCTTTGCGATCAGGTATTCTGCCTGTCGTTTTTCACACTCTCGCATCATCCATCGTGGGGTTGGTGGTGTCGTTCACAACTCGATCTAGAAAAGCACGCGGCGTCTCGCACGCCGTGTCAGGAGGATGGTCTCTATGCGTTCATGTCTCGCACTGTTGTCAATCGCTGGGGTCGCATTGAGCGCTCATGGCGCAGAACTCGATTCCGCACAAAGAACCGTGCTGGAAAGCATCCCGGTCGAAATTTTGGAGCCTGATGTTCGCAAGATCAGCATCCCAGTGGATTCAGGTCCTGTGATCGGGTCGGTCGAACTTGGGAATACCTCGAACCAAAAACAACTGGGTCATAGCGATATTCAACAAGCGGTGTGGTCCACAGTCGTGCGTGTCGAAGATGCTGCGTGGTTGCGTCTCGAGTTTGATCAAGTCGATCTGTCATCAGCTACAAGCAGCTCGCGCGAGAGTTATCTTCGCGTGACTTCACTCCTTGATGGATACGAGCAATATCTCGACTTCGACGCGCTGCAAATCTGGGGGAATACCAGCGCATATTTCAATGGCAATGCGGTCCGAGTCGAAATCATGGCGTCCGCAGATTCCATCGGCGCGGATCGCGTTCGTATTGCTGGTGTCGAGGCATCGCCATCTGTGAGCCCCGCTTCGATTTGCGGGACTGTTGATGATCGTGTCCCTTCGAGTGATCCGCGTGATGCTCGATTGATGCCGATCGGGTGTTCAGCGTGGTTGTTCTCTGATCATGGGAACACTTTCTTGACCGCTGGTCACTGCAGTCCATCTGGTGGAAATGTGGTGCAGTTTAATGTGCCGTTCTCGTCGGCTGGTGGTGGGTATCAGAATCCGCCGCCTCAGGATCAGTATGTGGTTGATGGTGCATCGACGCAGGTGACTCCGGGATCAATCTCGCTAGGCAACGACTGGGGATTCTTCGGAGCGTTCGACAACACTGGTACTGGCCTCTCCCCGCTTGCAGCGCAGGGTGATTCGCACACGCTTGCGACTTCAACGATCCCCAACGATGGGCGTCCGATCCGAATTACCGGATACGGCACAACCTCTTCGCCGGTTTCTCCAACATGGAACGGGATTCAGAAGACACATGTCGGACCGTTCCGTGGATACTCAGGCAATGTCGTTCGCTATACAACTGACACCACCGGTGGCAACTCCGGATCAGTGATCCTCGATGAGAACAACAACATCGCGATCGGAATCCACACCAACGCGGGCTGCAGCTCCAGCGGCGGTTGGAACAACGGATGCAACTTGTTCAATGCAGGACTGCAGAACGCGCTCGCGAATCCAACTGGAATCGCTGGGCCTCGAACGATTCAAGGTCAACCTTCACCTGCACCAGACTTCGTCTCTCCAAACGGCGGACAGCTAGTTGATCTTGTGATCTCCAACTTCCATGGCAGAACAATCGATGGTTCACCAACCCTCTTTGTTGATACAGGTTCTGGGTACCAACCAACCGATGCGATCATGGTGAACGCAACGACATTCTCCGCGGCGCTTCCAGCAGCAGATTGTGGCGCAGATATGTCGTACTACTTCCAGATCGAAGATACGGATGGGAACACGACTTTCTATCCGGAAGGTGGCGAGTCTTCACCGCTCCACACCATCGTGCTCGACGATTTGATTGTTGGTGTATCTGATGATTTCCAGACCGCCGCAGGCTGGACCGAAAACAACATCGGGGTTACCGCTGGGAACTTTGAGCGGCTCGCACCACTCGTTGAGACAGAAAACGGTGGGCCTGCATCTGATGCTGATGGATCGGGTGTGTGCTACATCACCGGTCGTGGCATCTTTGAAGACCTCGATGGAGGCACGACCCAAATCACATCAAACTTCTATGACACCACCACGATCGACGATCCCGTCGTCAGCTTCTGGGCATGGGTCAACACCGAAGATAGCGAGCGGATGATTGTCGAGTTCTCTCCAAATGTTGGAATCACTTGGTTCCCGGTTGATGAGATCGATGACACCAACGGCTGGGAAATCAAACGCTACCGCATCGCGGATTACACGGATCCGACAGCGATCTTCAAAGTCCGGATCACGATTACCGACGAAGGCGCAGATTCGCTCGTTGAAGCAGGTGTGGACGGATTCACGATCTCGACACAGACCTGCGAAGGCAGTGATTGCCCTGCGGACTTCACTGGTGAAGGGGATCTGAACTTCCTTGATGTTTCAGCGTTCCTCGCAGCATTCGGAAACCAAGAAGCGGCCGCGGACTTTGAACAGGACGGCAACTTCAACTTCCTCGATGTTTCCGCATTCCTCGCGGCGTTCGGAACGGGTTGCCCGTAAGCGTTGAAGAAGAGTCAACATCCACAAGCCCATGCGTGATTTACGCATGGGTTTTTTAAATGACTGTCTTAGTGTGTCATTTACTCGATGACAGGTGACGCTCTGCCTGCGAGTGCTTCCACGCGAGCGGCCAGTTCTTCGGCGCTTTGCTGGTCATGCTTTGTGCCAAACTTAATGTCGATCTCTGGGGTGATGAGCGGGTCTGAGAAGCCGGGAGTCTTTCTTGTCAAGCGAAGCGGGGCGTTGCGGATCGATCCAGAGATGGAGCCCTTGGTGACTTTGCCGCCTGGGAGCATGAATCCTGCGCCGTCGTAGACTCCGATCTCGCCTTGTGTAATTACGATCCAGCGGATCGCAGACGACGCAGCAGTTGGCTCGATCGGGGTGCGTCCTGGTTTGGGGTTGAGAAAGAGATGGACCTGCGCGATGGTGCCTGAGATTTGCGACCAGTCTCCGGACTGTGTGAAGAACGCGGAGAGTTCGTCGTTGCTGAGATCAGTCAGGTAGACATCCGCGGTGTTTTTGTCGTCGTAGTGGTACGCGCGTGTGGGGTATTCTGCGGAGAACTCGAGCCCCTCCGTATCGCGTGTGATGCTTGAGCCAGCTGAGCCACCGAATCCGATGGTCGAGCATCCGACCAATGCAATCGATAGGGAGGACGCGGCGAGGACGGCGAGAATTTTGATCTGGACAGGATTCATGCGTGACTGTAGGGTGTGTGGAAGGGGTAGGGGGGCTTTGGGATGCAACCGGAAGGGGTTGGGGGACGGATTGTATGGTAATAGATTGTGGGTAGTAAGGTATTGGGAAGGTGTGTGGAGATGGGAATGCTGCCGAGTCGGTTCCAGCTGAAGATTGCATTGACTGGGTTGCTGCTTCTCTGCAACTGCGGTACGGCGCATGCTCAAGTTGAATATGAATATGGCGAGTACCTGACCTACGACGGGAGAGTGGTTGCTTGGGAGCGAATTTCGATCTACTACCAGGAGAAGAACGGAGTTGTTTCTTTCGAGAAACCCCAACACGCCCAAGTGATCGAAGGAACGGATGCTGAGTTGGTGAACTCAGATGGGGATCTTCCTGGTCATCCAAATACACGGTTCGTGCGGTACGACAAACTCCTCCGCGCGCGTGATCAACTCAAAGGCTTCTATCGGATGCCAGTCAATGGAGCGATTCATGTCTGCGACAATCCGGATTGCGAGTTTGGGTATCGCGGTGATACAGCGGACGGCCCATACCTCCGGAAGGTCGCGGGCTGGTCGATTGGCACCTACGCGTCATACTTGAACGAGAATCCCGAGGATTGGGCGGTCATGCGGGAGTTTGCAATCGCGGCTGCGATCTTCAACGATCTGCGGATCGCGATGGATGTGATGTACGCTGCGTATCTCAATGATCCAGGACTCGCTGTTGAACCGATCGACATGGAGGTTTTGGGAATCCGAAACCGGATTCAAAAATCGATACGAGTGAAATCAGTGAATCAGGCATACCGCGACGACAATCCCGCGAGTTGGTTGATGGTCGTGGTCCTCATGCAGAGCGAGGGGGAACTCGAGCGGGCGTCTGAGATGCTTCAAAAAGCAATCGATGCTGGTCTCGATGAAGCGGTTGCTGAACAGATGAAGGAGGCGTTGCAATGAACAGGATCACACGGACTTCGATTGGAGCAATCCTCTTGATCGCGATGTTCTCATCCGCAGCACCAGCACAAATTTCTGGTTCCGTGGTCTACACCACGCCTTCTGGAGCTTCGTTCACGATTACTTACCGTTTCAACTTCCGGCTTGGTGGTGGTGTTTCAGGGACATCGATCAGGCCGCGTGATCTCAAGCCGATTGATGGACAGCCTGGAGAGTTGGTGAACTCAGACGGCGATCAGCCTGGGCATCCAGAAACACGGAAAGTGGTGTATGACACGCTGCGTCGCGCTCGCGATCAAATGCGGGGTTTGCCTCGCTCGATTGATGAGGATCTCTACACCCTTCATAAATGCGAAAACCCGGATTGTGCGTTTGAGCAACGGGATCATGACGCTGCGGAACCCACTAATGAGAAGATCACGAACTGGGCCGTTGGGTCGTACGGTCAATATCTAGAGCATTTTCCGGAAGACTGGTTTGTGATGCGAGAGTTCGCACTCGCCGTGGGGCTCACAAAGAATCTTGAAATTGCGACTGAGATGATGCATGTCGCCTACCTCAATGATCCGCAACTTGCTTCAGTGCCTATAGATATGGAATTTTTGGGTGTGGACAATCGACGGCTTCGTGAATTGATCGTCCGCTGTGTGAAACAAGCACATCGCGATCCATCGGTTGAGCGGTGGTTGTTTGTCTCTGTCCTGATGCAGGGTGAGGGGCGGAAGGATCGAGCGGCAGAGATGCTGGCATTGGCGATCGACGCAGGTCTCGAAGAATCAATTGCTCGTGAGATGACGCAAGCGTTGAACTGAACTTTGATCGGATTGCGTTAGGGCAAATGGATATTGAACCGAACTACTGAATTGACAGGTGAATAGCGAAGTTGATCTGGACTGACCGATCGGCGGTGTCTAGAGTCGTGGCCCGGCGCATCGCGTGATGTGACGGGATCATTGTGAACCGTACGAACCACACGGGTGCTGATCTTGCCAGGATCGGACAATCGCCGCGAGTGGGAGGTGGAGATCAGATGGCCGCTAAAGAATTAATTGAGCAGTTTAAGATCATGGCTCCGGGAGGGCAGGCAACGCCGGCTCCGCCTCTGGGTCCTGTTCTCGGTGCAAAGGGTGTCAACCCTGGGCAGTTCATCCAACAGTTTAATGCCGCGACTGGCGCACTCAACGGCAAGGTCGTTGGTTGCATCGTCAAGGTCTACAACGACCGTTCCTTTGAGTTTGAAATCAAGTCTTCACCGGCTTCGGTTCTCATCAAAGAAGCAGCGGGATTGGAAAAGGGTTCGGGAGAACCACAGAACATCGTCGGTTCGATCACTTCCGATCAGTGTCGCAAGATTGCTGAAGAGAAGTTCGAAGACCTCAACTCACACAACCTCGATGCCGCGATGCTTGTCATTGCAGGCACTGCCCGTTCAATGGGCATTACGGTGGAGGGTTAACCCATGGCGATGACCAAACGCGCGAAAGCAGACGCGGCAATCGTTCCAACCGATGCAATGGAAGCACCGGAAGCACTTGCTGCAGTGAAAAAATTCAAAGCAACAAAGTTCGATCAGTCGGTCGAGATTTGCATGCACCTCGGTGTTGATGTCAAGCACGCAGACCAGATGGTCCGTGGCTCAGTGTCGCTCCCAAACGGGATTGGCAAATCAAAGCGAGTCATCGCATTCTGTGCACCTGAGCATGTCAAAGACGCGCTCGCAGCCGGTGCGGTTGAAGCAGGCGGCGACGAACTCGTCAACAAGGTCAAAGGCGGATGGTTCGACTTCGATGTCGCGATCGCTTCTCCTGAGATGATGCGTGTGATGTCCGTCCTTGGTAAGGTGCTCGGTCCAAAGGGATTGATGCCTTCGCCCAAGAACGGCACCGTGACCCCAAAGGTTGCAGAAGCAGTCAAGGACTTTTCCGCTGGTAAGCTCGAATACCGTGCTGACAAGGGCGGCAATGTCCACGCGATCCTCGGCAAGATGAGCTTCTCCGAAGCTGACCTGCTCGAGAACTACAACCATTTCGTGTCCACGATCGAGAAGGCGCGTCCTTCAACGGTCAAAGGTCAGTATGTCAAGAAGATCACGCTCAGTGGCACAATGACCCCAGGGGTCCGCGTTGCCATCGTGAGCGACGAAGAATAAAGGGGTCATCCAATGAGTAAACCAGTCAAAGAAATGATGATCCGCGATTACATCGAACGCATCGGTGATACCGAAGACGCGCTCGTGATCGGTCTTCGTGGGATCAGCTCCAACGACACCAATTCCATCCGTGACGGATTGGCGAAAAAGGAAATCCGTGTAACCATCATGCGGAACAACCTCTTCGGCAAAGCGTTCGGCGAGACTTCCCTCGCGCCCCTGAGCAATGTCATGAGCGGCGCCAGCGCCCTCGCGTATGGCGCTGAGTCGGTCGTGGATGTCGCACGCGAGATCGTTGATCTCCTCAAAGAGTTCCCGGATATCGAGCTCAAGGGCGCGGTACTCGATGGGATGCTCTTCGAAGGCGACGCGGGTGTGAAGGAACTCAGCAAGTTCCCAACACGCGACGAAGCGATTGCAGACGCGATCACTTTGGTTCTCAGCCCTGCTCGCAAGCTTGTTGGTGCTATCAAAGGCCCGGGTTCGGGTCTTGCAGGCATCCTCAAGAGCATCGAAGAGAAGTTGGAAAAAGGCGAAGCGATCTCAAAGCTCTAAGAGCGGCGTGATAGTTGAGTCACTCCGGGATTGGGCATGCTGTCTGGTCTCTACAAAAATCGTACATCCGTGAGCCAAGTTGGCAAGCGGTGAACCAAACAACCCGTAGTCACCCGACTGGCCCTGGGCTCTTTGATGAGCAGGGTTAAAGAATCGAGCGGTTCGATCCCTCTCGGGTGAGCGAGTCTGGCACATCAAAGTGTGTGCATTACTGAAGAAGGAGTTGGACCATGTCTGACGAAGCAACCAAAACATTTGACGCAAAGATCTCAAAGCTCGGCGACGAGCTCGCAGGCCTCACCCTCAAGGAAGCCGTTGATCTCGGCGATTACATGAAGGACACCTACGGCATCGAAGCTGCTGCTGGTGGCGCAGTTGTCATGGCTGGCGGCGGTGACGCTGGCGGCGCAGCAGCAGAAGAGAAGACATCCTTCGATGTCATCATCAAGGGCCCTGGCGGCAACAAGATCCAGACCATCAAAGCGATCCGCGAGATCACCGGTCTTGGACTCAAAGAAGCCAAAGCACTTGCAGAAGAAGCTGGCGCGAAGATCAAAGAAGGCGTCTCCAAAGACGAGGCAGACGAAATCAAGAGCAAGCTCGAAGAAGCTGGCGCAGAGATCGAAATCGCCTAATCGGATATTTGATTCGGGATTCATCCAGCTCTGTGCTGCATGATACCGGATCTACAAAAAACGGTCGGGCGTCCCGCAACCTCGGGACGCCCGATTCTCTCATGCAAGGCTGCGAAGATCGGGCTTTGTGCGGGTACGCGGGTCAGAATCGTTCGGTTGGACGATTGTTGATTGGAACTGGGTGTTGATATTTGGGAGTCTTTGTTGATCGATTGATGCGAATTGGATCCAGCAGCACATGATTTGTCGAGCCTTGTGAGGGGTTTGATGGGTCAAGACTGGTTTGTTAGTCTTTGTGTGGCTAGACTTTGGCATCGGCCGGCAATCGGGGCATACCACAATTTATAGAGTTCTTCACAAGCGAGCTGTCATCCAGACGGCGTGTGTGTGTCGAGAACCAAAACGAGGTGATGGATGGCAGCGACCAAAGTGCGCCAAATGGAGCGCGAGCGATTGGTTCGGAGTTTCGCTAAACGAGGCGATGCAACGGAAGTCCCAGATCTTTGGCAAGTACAGCAAGCCGCGTACAGCCGCTTTCTGCAAGTAGAAGAGAATCCTGAGGAGCGCGAGACCAAGTACGGTCTGGAATCGCTGCTGCGGGAAATTTTCCCAATTGAATCATACGACGAGACGATGAAGCTTGAGTATGTCAGCTACTCGCTCGACGAACCTCGCTACACCGCTGACGAATGTCGTCAGCTCCGCTTGACCTACGGGCACCCATTCAAGCTGTGCCTGCGCCTCAAGCGCGAAACCCACGGCGACCTCCCAGAAGAAGATATCTACCTCGGTGAGTTCCCGATCATGATGGGTGGCGGTGAGTTCATCGTCAACGGTGCTGAACGCGTCATCGTGTCCCAGCTCCATCGCTCACCAGGTGTGGACTTCTCAATCGTCTCGTCTGAAGCAGACCGCCCGCTCCACTCAGCACGCATCATCCCAGAGCGTGGTTCATGGATCGAGCTTGAAGTGACCAAGAAAGATGTGCTCGCGATGCGCATCGATCAGTCCACCAAGCTCGCGGCAACCACCTTCCTCCGCTGTCTCGACGAGTCCGTCGCATCCACCGATGCGATCATCGGCCTCTTCTACGAGGTCGCGGAAATCAAGGCAAAGGATGTCCACCCGGAAGACTGGGCCGCAGCATCAATCATCGATACTGAATCGGGCGAAGAACTCGTCCATGTCGGTTGTCAGGTTGGTGAAGAAGCCGCTGAGGCAATCAAGGCATCGGCGCTCAAGACCATCCGCGTGGTCCAGAACCCATCGGATTCGTTGATCCTAAACACCATCGCTGAAGAAAACCTTGAAGCATTTGACGAGGTTCCAAATGTCACCAGCGATTACGATCGCGCGATGCTCAAGATCTACTCGCGTCTGCGTCCGGGCAACCCGCCGCAGGTCGAGAAGGCGAAGCAGCTCTTCCACGAGAAGTTCTTCGATGGCAACCGCTACCGTCTTGGCAGCGTCGGCCGATTCCGCATCAACCGCAAGTTTGATATGGACATCGATCCGGACCAACTCTTCTTGCTTGGTCTCGACTTCCTCAAGGTCATCCAGTACATGCTGGACCTCCGCTCGAACCGTTTGGATCCAGACACCGGTCGTCCAGTCGCGTTGATCGACGATATCGATCACCTCGGCAACCGCCGTCTGCGCACGCTCGATGAACTCGCGGTTGAAGAAATCCGCAAGGGTCTTCTCAAGCTGCGCCGCACAGTGCAAGAACGCATGAGTGTCAAGGACCCAGAAGAAGTCGCGAAGATTGCTGACTTGGTCAACTCCAAGTCCATCAGTTCCGCGATCGACTTCTTCTTCGGTCGTTCAGAGCTCTCGCAGGTTGTCGACCAGACCAACCCGTTGTCCTCGCTCGTTCACGAGCGTCGTCTCTCGGCTCTCGGACCTGGTGGTCTCAACCGCAAGCGTGCAGGCTTCGAGGTTCGAGATGTGCACACCTCGCACTACGGGCGTGTGTGTCCCATTGAAACACCGGAAGGGACCAACATCGGTCTCATCGTCTCGTTGGGTATCTACTCAACCGTCGACGAGTACGGCTTCCTCCGCACTCCATACCGCGAGGTCAAAGACGGCGCACTCACCGGCAAAATCGTCCAGCTCCGTGCGGACGAAGAAATCCGCTCGGTGCTCGCTCCTGCAGACGTTCTCAACCCAGAGGGTGAGTTCAAGGACAAGTATGTCCTCGCACGCATGGACGGCGAACTCGCTGAAGTGAAGCCGAAAGAAGTCAACTATGTCGATGTGTCTCCAAAGCAGCTCGTCGGTATCTCCGCTTCGTTGATTCCGTTCCTTGAGCATGACGATGCGAACCGTGCGCTCATGGGTTCCAACATGCAGCGCCAAGCGGTGCCGCTGATCCGTGTTGATCCGCCTTGCGTTGCAACCGGTATGGAGAAAGAAGTCGGTCGATACTCCGGCATGCTCGTGAAAGCGAAGCGTGGCGGCAAGGTCACCTATGTCGACTCCCAGCGAATCGTGATCGACAACGCGGACGAGTATGTCTTCCGTAAGTTCGTTGGTCTCAACGAACGGACCTGCCAGAACCAGAAGCCAATCGTAAAGAAAGGCCAAAGGGTCAAAGAAGGCGAGGTCATCGCAGACGGTGCGTCGACACAAAACGGCGAACTCGCGATCGGCAAGAACGCCCTCGTCGCGTTCAACACCTTCGACGGATACAACTTCGAAGATGCGATCGTCATCTCCGAGCGTCTTGTGAAGGACGATGCATTCACCAGCATCCACATCAACTCGTACGATGTTGAAGTCCGCGAGACCAAGCTCGGACGCGAAGAGTTCACACGCGACATCCCCAATGTCTCCGAACGCATGCTCCGCAATCTCGACGAGAACGGCATCATCCGTATCGGTGCAAAGGTTGGTCCAGGAGATATTCTGGTTGGTAAGGTTTCACCAAAGAGCAAGACCGAACTGACACCAGAAGAAAAACTCCTCCACGCGATCTTCGGTCGTGCGGGTGAGGATGTGAAGAACGACTCCCTCGAAGTCAGTGCAGGAACATCCGGCATCGTCATCGGGACCAAAAAGTTCTCCCGCCGCGTTCACATGAACGAGGCGCAGAAGAAGGCACTCAAAGCTGAGATGTCGGCATACGAAGCTGAGCAAGACGCGCAGGCGATCAAGCTCTTCAAGGAGATGACCGAGGAGATCAACGAGATCGTTGGTACCGAAATGGTTGACCCGATGACCCGCCAGAAGGTCGGTGCTTCGGACATCCCTGAGGTTATCATCGAGCAGATCAAGACCTTCAATGCGAAGTGGATCAAGGGATCCAAAGAGCTTAAAGAGAAGGCTGAAGTCTCGTATCGTCAGTACTGGCCTCGTATCGAAGCCGTCGAAGCGGAGAAGCAACGCAAGATCGCGCACATGAAGCGTGGCGACGAGCTTCCCAACGGCGTCCTCGAAATGGTCAAGGTCTACATCGCGTCCAAGCGGACCCTCTCCGCTGGTGACAAGATGGCGGGTCGTCACGGGAACAAGGGTGTGATCGCACGCGTGGTTCCTGAGGAAGACATGCCGTTCATGGACGACGGAACCCCCGTCGATGTGATGCTCAACCCACTGGGTGTGCCTTCGCGTATGAACGTGGGTCAGATTCTCGAAACCCACCTCGGCTGGGCAGCTCAAGTCCTCGGCTTCCAAGCGGTCACCCCTGTATTCGACGGGTGTACCGAAGCGGAAATGATCGCGACCGTGAAGGAAGCGAATCAGTACTGCCGCGATCGCTGGGCGAAGTGCGAAGAAGAAGGCACCTGGCCACACCACCGCGAGCTTCTCGCGGAGATGCCAGAAGGTGGCAAGATCCAGCTCTACGACGGACGCACAGGCGAGGCATTCAACCAACGCACGACAGTCGGGTTCATGTACCTGCTCAAGCTGCACCACTTGGTTGATGACAAGATCCACGCTCGTGCGACTGGTCCATACTCGCTCATCACCCAGCAGCCGCTCGGTGGTAAGGCACGGACCGGTGGTCAGCGCTTTGGTGAGATGGAAGTCTGGGCGCTCGAAGCGTACGGAGCTTCATACATCTTGCAGGAACTGCTGACTGTGAAGTCCGACGATGTCGAGGGTCGTACCAAGATTTATGAGTCGATGGTCAAGGGTACCAACAAGCTCGAAGCCGGCATGCCGGTCGCGTTTGATGTGCTCTGCAACGAGCTCAAGGGCTTGGGCATGAACCTGACACTGGAGAAGAAGCAACTCGAAGGTGGGAGCCTGCTCTAAAGAGCATTCCCTGAAGCGGGGCTGAAACCCGCACGAATCGTGTTGTTTGAATAAGAACATTCACTCCTTGACGGGAGAAACTGATATGAGCGAAAGCGTCTTTGACCGAGTAAACGACTTCTCGAGTGTGAAAATCACCCTCGCTTCCCCAAACGACATCCGTGCGTGGTCGTATGGTGAAGTGAAGAAGCCTGAGACCATTAACTACCGTACATACCGTCCTGAAAAAGACGGCTTGTTCTGCGAGCGGATCTTCGGCCCTGAGCGTGACTACGAATGCTCCTGTGGCAAGTACAAGGGCACCAAGTACAAGGGGTACATCTGTGACCGCTGTGGTGTCAAAGTGACCCACTCCCGCGTCCGCCGCAAGCGGATGGGGCACATCAACCTCGCATCTCCAGGTGTCCACATCTGGTTCTTCAAGTCCATGCCTTCGCGTCTGGGAACCCTTCTTGGGATGAAGACCTCGGACCTCGAAAAAATCATCTACTACCAAGATTATGTTGTCACCAAACCAGGCGATACCGCGCTGACCTTCAAGCAGGTCCTCACGGAAGACGAGCACCGCGTCGCACTCGAAGAGTACGGCAACGAGTTTCGTGCAGAGATGGGCGCTGAAGCGATCCGCACCCTGATCGAGATGCTCGATCTCGACGCGGAAGCTGCTGAGATCCGTGCTGGTCTTGCCGCGACGCGCTCGAAGCAAAAGACCAAAGACTACGCGAAGCGACTGAAGCTGATCGAAGCGGTCCGCCACTCCGACAACGATCCCGCGTGGCTCGTGATGGATGTGATCCCTGTGATCCCACCTGATCTGCGCCCGCTGGTTCTGCTCGAATCAGGTAACTTTGCGACAAGCGATCTTAACGATCTCTACCGCCGCATCATCAACCGTAACAACCGTCTCAAGAAACTGATGGACCTCAACGCTCCAGAAGTGATCATCCGCAACGAGAAGCGCATGCTTCAGCAAGCGGTGGACGCGTTGTTCGACAACAACCGTTGTCGTCGTCCGGTGCTTGGTTCATCGAGCCGAGCACTCAAGTCGCTCACCGACATGATCAAGGGTAAACAGGGCCGCTTCCGCGAGAACCTGCTTGGTAAGCGTGTGGATTACTCCGCTCGTTCGGTGATCGTCGTTGGACCTTCGCTCAAGATCA
Organism: Phycisphaerales bacterium; assembly: GCA_029212425.1. GTDB lineage: Bacteria > Planctomycetota > Phycisphaerae > Phycisphaerales > UBA1924 > UBA1924. The sequence goes on from JARGNC010000013.1 coordinate 25,296, forward strand.
ACCAGTGTGGTCTTCCAAAGAAGATCGCGCTCGAACTCTTCCAACCATTCATCATCCGCAAGCTCAAAGAGCACGGCCTCGCGGACACGATCAAGTCCGCAAAGCGCATGCTCGAGCGTCGTGACGCGGAAGTCTGGGACATCCTCGAAGAGGTCATCTACCAGCACCCCGTCATGCTCAACCGCGCACCGACGCTTCACCGCATGGGTATCCAAGCGTTTGAGCCGGTCCTTGTAGAAGGCAACGCGATCCGTCTGCACCCGCTCGTCTGTGGCGGCTTCAACGCGGACTTCGACGGCGACCAGATGGCGGTCCACCTGCCACTCTCCGTTGAAGCGCAAGCGGAAGCTCATGTGCTCATGCTGTCGACGAACAATGTGTTCTCGCCTGCGAACGGTGCGCCGATCATCAACGCTTCGCAGGACATCGTGATGGGTGTGTACTTCATCACCACAACCCTCGAAGATGTGATGAAGGTCAACGAGAGCGACATCCCACGCTTCAAGGATCGCCACGAAGCGATCCTCGCGTACGACAGCGGGAAGATCAAAATTCACCAGCCCATCAGTGTACGTCTCGGTGATTTTGACAAGCTCGTCACAAAGGAAACCGGTCCGGTCGAAGCAATGCCAGAGCACGGCCGCTTGATCACCACCATCGGTCGAGTGCTCTTCTCCGAAATCCTCGGTGACGGCATGCCGTTCTACAACTGTGCGATCGGTAAGAAGGGCTGTGCCCGCGTGATCGACGACACCTACGAGTACTGTGGACGCGCCGCGACCATCGATATCCTCGACAACATGAAGGAAATCGGGTTCAAGCAATCCACCGTCGCAGGTCTGAGCTTCTCGGTCACCGACCTCCGTATCCCCGAAGAGAAGCAAGCGATCCTCGACGATGCACAGTCGAAGGTGACCCGTGTCGAGAAGAACTACGACCGAGGCATCATCACCGAACGCGAGCGTTACAACCAGCTGCTTGACATCTGGTCACACTGCCGTGAAGAACTCACGGTCAAGCTGATCGAGACTCTGAAGCATGATCGCCGCCACCCAGACGGGTCGTACGCGAACATCCCTGGTAAAGAAGGCGAAGCGTTCCTCAACCCGGTCTACCTCATGAGTGACTCGGGTGCTCGTGGTAATGTTTCGCAGATGCAACAGCTCGCTGGTATGCGTGGTCTGATGGCGAAGCCATCCGGTGAAATCATCGAGACCCCGATCCGTGCGAACTTCCGTGAAGGTCTGCACATCCTTGAGTACTTCTCATCAACCCACGGTGCTCGTAAGGGTCTCGCGGATACCGCACTCAAGACCGCGGACTCTGGTTACTTGACACGCAAGCTCTGTGACATTGCACAATCCGTCATCATCGGCGAGCACGACTGTGGCTCACGCCGAGGCATCATGAAGCGTGCGATCTACAAGGGTGAGCAGATCGATGTTCCATTGAATGTCCAGATCTTCGGTCGTGTCTCCGTCAACGCTGTCATGGACCCTGTGACTGGTGAGAAGATCGTCGATGCAAACGAGATGATCTCTGAAGAAGCATCCAAGCGGATCGAAGAGATCGGCATGGACGGACTCCTGGTTCGTTCGCCGTTGACTTCCGAATCAGCGACCGGATGTTCAGCACTCGACTACGGCATGGACATGTCCACCGGCAAACTCGTCGAAGAAGGCATGGCCGTCGGTATCATCGGTGCTCAGTCCATCGGTGAGCCTGGTACCCAGCTGACCATGCGTACCTTCCACTCCGGTGGTA
>JARGNC010000214.1 GCA_029212425.1 Phycisphaerales bacterium
ATCAGTGCGATCTCACCTACGCGTGCGAACTTCTCCGCGATCGGCCATGGATCCCCAGCGTCGATCACTTTCTTCTCACCACCAATGAGTTGGACCGCTTGCCCGTTTTGAATGTCTATGGAAGGAATCATCATGATTGTCGTACCTCGATGCCGCGTTGAGCGAGCTGTTGTTTGAGTTGATTCGGTGTTGTGTCCCGGTCATGAAAGATGGATGCAGCGAGAACCGCGTCAGCACCGCAATGAAACGCGCTGATCATGTGCTCCACATGGTTAGCACCACCTGACGCAATTACTGGGAGCGGGGTTGCTCTACGCACTGCAGACAAGAGTTCAATGTCGTATCCGGATCGCGTCCCGTCATTGTCAAAGCTTGTGAGCAAGATTTCACCAGCGCCCATTGAGCGTGCGTGTCGCGCCCAATCGACTGCGTCAACTCCTGTTCTATTCTGCCCCGATCTGGTCACAACTTCCCATCCCTCAAATGTCGTACTCCGAGCGGCGTCGATCGAGAGTACAACACACTGCGACCCCACCTCCTCCGAGAGTTCACGCAATAGTGTTGGATTCTCAACCGCGGCGCTGTTCACACCAACCTTGTCGGCGCCTGCGCGAAGCATGTCGGTCGCGTGTTCAACACTCCGCACACCGCCTCCTACGCAAAGCGGGATCGACAGTACACGACGCACAGCTCGAACTGTATCTAATGCTGCAGAACGACCATCCACAGTTGCACTGACATCAAGCATGACGAGTTCATCGGCACCATCTGCTTGGTACTGCATTGCTTGCTCAACCGGATCGCCCGCATCTCGCAGATTCGCAAACTTCACGCCTTTGACCACGCGCCCACAATCAATGTCCAAGCACGGGATTATCCTTTGGGTTAGCATCTGGACACCTCCTGTGAGCGCTTTAACCATGACACAAGTAGACGCTCTCCCCACGCGCCAGAGAGCTCAGGATGGAACTGACATGCAAGCGTCGCGCCCCTTTGTAAATACGCGACGAATGGACCGCCATGATCACTAAGTTCGCCCGACCATCCTGCAGGTATCGATTCGATCCGGTACGAGTTTGAGTAATACGCGTACCCATCACCAACCCTGTTCCACCCATGCTGAGGCGTGCGAACTTCGCATGGGAACTCGGTCACCGACGCATCGATCAAGCCCAACCCAGCGACTCCTTCTGACTCTGTCGATGATGTACAAAGCAACTGCAATCCAAGACAGATTCCCAGCAGCGGCAACCCTTGCTCATATCGCTCAACAATCACCCTATCAAATCCTCTGCTTTGAAGCGCTCGCATACCAGCTCCAAATCGACCGACTCCAGGTAACACGACAAATTCTGCGTCCCGCACAGCCGCAGGATCGTCGGTCACCATGACATCACAACCGAGCCGTGTAAAGCAGGCACACACCGAAGCAGTATTCGCAATCCCTGTATCTATGATCACCACCCGATTCATGACAGCGTTCCCTTTGTAGAAGGCATCCGCGCACCTTGCGTTCTTCGTGTTGCCTCTCGCACCGCAATCGCCAACGCTTTAAACGACGACTCTGCTTTGTGGTGATCGTTCCGTCCTCGAATCAGATCAACATGCAGCGTTGCACGCATGGTGATGGCAAGCGACTCAAAGAAGTGTGTGATGTTCTCCGTCGCGATCTGACCGATCATCTCCCGCTCAAACCCAAGCTCGACAAAGGCACCGGGACGACCTGAAAGATCAATGACAACACGGGAGAGTGATTCATCGAGCGGAGCATAAGTGCTCGAAAACCGTGCGATACCTACACGATCACCCAACGCCTGATCAATCGCGGCACCCAGAACCAGTGCACAATCTTCAGCGGTGTGGTGATCGTCCACGGCTAGATCACCTTCACAATCCAGCGTGATATCCAGGCCACTGTGCTTTGCGAGTGCGGTGAGCATGTGGTCGAGGAAGCCGATGCCAGTGCTGATCTGCGCTTCGCCTACGCCGTCCAGGTTGATCCATGCGTTGATCTGTGTTTCATTTGTTGCGCGGGAAATCTTTGCTGTCCGTAGTTTCATGCGTTGCCTCCAATCGTGGTCAGTGCATTGAGGAGTTGGTTCTGTTGTGCTTCGTTTGCCGGGACAGTGATGCGGAGCGATGATCGGAGTGAATCATCATTTGAATAGCGACGAACACTGATGCCGTGTCTTTGCAGTTCCTCCCACACACTCTGTGAATCAGCAAACTGTGCGAGCACAAAGTTTGCTTGAGAGGGGAGCACACGAGCACCGATACCTTCCAACGCACCCTCAAGCCGTGCTCGGTTCGCGATGGTTTGTTCGATGATGTTGGTCCGCTGAAATGATCGTTCAAACGCTTTCTGCGCAATTAGGAGCGACAGCACGGAAACGGGATAGGGACCGCCGACGGTTCGTAACCAACCGATGACCTCGGGCGATCCAATCGCGTATCCAACACGGAGTCCTGCAAGCCCCATTGCTTTCGAGAGCGTTCGGACAACTACAATATTCGGATTTTCCAGAAACAGGTCAATGGGATCCTCATCCGCAAACTCGATGTACGCTTGATCGAGCAGCACCAGCGCCCCCACATTTCTAGCCGTCGATGCGATTTTTCGGATCGATTCTGGTTCGATCACGCCACCTGTCGGATTACAAGGCGAGACCAACGCAACCATCCTCGTTTCATCGCGGATTGAATCAACCATCGCTCCTGTGGGGAACCGACCATCCATCCAATCGACATACACCACTCGCGCCCCTGCCAGTTCAGCGTATCGAGGGATCATCTCGAATCCTGGAGCGTGCGTACACATCAGATCTCCCGGACTGAGCATCGCTCGGCAAGCCCGGTCTATCGCGTCATCCCCGCCGTTGGTCACGATCACTCGCGACGGATCCACGCCGAAGCGTTCTGCGATTGTTTGTTCTAGGGAACTCGCATCTGGATATCGCGTGAGCTGTTGAGGGTCGATTGACCGCACCACCTCAAGCAACGAATCATCAACCGCCGCCCCCTCGTTGTTGTCAAGATTGAGCGTAATCCGCGAGCTCTTGATTGGAGGCGAATAAGGCTTTCTTGTTCCGATCCGCTGCGCCGGTTTCAAAGTGAAGTCTCTCATGGCACAATCTGCTCCGGCTGGGTGACAATGATGTCACTCCCCCCACGCTCTTTAATCAACGGAATAACCTCGGTGAGTTGGTCGCGTAAAACCGCAACCTTGACCGCGAATCCGTCAGCAT
>JARGNC010000215.1 GCA_029212425.1 Phycisphaerales bacterium
GTCGGGGGGGCAGTTTAATCGTGGGAAGTCGTTTGATACTTTTTGTCCGCTTGGGCCGAGCGTTGTGGGGGTGAGTGAGATTGATGATCCACATTCGCTTCGGATTGTGTGCCGAGTGAATGGGGAGGTGATGCAGGACGCGAATACGAGTCAGATGATGTTCCCGATTCCGAGACTCATCGCGATGCTGAGTTCGGGGACGACGCTCGCAGCGGGGACGGTGATCCTGACCGGGACTCCCAGCGGCGTGGGGATGGCGCGGGATCCTCAGGTGTGGCTGAGCGATGGGGATGTGGTCGAGGTTGAGATCGAGTCGGTGGGGGTGCTGAAGAATCGTGTGCGGTTTGGTTAGATGTCGCACGCTTCGGCGGATTCTTGCTTCCATTTGATGGAGCATCCGACGGGGTGGGTGAAGGCGTTGGTGACTGGTTTGCCTGCGAGGTGCTCGTCGAGCGCGGCTTCGAGGTCGTGGGTGGTGATGTCCTCTGGGATGCGCGGGGAGTCCACGGCTCGTCCGGAATAGATGAGCTTGCGGTCTTTGTTGAACACGAAGTAGTGGGGCGTCTTGGTCGCGCCGTAGGCGCGGGCTGTGGATTGGGATTCGTCGCGGAGGTAGAGCCATGGGAAGTTGTGCTCGTTCATGCGCTTGATCATGTTGTCGAAGTTGTCTTGGGGATATGAGTTTCCGTCGTTGGCGTTGATCATGACGAAGCGAACACCTTTGGGGGTGTACTTGTTGACGGTTGCTCGCGTGCCTTCGTCGGAGTTGTAGACGTAGGGGCAGTGGTTGCAGTTGAAGGAGATGACGAGGGTGTCTTCGGTGAAGTCTTTGAGGGAATGGGTTTTGCCGTCGGTTGCGGGGAGGGTGAAGGTTGGGGCTTGGTCGTTGAGGTTGAGCATGGAGGTGTCCTTGTGTTTTGGTGATTATCCGAAGATGGGTTTGCGTCCGAGTGATTTGCGGATGTCGGCGAGTTGTCCGAAGTGCAGCGAGGGGTGGTGGGCGATGAAGTCGAGGCACTGGGCGACGGTCCCGAAGTGTGGTTTCCAAGCTTCGGGGCATCCGAGTGCGGGTGAGTTGAGGTCGTCTTGGGTGATGGTGTCGAGATACTCGACGGTTTCGCGGCGTGCGGTGTTGTAGTCCTCGAACAGTTGTTCGAAGCTTGGGTACTCGGATGGTTCTGTGGAGGGACCGCTTTCAGGGTCGAACGTTTCTTTGTGGTGGGCGAGGGTGCAGGTGTCTTTGCTTTGGATGAGTTGGTGGATCATGACGGATTCGATGTATGCGAGGTGTCCGAGGATCCAGATCGCGTGGTTGCCGCCGTTGGTGGTGGGTTGTGCGAATGGTTCGTCTTGAAGATCGTTGATCAGCGAGAGCGACATCTCTTTGGAAGCATCCATGGACATTCGGATGAAATCGATGGTGTGCATTGGCGTTTCTCCGTAGTTCATTCGTGAGCAGTTTCATGGTAGCGGAGGCGGACTCGTTCTGCGATGGGTTGTTTGGGTGAACGGCGGAGTGGGCCTTTATGTTCCTGTTGTGGATGGGCAGCATGAAAAAACCGATCCTTGCGGATCGGTTTGATGTGATCTTGGTGGAGATGGTTTAAGCGTTTGGTCCGCCGGAGAGGATGTCTGCAGGGAGGTTGTACTTGGTGTCGTTCTTGCGGAAGAGTGTTGCAAGTTCTGATGCTTTGGCGTCGTAAGCGGCTTTGTCGGCCCAGGTGTTGCGAGGGTTGAGGACCTCGTCTGGGACATTGGGGACGGAGGTCGGCATGTGGAGTCCGAAGATTGGGTGCTCTTCGGTTGGGACATCGGAGAGCGATCCGTCGAGGATCGCGGTGACCATGGCGCGGGTGTACTTGAGCGAGAAGCGTTCTCCGGTGCCGTAGGGTCCTCCGGACCATCCGGTGTTGAGGAGCCAGACGTTGGCGCCGTGCTGGTTGGTGCGTTCGGCGAGCATCTTCGCGTATTCCGCGGCGGGGCGTGGCATGAACGGTCCACCGAAGCATGGGGAGAAGGACGGGATCGGATCGACGACGCCTTCTTCGGTGCCTGCGAGTTTGGATGTGTAGCCGTTGATGAAGTAGTACATCGCTTGCTCAGCGGTGAGCTTCGCGATTGGGGGCATCACGCCGAACGCGTCGGCGGTGAGGAAGATGACATTCTTTGGATGCGAGCAGACGGACGGGATGATCGCGCCGTCGATGTAGTCCACTGGGTAGGTGACGCGGGTGTTCTGGGTGACGGAGACATCGTCGTAGTCTGGGATGCGTGTGTGGTCGTCGATGATGGTGTTTTCGAGGACTGAACCGAACTTGATCGCGTCCCAGATCTCGGGTTCTTTCTCGTGGGTGAGTCCGATGACCTTTGCGTAGCAGCCGCCTTCGAAGTTGAAGACGCCGTTTGGTCCCCAGCCGTGTTCGTCGTCTCCGATGAGTCCGCGGTTTGGGTCTGCGGAGAGTGTGGTCTTTCCTGTGCCGGAGAGTCCGAAGAAGAGGGCTACGTTAGAGGTGTCTTGTTTATCGACGTTGCAGGAGCAGTGCATCGGGAAGACGCCTTGGTCTGGCATGTCGTAGTTCATCGCGTAGAAGAGGCCCTTCTTCATCTCGCCGGCGTATTCGGTGCCGAAGATGACGACGGTTTTCTTTTCAAGCGATTGAGCGATGAGGATCGGGGTGTCGTGTCCGAGCTCGGCTTGTTCTTCAGCGGTGAGCTTGTGACAACCGGCGTTGATGACGGTCCAGTCTTGTGACCATGATCCGTCTCCTGCGTCTGATGCGGAGCCGGGCTTGATGAAGAGGGTCTCGGCGAAGAGTGCGTGCCATGCTTTGGTGGTGATGACCTGCACACCGAGACGGTGCGATGTGTCGGCGCCGACGAATCCTTCGAAGACGAAGAGCTCGTCTTGGGTGTTGAGGTAGCGTGACGCGATCTCGACAGCTTTGTCGAACTGGTCGGGGGTGGTCGGGATGTTGATCTTTCCCCAGTCGATGTTGTCGTGGATCGCGGGGGTGTCTTCGAGTCGTTTGTCGGTCGGTGAGCGTCCGGTACGGTCTCCGGTGAAGACATTCACGGCTCCGTTGGATGCGAGCTTGCCTTCGCCCCGCTGCAGGATCATTTCGACGAGCTGGGCGGTTGAGAGGTTCGTGTGTGTTGTTTTTGCGTCGAGTTCGAGTCCTGAGATGCTGATGGTACTCATTGATCGGTTCCTGCTGAGTCTTGGACGATTTGGGTCGTCCAA
>JARGNC010000216.1 GCA_029212425.1 Phycisphaerales bacterium
CCGTGCCAAAGCACGGGGTTGAGGAGAATTTGAGATGATTCCGCGTCCGCCGCCCCGTGAGGGCTCACTTGGGTTTCTGTATCTTCCGCCGTTCCGCGTCCAGGGTTTTTCGGTCGCCGGCGAAGCGACCACGATCTCGATCCCTGAAATGGATGTCTGCTTCGATATGGGCAAGGCGCCTCGTGCGCAGCTCGCGCCCAAGTACTGCGTGCTCTCGCATGGTCATATGGACCACATCGGGGGGCTCGCGTACTGGTGCTCGCAGCGCAACTTCCAGGGGATGGGTCCCGGGACCATCGTCTGCGACAAACGCATCGAGGACGATGTCCGCACGATGATGAACGGCTTCCACAAGCTCGAGCGTCAGCAGACCCCCTACGAACTCATCACGCTCGAAGAGGGCGATGAGCTGCAGATCAAGAACAACATCTATCTGAGACCCTTCCACACCGAGCACACCTGTCCATCAAGCGGATACACGATCGTTGAGAAGCGGACGAAGCTCAAGCCTGAGCTTGTTGGACTTCCTCAGGAGAAGATCAAGGAGCTGCGCCAGCGTGGTGAGGAGATCGTGAATCACTTTGAGGTGCCGTTGATCGCGTACACAGGTGACACGCTTCCGGGGCCGCACTTGCTCCGCGATGATGTAATGAACGCGCAGATCATCATCACGGAATGTACTTTCTTTGAAAAGGATCACAAGGCACGCGCCAAGACGGGGATGCACATGCATGTCTCGGACATCGCGGAATGGCTCAAGGTCGCGCAGTGCGAGCACATGGTGATTTGTCATGTCTCGCGCCGGACACACTTGGGACAAGCGCGCAAGGCGCTCGTTGAAGTCGCGGGCAAAGAGCTGAGCGAGAAGGTGCACTTCTTGATGGATCACCGGACGAATCGAGAGCGGTACGACATCCAAGCCGAGGAAGCGGCGCGGATGGAAGAAGAGCTTGCGAATCGGGACTAGTTCGTTTGTAAGTAATCAGTCTTCAACACCGAGGTCGCGTTTGGTGAAGAGTGCGTGGAACGCGACTCCCGCGCTTTCGATGTTTTCTCGTGCGCCTTCTTGTCGATCGATCACGCTGATGATCGCGGGGACCTTCGCGCCCAGCGCTTTGAGTGTTTCCACGGCTTCGAGGGCTTGTCCGCCGGTGGTTGCGACATCTTCGACGAAGACGACGACATCACCTTGGTTAACTTCGCCTTCGACTTGCTTTGCGGTGCCGTACTCTTTCTTCGCGTTGCGGACGAAGATCGCGGGTTTCCCGGTTTCCATCGCAGCGACGGTGACAAGAGGGATGCCTCCGAGTTCCGCGCCAGCAAGTCGGGTGACTGGTCCGAACTCGGATTCGACTTCAGCAATCCGAGCAGCGAACATCGAACCGAGTTTGACGAGGATCTCCGGCTTGGTGGAGAATTTGTATTTGTCGAGGTAGTAGCTGCTGGTGCGTCCTGAGCGGAGGGTGAACTCGCCTCGCAGGAGGGACGCGTCTGCGATTTGGGACGCGAGTTTTGAGACTGGTTTGAGCGGTTTGGATGAATTCATGTCGTTTCTCGCCTGTTGGTGGTCGAAAGTCCGGGAATTATGCTGCTCTGTGCATGAAAAGCTCGATTTGTGCGGTTTTTTGCGGAGGGCGCGTCATAATTGGCACCCCTCGGCGTTTGGCAAGCAGTGCCCCGCCTTGGGATGAAGCATACCCCTTGGCTTGCCGATATGTGTTCTTTCGGCCAGGGATGGTGAATGGATGGGCTCAGCGGTGACTATGCCGCGGGTCTATACGAATGAAACAAACGCTTGAAGGATTCGGGAGGATCTCTAGATGAAGATGAATGCACGCCGTTGTTGGTTGATGGCCGGTCTCGCGATCGGTGTTCTTGGAAACACGACTCTGGCGCAGGTTGCTCCGCCACCGACTCAACCTACGAAGGAAGAGCCGAAGTATGTCCCTCCGACCAAAGAATCCGCTCCTGCGAAGCCTGCTGCAAAGCCTGCGATGCAGCAGCCTGCGACAACGCACAAGCAAGACAATCGGATCGCGACGCTCCCAACCAGCACGCCATATCCCAAACTGCTCGCGAAAGACGAGAACGGCAAGATTATCCGTCTGACCGAACTCCCTGATATCCTCGCGCTCCGCTCGAACCCAACAGTGGGTCAGAAGTCAGTGACCGCGATCATGCCTGTGCTGTATGGTCGCCGTGCTCGCTTTGAGCGCATGGTCATCGACAACCTTGACCTCTACTGGATGGCGACCGATGGACGCATCGAGACAATGAGTCTTTCGGATATCGACAATCTGACCAAGACTTCGGAGATGATCAAGCCGTTGGTTGGTCGGACCACCCTGTCCCAAGAACTCCAGAGCCGAGGCATTCTGACTCGTACACAAGCGGGGATGAACGAGCACATCGTCAACGAGTACAAGCAGGGCGTGACCGCTGAGATTCAGTTCGAAGCTGAAGATCCGATGAGCGAAGTCCTGAAGTTCGTGCTCGAAGATTCGATCCACGAAACCAATCAAGCGTACCGCGCGATGGTTGCTGAACTCTCGATCCAGGTCGGCGATCTCATCAAAGAACTCGGCTTTACCTCTTCAGCAGCGATGGAAGTCGCTCAGCTTCAGCGTCCGCTCAACGAAGACCGCGACACACAGATCGCAGAGCTTGCTGAGCTTGACGAGGCGCTGCGGAAGCTCGACCTCGAAGAGGGGATCGCTTTGTTTACCGCGATGCGGAACCAGCGGAAGAATCCTGATATCTCACCTGCGATTCACACGATTGATGTGATGCATGATCGCAAGGTTGATATCAGCGACTCCAAAGCTATGCAGGGCACCATCACCTACCCTGACGGCCGAGTGGTCAATACAAGCGAAGCTGCTGCTCAGCACAACGAGAAACTCAAAAAAGAAGCTGAAGAACTCGAAAAACAAAAAGAAGGCAAGACCTCACAGCCTTGATGTGAATCGAACTCTCGAACACAAAGCACCCGGCAGCTCGCCGGGTGTTTTTTTATTGAAAGATACTTCAGGTGTGTGCTTCTCGCGATTACACCACAACTCAGAATCCGGAAATCGGATTCGGGATTACGATCCGGATTGCGGACGCATCATCGGGAACGGGAGCACATCGCGGATGGTCCGTGAGTTGCTCATAAGCATCACGAGACGATCGATCCCAAGACCCAGCCCACCTGCGGGAGGCATCCCGACCTT
>JARGNC010000217.1 GCA_029212425.1 Phycisphaerales bacterium
GATTCATCTTCGTCAGAAAGTTCGATCAGCAGCGAACGAGTATCCATCATCTGATGGGATTGCCCATCCGCTTCGAGCATTGATCGAACACTCGCGAGCAGCTCGGCGTCATCGCCACACAGTTCTTGTAGTTTTCGAGATTGCTCAACGCCGTCCAGATCACAAACCAAACCAAAGACGCGTTCCATTTCACGGAACAGCTCTGCCGAACTCCGATTCGATTCATCCATCGCGCTCAGCCTTTCCATGAGCACCAAGTTGGTCCATCAACCAGGCCCGAGCAAATCTCCAATCGTTCGAAGCGGTGGATCGAGAAACCCCGAGAATCCGAGCCGCTGTTTCCTCATCAAGCCCGCCAAAGAACCGGAGTTCAACAATCTTCGCCTTTCGTTCATCAAGCTCTCTCAATCGATCCAACGCCTCGTCGATTGCAAGCAGCTCATCCGGATCAATCGTCGATTTCGATTCGGGTTCCGCAATCGACATCGAAATCACCCGCCAATCCCCGCCTCGTTTCATCCGATTTTTCGACCGAGCATGGTCAATCAGTATCCGCCGCATGACCTGCGATGCGAGCAAGAAAAAATGATCCTGCGATCGAATATCCAACTCCTCAGCATTGATCAGACGGATAAATGCCTCATGGACCAATGCCGTGGGTTCGAGCGTGTGATTGTTCCGCTCCGACAGCATCATCATCTGCGCCAACTGCCTCATCTCGTCGTACATCATTGCTGAGAGTTCAGCCGGATCTGCCCGCTCCAAATCCACCATCCCAGTCAAGAGCTGGGTCGCTAAATTCCGCTTTTTCGGGTCCATATCCATACTCACTGAGTGTACAGGACTGCGTCCCTCTCTCAGATTCCCGGAATGCTCATTTTGATGATTTTTCACCGATTCACAAAAACTATCGGGCGCAAATCATGCGATTCGCGCTCTAAACACCATTGGACCAGCACTTTCGCACAAACACACAAAGGAATCATGATGAAACGCACACCGATCGCAGCCACACTCGTCATCTCAACCCTCGTCACGACAACCAACGCAGCAACCCTCACCGTCGGACCAAGCCTCATTGATTACGATTTCATTACCATCACCGCAGCAATCAGTGCAAGTGCCGATGGAGACATCATCGAAATCACGCCGGGCTTGTATCCAGAAAATCTCCTGATCTCGAACAAGGACATCACGCTCAAAAACGCAGGAGGAGGCGCAGTCACGGTCTTTGGACAAAGTCTTGACAAATGCCTCCTCATCACTGGAGTTGACACCAATGTCGAAATCGAAGGCATCACATTCTCCAACGGCTTCTCAAACACAGCCGGCTCCGGAGTCTCTGTAGAAGGCGGCTCAAGTGCAATCATCACAGATTGCATCATCGAAAACAACAACAATACATTTGTTGGCGCTGGACTCTACATGTCCGGAGGCGGCACAGTCACAAACACCATCATCAGAAACAACACCAGTTCTGGGAATGGTGGGGGAGTCTATCTCGCAGGGGGACTCCAAAAGAACTTCGTGAACTGCCAACTGAGGAACAACACCGGACTCGAAGGTGGAGGGATGGCATACGCCGCAACTGGTGATGTGCTCGACATGTCAGGGTGTGTCTTCACCGCAAACACCTCAACGAACCGAGGCGGAGCAATCGCAGTCCTGGGAAACGCAAGCGCAGGAATTGTTGAAGCAGATGATTGCGAGTTCATCAACAACCGTGCAGAACTCGCAGGAGGTGCAATCTGGATTTCCGATCAAGATGTCTTTCGTGCACGAAACTCGCTCTTTATTCAAAACTCAGCCTCAACCGACGGCGGAGCAATCCGAAACGAACAAATCGTTGAAGCCGTGAACTGCACTTTCGTAGACAACGCCGTCGACGCAGAAGGCATAAGCGACACTTTCAGCGCTCAAAGATCAGACGCTTTCAACCGACTCCTCAACTGCATTGTGACCAACGAATCATCAACTTCAAACTCAGGAATTGGCCAACTCGACGCGTCCTACTCACTCATCCCTGAAGCTCCGAGTGGAACCGCAGACGCGAGCGGCAACTTCAACGCCAATCCCGAGTTCGTAGACCCAGCAATGGGTGACTACACACTCCAGCCAAGCTCGCCAGCAATCGACGCAGGCAACTCCAGAGGAGAACTCGGAAATGTCAATGTGCTCGACATCATGACTGATCACAACGGTGATGTCCGAACGCTTGATGACCAAGAGGCACCCAATACCGGCGTGTCAACTTGGGAAGTCTGTATCGATCTCGGTGCTTATGAGTACCAACCAAACCAAGCCGCTGATTGCCCAGCAGATATCAATACCGACGGCTCACTCAACTTCCTCGATGTCTCAGAATTCCTGTCCATCTTCGGCTCAGGCTGTCCTTAATCCCAAAGTGGCAGATCCAAGTCATCGATGAGCCAACCGGAGTATCCAACCGGTTGGCTCTATCAGTTGACCAATACAACCCGCTCAAGCGAATCCAAGGTCACCCAGCCCTCTTGCGAGTTACTCAACCGAATATTCGCCCATCCGTCACGCAGATCGACAAGCTCACCCTCAGTCCCAACACCCAAAGGCCCATCGTAAACTTCAGAATAAACCCCCGCACCAGGACCCGAATACATACCCGTCCCAGGCATCACCACCACCACCCCATCATCTTGTTCCACAACCCATTGATCAAAGCCAAGCAACACCGCTCCAATCAGTCCCACCGCCGCCAAACCAATAGGCAGCTTGAGAGGAATCCCTCCCCAAACAATGCGAACGACCAGCAACGCGGACCCCGCGACAAAGACACCAATGGTTCCATACCAAAGCGACCAGCGATCAATGAATCTGTGCCAAGATAAGAGGAGCGTACGAACCGAAAACTCCTGCCCCTCTCCTGGAACCGTCGGCTCCACAAACGAGCGAGCGTGCTCAAGATTCTCAAGCAGCGTTTCGTTCCCCGGATCAATCACAAGCCCACGCCGATAGTGCAACACCGCGCGTCCAAGATCATTCCCAATAAAGTATGCATTACCAAGCGCAAGTTCACCCGCCGCGGATAGAAGCTCGTCCCGCTCCAGCACAAAGGACAAAACCGCCGCAGCTTCGCGGACTTCGTTCCCGCTCGATGCAGACTGAGATTGGTCAATCGCAACATCTAGCCGATCGAGAGCTTGTTGGAGAGACAGATCTTCTGCTTGTCCATA
>JARGNC010000218.1 GCA_029212425.1 Phycisphaerales bacterium
TTCGATCGTGGCGTATCGCGTATTGGATAGCGGGTCACCTGTGAGGGTGAGTGGTGTGATCGGGTTGGTCAGGCGCGTGCGGTTGTTCAAACGCGTCGCTCGCAGACTGGTTATGCGCGGTGCGTGTCTTGCGGTGCTGGATCGCCGTCTTGTTCGCGGGCCTGCTTCTGCATTGCAGAGCGGGGTCGGCGGAGGGCGTGTCCGGCGGGGCTGGTGTGCACACGGCGCGGTGGTTTGGTTCGAGAGGATCAGCCGACGGTACGGCCGTCGAAGACCTCTGGGACTATCTTTCTTAGCCGATTGAACACATAGCTCGATGCTTCGGCTTCGGAATCGAACCCGATCGCGCGTTTGGCGATCCGTTCGCATTTGGTGACGCTGAGTCCTCGGATTGCTCTTTTGACGAGCGGGAGGCTTGAAGCGGTCACAGAGAGGGTACGCACGCCCATCCCGATCAGCAACGCGGCGAAGGCGGGATCTGCAGCGGACTGGCCGCAGCATGAGACGGGGATGTCCCGTTTCCGGCCTGCTCTGGTGACATCACGGACAAGACGGAGGACTGCGGGGTGTATTGGTGTATACAACGACGCGACCCTCTCATTGGTTCGGTCGACGGCGAGGGTGTACTGAACGAGGTCGTTGGTTCCGACCGAGAAAAAGTCCACTTCCTGCGCAAATGTCGATGCCATGAGCGCTGCGGCGGGGACTTCGACCATCATCCCGACCTCGATGTTTGGGTTATATTTGATGCCGGCTTCGGCGAGTTCTTCCATTTCTTCGTTGAGGAAGTAGCGTGCTGAGCGGAACTCGGTGATGTTGGTGATCAGCGGGAACATGATCTTGATGGGTCCCAGGGCGCTGGCGCGGAGGATGGCGCGGAGCTGGGTTCGGAACATTTTTTGGTTCTGGAGGGAGTAGCGGATGGAGCGGAGTCCGAGGAAGGGGTTGCGTTCTGGGGTTTCTTCTTGACGCTGGGTGTATTTGTCGGCGCCCAGATCGAAGGTTCGGATGGTGAAGGGTTTGCCTTTGAGGTGTTCGATGCACTGTTTGTAGGCGTTGAACTGGTCTTCTTCGGTTGGGGATTGCTTTCCAGTGAGGTAGAGGAACTCGGTTCGGTAGAGTCCGACACCTTGTCCGCCTTCATCGAGGAGGTGGGGGATTTCGTCGGCAAACTCGATGTTTCCGAGGAGTTCGATCTCGACTCCATCGGTGGTGATCGCGGGGAGCTCGGCGAGTTCGTGCAGCGAGATCCGCGCTTCTTCGGCGGTCTGGATCAGCGCTTGGTACTGGGCGATCGTGTCCTCGTCGGGATCGAGGATGATGGTGCCTTTGTTCCCATCGACGATGATCTGTTGTCCATCGTGTGCTTGGGTGGTGATGTTTTTCGCGCCCACGACTGCTGGGAGCGAGAGTGCGCCGGCGACGATCGCGGTGTGGGAGGTGCGTCCTCCGAGGTCGGTGACGAATCCGGTGACATGCTCGCGATTGAACCCCGCGGTCTGGGTGGGGGTGAGGTCGCGGGCGATGATGATGGTGTTTTTGCCGACGGAGGCAAGGGTGGCGGCGGACTTGCCGCTGAGTTTGCTCAGGAGTCGGGCGGCGAGGTCGCGGAGGTCGTCGACTTTGGATTGGAAGGTGGAATCGGGGTGTTTGGCGAATCGGGCGGCGAGCTTCCGGAGGGTGAAACTCGTCGCGTACTCTGGGGTGACATGATCTTGTTCGATCATGGAACGGATTGGTTTGAGGATGGTGGGGTCGTTGAGGGCGCCGATGTGGAAGAGGAAGATTTTGGCGGCTTCGGAGCCCATCTCTCCTGTGGATTCCTCATGGAGTGCGTCGAGGTCCGCGATGGCGGCTCTTCTTGCGAGTTCGAAGCGTTCGAGCTGCGCCGGAGCGTCCATCTCGTCGATTGCTTGGGGTCCGACGCGGAAGGAGCGATCTTCTTCTAATAGATAGACGCGCCCGATGACCAATCCTTTGGAGACGGGGATGCCTGTGATGCGCTTCATGGATGGGGGATTGGGCATTCGGGGCTATCTTAGCGCGGCGATGATGGGGGCGGGGAGTTGTAAAATGGCTATCGGACGAAGATTGCTCGGTGGGTTCAAATACGGAGTTGTTGTTAGATGGATTCGTCGGTTGATTGGGCGGGATGGCGCTTGACACGCGGTTGTGAATGATGGACTATACTTGTTGGCGTGCCTTGCATGGTTTGCTCGCACGCGTTTGTGATTCTTGTACTGAGCGAGGCGACTCGAAGTTGCCCCCGGTTCTTGGGTTGCTGGTCCCTGTATTTACTGCAGAACTGTTCACTTAGAAGAATGGGTTTGGATGACTATGCTCACAGGCATATTGGAATGGCCATCGCGCACTGAGGGGCGTGTTCGTATCAACGGTGCGGCTGAGGGAACCGAGATCAAAGACGATCCGTTCGTTCCGGTGCATTTCGGTGAAGAACTTCCGCTTCGGGACGGGCTTCGTGTCGAGGTCGAGGTCGAGATGAAGAAGCCTCGTCGTCGGCGTCGTGGGAAGAACAGCAGGGGGAGCAGTGGTCATCGCAATCCGCGCCCGGTTGTTGAACGCTTTGTGAGCATCGAGGGGATGACTCCGGAGGAGTTTGCGAACCGGAAGAAGTTTGAGGACCTGACTTCGATTGATCCTGAGCCGATCCTGAATCTTGAGTATCCAGGGTGTGCGCCGGCGTGTCGTTTGATTGACATGTTCTGTCCGATCGGTCGTGGTCAGCGCGGGATGATCGTGTCTCCACCAAAGGCGGGGAAGACGACGCTGCTCAAAGACATTACAACCGGGATTCTGATCAATCATCCGGATGTGCATGTGGTCGCGCTGCTGATTGATGAGCGTCCTGAGGAAGTGACGGACTTTACTCGCGCGTTTCAGGGGAACCTGGCGCAGCGCGAGGGGGATGCGGAGTGGGACAAGCCTTGGGCGAAGGATCGGATCGAGATCATCGCGTCGAGCAATGACCATGATGTGAAACGGCACATCGAGATCTCGACACAAGCGATTGATCGGTGCAAGCAGATGGTCGAGAACGGGCAGCATGTGTTTGTCGTGCTCGATTCGTTGACGCGTCTTGGGCGCGCGTTCAACCGTTCAGGCAAGCACGCGAACTCTGGTCGAACGCTCTCGGGGGGGATTGATTCCAAAGCGCTCGAGGTTCCCAAGCGGATCTTCGGCGCTGCGCG
>JARGNC010000219.1 GCA_029212425.1 Phycisphaerales bacterium
GATGCTCCGCAAGAGCTGAGACTGATTGAGCGGCTGTTTGTATAGCGGCTCTTCAAACGAATGATTGAAGTCCCGGTAATGCCGGGGCTTTTTTTGTTGGGGGTGTTGGTGTGGTTGTCGCTATGATTGGGGCATGGTGTATCTGGATCATAACGCGACGACGAAACCAACTCCTGGGGTGATCGAGGGGGTGAATCACGCGATGGCGGAGCTTTGGGGGAATCCGTCGAGTGTGCATCGGTTTGGTCAGGAAGCGAAGCACGCGGTTGAGGTGGCGCGTGCGCAGACGGCGAAGCTGCTTGGTGCTGCGGGTGGTGGTCGCGGTTTGGTTTTTACAGGAACAGGAAGCGAGGCGATCGGGATGGGGGTGCGGGGAGTGATGGCGGCGCTGGCGCCGACGGGTCGCCGAGTGGTGGTCACGAGCGGGGTGGAGCATTCGGCGGTGCGGGAGCTGTGCGAACAGATGGAGCGGGAGGAAATGGTCGAGGTGCGGACGGTTGGGGTGGATCAGGATGGGGTGTTGTTGTTCGATCAGCTTGTCGCGGCGATGGATGATTCGGTCGGGGTGGTGAGCATTCAGTGGGTGAACAATGAGACTGGGGTGGTGCAGGATGTGGGGCGGATCGGGGCGCTGTGCAGGGAGCATGGGGCGGTGTTCCATTGCGATGGAACGCAGTGGGTTGGGAAGATGGAGACGAGGCTTGATGGTGATGATCCTGGGCTTGGGTCGTTGATTGATGTGCTGACTTGTTCGCCTCACAAGTATCATGGGATCAAGGGGGTTGGTGTGTTGTGGTCGCGGAGCGGTGGGGGTCGGCGGATCCGGATGGTGCCGATGATTCCTGGGAATCAGGAGCTTGGTCGTCGCGGCGGGACGGAGGGAGTGCCTGCGATTGTGGGGG
Source organism: Phycisphaerales bacterium (assembly GCA_029212425.1). Classification (GTDB taxonomy): domain Bacteria; phylum Planctomycetota; class Phycisphaerae; order Phycisphaerales; family UBA1924; genus UBA1924. The sequence goes on from JARGNC010000219.1 coordinate 903, forward strand.
CTGGGGTTGCGGCGGAAGAAGCGGTGGCGTGGCTCTCGATGGGAGAGGGTGAACGACGGAGGGTGGGTCTGTTGCGCGATCGGTTGGAGGGCGCGATCGTGACACGATGCCGCGAGGGGATGGGGTTGGATGTTGGGGTGAATGGGTTGAACGCGGAGCGGGTGTGGAGCGCGACGAACATCGGGTTTGGTGGGCTCGAAGCGGAGGCGTTGCTGCTTGCGATGAGCGAGCGGGGGTTGTGCGCCTCTGCGGGGGCGGCGTGTTCATCTGGTTCGCTTGAAGCGTCGGCGGTGCTTGTTGCGATGGGTGTGGAGCAACGGCTCGCGCACGGGAGTGTTCGGCTGAGCTTGTCGCGCGAGACGACGGACGCGGAAGTTGATGAGGGGATCGAGATTGTGTGCAAAGCGGTTGAGGTGGTGGGGAGGTCGATGGTGTGATGATGGCGCACGATCCGAACAATCTTGAATCGAATGATCTTGATCAACATGATCAAGAACTGAACGAGCCGACGCGGCATGATCCGCTGGTTCGGCTGCGTGGGTTCCGGGTGCGCGCGGAGCGCGGGCGCGGGATCAGCGAGGATTGTGCAGGGGTGATGCGCTCGCTTGAGCGTGTGAGCAAGGATCAATCAGCGGTCGGGGGCGCGTGGGAGACGACGGCTCCGGATGAGCTGCGCGAGCTGGGCTGGGTGATTGGTCTCAAAGGGGGACGGCTCGAGCTTGGGGTCGAGAACGCGGGGGCACGGCATCGGGTGGATCGCTGGCTTCGAGGAGGGGGATTGGAGTTGATGCGCGAGATCGGGAAAGTGCGGATCAAGTCGGTCGTGCTCAGGATCGAGACGCGGGATTAAACGAGCTGGATGGCGATGACGGGTGCGGACTTTGCGCGGCGGGGTGTGAAGATGGGGTATTTTTTGACCACGAAGTGTGGGTTCTTAGACAGGAGAGTCTATTTTGGTGGGTTTGGCTTTGACAGGGGCATGAAAATATGCGAGTATGCGCTGTCGGCGTCGTGGCTGACGGGTTCTATGTGGTCGTTTGACCCGTTCCCGTGCTGTCATCTTTCTAGATGACGGGGTCTCGTTCAGCGTGTGGTTTCATGCTGGGCAGATGGGAATGTGTTGAATGACCAGAAGCTGACTTGAGCGATTTGATCACAGATCCTCCTGTGTGATCGAGCTCGGGACAAAGCAGCATTCCTCGTGGGGTGCTGCTTTTTTTATGCGCACACTTCGTCCACACAGCTTTCTACATGCAGTCGCTTTGGAAGTTGCGTTATCTGGTTTGGCGAGCTTGTTCGTGGATGGACCAGTAGTGCTTGAAGCTCGCATCGAAGCTGAAGTTCTTCATGTGCTCCACGGCGTTTGATCCCATGCGCTTGCGGCGTGGTTCATCGAGCGCCAGATCGACGAGCGCGTCGGTCCATTGCTTTGGGTCATCGATCGGGAGCACGAGTCCGGTTTCGGTTTCGTGGTCGTTATGGTTGATGACTTCCTTGGGTCCTCCTTGATCGGTCGCGATGACGGGGACGCCGGACGCTTGTGATTCCATGACGACTTGTCCGAGTGTGTCGGTGGTGGAGGGGAAGGCGAAGAGGTCGCAGGAGGCGTAGAGGGTGGCGAGTTCTTGGCCGTGCTTGAATCCGAGGAAGTGGGCGTCGTGTTGTTGCAGGCGCTCTTGCATTTCTTGTCGGTATGGGCCGTCTCCGATGATGATGAGTTGGGCTGGCTGGTTGGTTGCCTGCTCGATGCGTTGTTTGATGCTCGGCCAGTACTTGGTGATGATGGGGAGGTTTTTTTCTGTGGAGACTCGTCCACAGAAGAAGAGTTTGAAGCCAGTTTCGGGGACTCCGAGCGTTGACCAGATGGATGGATCGCGGAGGGACTGGGAGAACTGCTCGTTGTCGAAACCTGGGGTGAGTCGGTGGATGCGATCGGGGTTGATCCCGAGGTTGGTGAGGCGCGACGCGTAGTCGTCGGAGCGCGAGAAGACGGCGGCGAACTGTTTGTAGAAGGTGCGCATGAGCGTTCGGCATCCCCACGACATGAAGGAGTTGTCGAAGAGCTCGTCGATGTATGCGGGGAAGTCGGTGTGGTAGACCCCCGCGACTGGGACGCGCATGAGTTTGGCGGCGAGCATCCCGACCATTCCGACAGCGCCGGGGGTCGAGATATGGATCACATCGGGGCGGTGGTCTTCGCAAGCGCGGAGCATGGTGAGCATCGGCGGGATGGCGAGATCCAGCGTGTCGTATCCAGGCATGGGACGAGCGAAGAGGGGGGTGAAGTTTGTGA
>JARGNC010000220.1:0-1136 GCA_029212425.1 Phycisphaerales bacterium
TGGCTGAGCGGTTGAAGGCGCTCGACTTGAAATCGAGTGACCCTGAAAGGGGTCCGTGGGTTCGAATCCCTCTCGCACCGTTTCTTCTTTGATTCGCTCTCGCAGCGGTCAGCCCAATGCCCGTTGAGGGGGTACTGGAGTTTGACAATGCTGGAGCCACACCCAAATCAAAAACCCGTTGAACTCGAACTCACCCGATCCCTCGGCAAGACCAGTTCTGAGCGTTCCACGATCACAGAATCCAAAATCCGAGAGATGGTTGAGTTGTTCTATAGCAGAACACAGCAAGACTCACTGCTCGGCCCAATCTTCCAAGAACGCGTCGCGGATTGGTCTACGCACTACGCGACCATGACCCGATTCTGGTCTTCAGCAATCATGCGAGCTGGGACATACTCCGGACGTCCGATCGAAGCGCACAAGTTCGGCGGTCTCACAGAAGCACATTTCCGTCGATGGGTGACGGTCTTCACCAACACAGTCAACGATGTGTTCTCCGCATCGGATGCGGCTTTGTTTACTGAGCTCGCCAAACGCATGGCTTCAAGCATCGCAATGCGAATCGGTGTTGGACGACTCTCGTTTTGACAATGATCCCCAATCACTCGCACCAGCGCGTCTCTGCCAAACGGAGTCCGTTGATCACAAACGCAACATAGAGTGCAGAGTTCTGGCCGATCACCATTGCCGGGTCCAAGGACTTTGGATCGATACACTCGATGGCATCAACCTGCAGTTGATCTTCTGAAACACTGAGTTCATTCAACGCATTCTTGAGCGACTCAAGAACGGTCTTGGCCTGTTGACCGGATTGCTTTGAATGCTGGTTGATGATCTGAGTGACATTAATCGCGATGGAGCGTTGGTGAGGATCTAGCAGGGTGAGTCTGGAACTTGACGAAAGACCGTCTGCATCGCGGAAGATGGGGACTTGAACAATGTCGATCCCAGTATTGAGCCATTGGTTCATCGAATCGAGAATCGCGAGTTGCTGGATATCTTTCTGACCGAAGTACGCCTTGGTTGGATTGACGATCTCAAAGAGTCTGCGAACCACCGTTGCAACGCCGTCGAAATGCCATGGATAGCCTTTGCCGTCCATTCGCATGACGAGCCGATCCGGGACTCGGACATAG
>JARGNC010000220.1:1236-3187 GCA_029212425.1 Phycisphaerales bacterium
ACACTGAGCACAACTCGGTCACACTCGGCTTTCGCTCGGCGCAGCAGGCTTGCATGCCCCTCGTGTAAGCAGCCCTGCGTAGGAACAAATCCGATGGAATCCCCTTCGGAAATACGATCCACACCCCACGACTGCATCTGGTTGGCGGTTTCGATGATCCGCATGGAGAAGTCTAGGGAATGATTTGCCCATCGAGCACGGACTCTGGAGTCGATCGCTCACGGATGACTGAGCATGAACCATTGCGGACAAGGACTTCAATCGGTGTCCCCCTGCTCAGGAACATATTCATCGAAGCGGAGAGCCCATACGCACCGGAGTTGTGCATTGCGACCACATCGCCGATCTGTATGTCTGGGAGGGCAACTTCGGATCACCATTGATCTGCAGAAGTACAGAGCGGTCCACCCAAGAGGACAGGTGTCCCGCCTTGGATACCGGCACGATTCGCGATGGACATCCGGTACGAGTTTGCGGTGATCGGGAGGAGGGCTTGATGGATTCCACCATCAAGAATCGCGAACGACTTTCCGACTGATTCTTTGACATCAATGACGCGTGAGACATACAGCCCGTGCTCAGAGACCAGCACCCTTCCAGGTTCGATCATGCATCTGAGCCCCGCGAGTGATTGAGTTTGCTTGGCAAAAGAGATGATTTCTACGAGTCGTTTGCCAAAGTGTTTGAGATCGAACACAGGATCGTCATCTTTGTGCGGAACCCCCAAGCCCCCTCCAAAGTTAAGTGATTTGATCTGGACATTTGCTGCTTCACCGATACGCGCCGCCATACACAGCGCGTTTTTGCAGGTTTCGAGCATCAGTTCCGCATTGAGCACCTGCGAGCCCAGCATCGTGTGCAGCCCTACGAACTCGACATGCTCCAGCTCGGATGCCAGCTTGATTGCGTTGACAACTTTGGATTCATCAATACCAAACTTTTGTGCCCCCCCACCTGTGCGGATTTTGCCTTGTCCTAAGGAATCCGATTCAGGGTTGACCCGTATCCCGATGCGCTGCACAGTTCCATGCTTAGCCGCGATGGCATCGACACGGTTGAGTTCATTCTGTGATTCAACATTGATCTGGCCAATCTTTGTGTGAATCGCGTGAGTGAGTTCATCGTCGGTCTTGCCAGGTCCAGCAAAGAGAACTGTGGATGGATCAAACCCACTCCGCAAAGCCGCGACAAGTTCTCCGCTCGATGCGATCTCAGCACCGTCTACTCCTGCATCGCGGATCAACTTGCATAGACCAATCGCGGGATTCGCTTTGATGGAGTAGTACACCTCGACGAGGTCTCCGAGTGATTCTCGAATTTCACCAACACCAGCCACGATCGAATCACCGGCATAGAGATACATCGGTGTACCGAACCGATCTGCGGCGTGGGCAACATCTTCCCCATCAAGATACAAACGGCCGTTGATTGTTGCGATTCCACTCATGTCGGGACTCCGACGGAAGGTGATCTCTTTTGGGATCGTTCGTCGAGTTCATCAGCGAGTGTCCTTACTGTTTCGAGATCATCCGCGAAGATCATCGCATCAAGAACCGGGCGATCAGATGTGGGGATCATCAGCGGGACAACGCCGTTCCCACGATCCGAATCGTAAAGCAACCCAGCACCAAGGAACTCAGCAATACTCGCAAATCCAGCGTGTCCACCAGCAGGTATCCCAGTGACCAGCCGGAATGCAGAGCAACCGAGCCGATCGCACATCAAGAGCGGGAATGTCGATGTGTTCACGCGAGGATTGATCTCGACCACAAAGACCTTGTTCTCGGTGGTCACGATAAAGTCGATCCCAACAAGACCACGATACCCTTGGGCGTGCAGCCATTGCGCGATTCGATCTCCTTGGTTGATGATCTGCCGATCATTCGCATACGCGCTTGGATATTCATTCCCACCAAAGGCAAAGCTCTGGGTCATCTGCTGTTCAGAAACT
>JARGNC010000221.1 GCA_029212425.1 Phycisphaerales bacterium
GATCGCTCTATTCGGGAGCATCACGGAGGTATCCCCCAAATGATTCGTGTCAAAGCGCATCGTTGCGGCTTCTCCGAGGATGAACATCTTCGGAGATGAGTCGAGGATGTCGCTGCCCACGAAACTGAACCCGACATTGCTATCGGCTCGGGAGATGGTCATGGTCCCCCCGACTCCTGTGAAGAGGTCTGTGTACATCTGGAAGGTCGGGTTCTCGCTCCCGTCGAACAATGTGAACTGACCACTCTCGGTATTTGAGTTGACATCCAGTCTGTGGGTTTGCTTGCTGTCGTAGTTGAAGATGGAGATGTTACCATCGGAGAGGGTGCCTCCAACATCGAGTCCTCCATCGGATCCGGGTCTGCCTCGTATGAGGACAGGCTGGGAGCCGGTCAGGATGTAGAAGCCGTTGGTAAACGCCTGTTGGAGGGTGGTGCCTGAAGTCTCCGCGTACTCGGCGCTCTCGGCTCGGAGCGCGAAGTTGGCGACGGGCGCGGGGGTGATGCGCTGTCTTGGAGCGAGTGTGTTGAAGCTGTGATTCGATGAAGGCTTACCCTCAAGCTCGAGCCAGCGGTAGCGGTTGGAATCGAAGACCGATCCGGAGCCCCCGAAGTCCACAAACGCCTCAAAGAGCCCGTCGGTGACCTGGATATTGAAGACGGTCGTAGTGGCTCCTGGGATGGCGAATCCACCGACCTCGTCGTCGTAGACCGTGAACTTCACATCGTACAGCCCGTCAGCGGGGACGCCCAGGTCGCTGATTGTGCCCTGGTAGGTGAAGGAATCGTTGATAAGCTGGGCCCTGGCAACACTCGATCCCAGAAAAGCAGCCAAAACCGCAACAAACAATCGAGTACACATATCTATCTCCCTCAATGATTGAATCCTCATACCAATACCCATCGTACAATAAAATGGGCCCAATAGCATCTATAAATATCTACAGCGATAATAATTGCAGCTCTGAATCACCCCTAGCCGCACTGCTTTTCCTTGACATCCACCCCCTCCCCGCCTTCAATCCCTTCCCCTTGGGCATCGTGCCCGGGCCAATCCGTCGGACCGAAGACTCGGCCACCCGACATGGTCGCTACTCCCAAGTAGCACCGTACGAAACACCTTCGTACGGACGGAAGAAAGGCAGAGCCGCTATGGCTACATACACAGGACCAAAGGTCCGTCTCTCGCGTCGTGTTGGTGTCCCCATCTGTGACACCCCAAAGCACACCTCAAAGCGTCAACTCACCCCTCCAGGTATGCACGGCTTCCGTGGTCGTCGTCTCCGTGACTACGGCATCCGCTTGGTCGAAAAACAAAAACTCCGCTACCACTACAACATCCTCGAAAAACAATTCCGTCGCACTGTTGAAGAAGCGAAGCGCAAGCAAGGCAACTCGGGCGATGTCCTGATGCAGCTCCTTGAGCGTCGTCTCGACAATGTTGTCCGCCGGACCGGTATGGTCCGCACGATCTGGGCATCACGCCAGCTCGTCGGTCACGGTCATGTCCTCGTCAACGGCGTCAAGTGTGACATCCCATCACGCCGCCTCGATGTGGGTGATGTCGTCACGGTCAAGACCAAGATCGAGAAGGTCGTCCGCGAGAACATGGAATCCATGGGCGGACACGAAGTCCCAGGCTGGATCGCCTTCAACCCTTCGGAACTCAACGCGAAGGTCGCAGCGCTCCCAACCAAGGACCAGATCCCATTCGATGTGAACACCAACCTCATCATCGAATTCTACCGCTAAGCAAAACACAAACCCTTCCGTCGCATGCGACGGTCTGGGATGAACATGCAATCTCATGCGAATCCTCGGCCAACGCCGGGGATTTGCTTTTATGATCCTGATATGATCACCCCCATTGCGGTCAATTCCTGATCGCATCCCAACGGAGCCGACATGCTCAAGTTCATTCGCAAGTACCAGCTCATCATCCTCGCCGTCGGTGGTTCGCTGCTGATGGTCGTGTTCCTCTTCCAACCGATCCTCGGGAAGCTCTCCCCAGATCCACGCAAAGCCGCGGTTGCGAAGCTCGCGGATGGGTCCACCTTCAACGGATTCGACTTCCAACGAGCAAGCTTCGACCTCTCCGTCCTCAAGCGCGTCTACCCACGCGTCTTCGCGTCCCTCGACCAAGGCGGACTCGGACTCTCGCAAGGTTCAGGAGACGAAGCGGAACAGCACTGGTTGCTCCTGACCAAACAAGCACGCGACGCGGGACTCATCGGAGAGTCCGGCGAAGGACGCGGATGGATCCCGATGCTCGCGCAGCGGGAAGCCGCCTCTGTCATCCAGCAGCAAGCACAGCAAGGGATGTTCACCTCACAAGAGGAAGCAACCCAAGCACTCGCGGACATGACCACCCAACTCGAGAACGCGCTCACACGCAACATCTCCCTCGCGACCGGCATGATGCGAGGGATCACTGAAGACGAGGTCTATCGCACACTCGCCGCAGCGCGAGGGATCGAACGCCTCTACCGCGTGTTCACCTCGATCCCAGCATTCTCGGATCTGGGAGCGATGCACGCCGCGAAGCAGCGGTTCGACGCGGTCGCAGTAGACGCTGCACTGATCAAGGGTGACCTCTTCGCTACCAACATTCCAGATCCAAGCGAGTCGGAACTCCAAGCGTTCTTCGATGAATACAAAGCACAGTCGCCGCTAGAGAATGAATACCAGATCGGATACACCCAACCCGCTCGCGTGAAGATGGGTTGGCTGACCCTCGACAAGATCGCGATCCAGGAAGGCGTGGTCGTGGACCGCGTCGAGCTCAACAAGATCTGGCGCACCGACCGCAACCTCCCGGAAGGCACCCGCAAATACCCGGGCGACTTCGCCGGTGAGCGCCGCAATATCGAAATCGCCTACCGAGAGCAGCGCGGATTCGACATCATGTTCGAAGCAGACAAAATCATCCGCTCACAGGTCCTTCAGTCCACCAGAGGACTCTCCAAAGAAGGCAACTACTACACCCTCCCCGAAGACTGGGACACAACACGCCCGACCCTCGAATCGATCGCCCAAGCAGTGGTCACCGGGCTCAAAGAACAACTCACTGTAGACTTCCCCCTCCCCACCGTCGAGATCCAGACCGACCGCTGGCTCAACTCACGCCAGATCAACTCGATCCCCGGATTCGGAACC
>JARGNC010000222.1 GCA_029212425.1 Phycisphaerales bacterium
ATCACCGCGGTCGAGAAGCGAGCCGTGTTTGATTCTGCAGAACACGCAGGTGCTCGCAAGACCTACCTGCTCGAAGAACCAATCGCAGCGGCAATCGGTGCCGGACTCCCATTCGCGGAAGCAACCGCTTCGATGATCGTCGATATCGGGGGCGGCACAACCGAGGTCGCGATCATGGCGCTCGCGGACATCGCGAACTGTGAATCCGTACGCGTCGCGGGCGACGATATGGACGAAGCGATCATCGCGCACATGAAACGCAACTACTCGCTGATGATCGGTGAGCAAACCGCTGAACGCGTCAAGATCCAGATCGGTTCCGCAGCACCAACAGGCGAAGAATCAGAAATGGAAGTCCGAGGACGCGACATGGTTTCGGGACTTCCCCGCAAAACCACGATCACCTCGCAGGAAGTCCGCGAAGCGCTCTCAGAACCCATCACCAACATCATCGAAGCGATCACTCGGACCCTCGAAAGAGCGGAACCCGAACTCGCTGCGGACCTCGTCGAGAACGGCATCACCCTCGCAGGTGGTGGCGCACTGCTCGCGGGTCTCCCGATCCAGATCACCAAAGCGACCGGTCTCGATGTCACGCTCGCAGAAGACCCGCTGACCTGCGTCGCTCGCGGGACCGCGATCTACCTCGAAAATATCGATGTCTGGAAGGACACGCTCGAGAACAACTCGGACATCTGATCCCTCGCACAACCACCACACCATCGCAATGATCGTGTATGCTGTGGTGAGTCGTCATTGTTTCCATCACTGGGAGTCCTGAAATGCAACATCAACCCGCGCTTGTTCGTTGGTCGATGCCTTTGTGTGTTGGGACCTGCATCATCATGTGCCTGCTCCCATCCGCGTGGCTCGATTGGACCAACTGGTTCGGTGCCCAAGCACGTGTCGTGATCTCACCAATCGCGCATCCAATGACAATGGCAAAGAACCTCGTCATCCCCCAGTCCGTCGGGAACCCCAACGCGACCCAGCGAGAGCGGACGCTCCAGTCCGAGCTTGACCGATACCGCGCCTTGCTCTATCGCGAACAGCAAGAAAATACACGGCTCACCGCTCGTATTGACGAGATTACATCAGGAGCTGGATTGACTCCGAACAACCCCGTCATTCAGATCCCGCGTCCGGTGACCGGGATCTCACGCGAGTTCTTGGTGATCCGCTCTGGAGGACATGAGCGCATCACCAGATCCACCGTTGTTGTGGTCAACGCGGTCCAACTCTGCGGACGCGTAACGGAATCTGACGATCGCACCGCACTGGTGCTCCCGATCACTGCTAAAGACGCGCAGCCATTGCTTGGTTATGTCATGCTCGACGATACCGGCAAAAACACCACTCTCTGCATGCTCTCACCGATTGGCAAAGGTCTCCTCGAAGGCGATGTCACGATACCAACTGATGGTACGGATAGTGAAAACTTGATCCAAGTCGGGATGGAAGTCCGCCTCTACGACGATCAATGGCCGAGACATGCACAGATGCTCCTGATCGGAAAGATCGAAAGCATCGCGCCTTCGCCGAACCAGCCGCTGCGACAACGGATCACTGTCCGTCCGAGCGTGGATCTGCGTGCAGTTCCGGAGGTCTACTTCCGAGTCCCAGACCTGAGCGGGGACAATCCATGAACTGGTTTGTGCTCCTCTTTTTCGCGTGGGTTGGGTTCGGTCTTGAGATGGCGCTGCTCCCAGTGTTCGACGCCGGCGCGAGCGGCGTGCATCCGAGCGTCGTCCTCCCACTCATGGTTTTCGTCGCGCTCTACGCACCAAGACGGCACGCGCTCTGGTGCGCCATTGTTCTTGGGATCGCGATGGACCTGCTGACCCCAATCAACCACGACAACGGCGGACCGGTCACCCTGATCGGGCCGTACGCACTCGGATACCTTCTCGCGGCCCAGTTCATCTTCTCCGTCCGAGGGATGGTCGTCCGCAGGAACCCTCTCACCATCGCGTTCCTTTCCGTCCTCGCATCGCTGATCGCGGAGATCCTCGTCGTCGCGCTGATCACCATGCGTTCCCTCGCGGGAGACAAGATCGCGTGGGATCCGGGAGATGCACTGATCGACCACACCTTGTCATCGCTCTACACCGGAGCGGGCGCGTTGTTCCTGTCGTTCATTTTCTTCGCGCTGACACCCGCGTTTGGGTTCCAGACCACGATTCCTACACGCTTCGCTCGGCACATCAAGTAGCCAAAAAACCGGGGTCGATGCCTACGATCCTCGCGTATGAGCACATCACGCAAATCCATCCTATTCAACGACGCGCACGCCAATCTGGGACCGCTCGCTGACCTCCGTCCACCGCACGCGATCCGCACCGGCGCGCTGACCACCGCTGAGCGACTGACGCGAGCGTTTGATCTTGAACCGATCGGGATTGTGGTGTCCAATGAGCTCAAAGAACTCACCGAAGACCAATCCGGGGTTCCGGTCAATCAGCCTCCAGAGGAATCCGACGAACCGATCCTGCTCATCAATGGACGATGTCCGCTCCCGATCGAAGCGATCCGCGATCTGAATCTTGGCGAGGTCCTCATCGAAGCATCCACCAAAGACATGGTCGCGGTCTGTTTGACCAGCTCCAATGTCCGCGAGCTACTCAGCGGCGGCAATCCCGAGATGAAAGCGATCGAGATCGACGATACCGTCCTGATGCGCACGCCTTGGGATTGGAGAGCGTTCCGCGATCGGTGTTTGGACTACGACCTCAAAGCGATCGTCCCGACGATGCCGACGGTGACTGAACCCCCCACAGGGGTCATGATCCTCGGCGCAGAAGGCGTCGCGATCCATCCAGACGCGGTCGTCATGCCAGGCGTGATCCTCAACTCCGAGCTTGGCGCGATCGTCATCGACGAAAACGCGACCATCCGTCCCGGCACAATCATCACTGGTCCTGCATACATCGGACCGGGATCGACCGTCCTCGAACAGTCCAACATCAAACCCAATACCGCGATCGGTCCCGTCTGCAAAGTCGCGGGAGAAATCGGGGGCACGATCTTCCAGGGATATGCGAACAAAGCACACGCCGGGCATCTTGGGGACAGTTGGATCGGTGAATGGGCCAACCTCGGCGCGGACACCACCAACTCCAACCT